>NZ_CP024903.1:1854810-2163945 GCF_003330765.1 Burkholderia pyrrocinia | reverse complement strand
CGGCATCGACATGGGCCTGACCCGCATCGGGCAGGTCAAGGCGGCGCTGCAGTTCGAATTCGCATGCCCCGTCATCACGGTCGGCGGCACGAACGGCAAGGGCTCGACCTGTGCGTTCCTCGAGACGATCCTCGTGCGCGCGGGCTACAAGGTCGGCTGCCACACGTCGCCGCACCTGCTCGAATTCAACGAGCGCGCGCGCGTGAACGGGCAGAACGTCACCGATGACGAACTGCTGCCGCACTTCGAGGCCGTCGAAGCCGCACGCACGTCGCTGCCCGAGCCCGTGTCGCTCACGTACTTCGAATTCACGACGCTCGCGATCCTGCATCTGTTCGCGTCGCGCGGGCTCGACGCGGTGATCCTCGAGGTCGGCCTCGGCGGCCGGCTCGATGCGGTCAACATCATCGATGCCGATTGTGCGATCGTCACGAGCATCGACATCGACCACACCGAATACCTCGGCGATACGCGCGAGAAGATCGCGTTCGAGAAGGCCGGGATCTTCCGCGCGGGCAAGCCGGCGATCTGCGGCGATCCGGCCGCGCCGCAGACGCTGGTCGACCACGCCGAAGCGATCGGCGCCGACCTGTGGCTCGTCGGCCGCGACTTCCGCTACGAGGCGCAGCCGGGCTCGGAGCGCCAGCAATGGAGCTACCTCGGTCGCGAGAAGCGCTATCCGGCGCTCGCGTATCCGGCGCTGCGGGGCGCGAATCAACTGATCAATGCATCGGCCGCGCTGGCCGCGCTCGAGGCGCTGCGCCCGCTGCTGCCGGTGTCCGCGCAGGACATCCGGCTCGGGCTCGCGAACGTCGAGCTGCCGGGGCGCTTCCAGGTGCTGCCCGGCAAGCCGGCGATCGTGCTCGACGTCGCGCACAATCCGCACGCGGCGGCCGTGCTCGAACAGAATCTCGGCAACATGGGCTTCTTCCCGTACACGTACGCGGTGTTCGGCGCGATGCACGACAAGGACATCGACGGCGTGCTGCGGCACCTGAAGGGCGAGATCGATCACTGGTGCGTGACCGACCTGCCGCTGCCGCGCGCGGCCTCAACGGAGCAGCTCGAAGCTGCGCTGCGCAAGGCCGGCGTGGAGGAGGGCCCCGATTCGAGCGTGACGCGTTACGCGTCGCCCGCAGAAGCGTTTCGCGATGCACTAAAAAGAGCATCCGAGAATGATAGAATCGTGGTTTTCGGCAGTTTCCATACGGTTGCCGGCGTGCTGGCCTACCGTAAATCGCAGCAACACTGACTGACGGGCAGTTTCGGATTCAGCCATTCATGGGAATTTTCTCCTTCGGCAAAAAAGACGACGACGCGCCTACGCGGCGCGGCGGTCGTACCGGGGCCTCCCGGAACGTGCGCACGGAGCGCACTGAACGCGTCGAGCGACGCTCGCGCCGCACCGAGCGTCCGGAATCGGACGCACTGCTCCTCGATCCGACCCTTCCAGAAAAGCAGCGCGCGCGCCGTCGCCTCGTCGGCGCGATCGCGCTCGTCGTGGGTGCCGTGATCGTGTTGCCGATGGTGCTCGATTCGCACCCGAAGCCGGTGACGGACGACATCGCGATCGACATCCCGAACCGGCCCGCGCACCAGGCGGTCGCGCCGCGCGACGACGCGTCCGACGTGCAGGCGGGCGTCGCGCACGACGAGCCGCCGGCGTCCGATGCCACCGTCGCGGCAGTCCCGGCGCCTGCGCCGAAGGCGGCCGACAAGCCAGCCGCGAAACCCGATACGACGACCACGGCGAGCGTGACGCCGCCGAAGCCCGCACCGAAGCCGGCCGCCCCCGCGGCGAAACCGGCCGCGCCGAAGCCTGCGCCCGCAACCGTCGCGAATGCCGACGTCGCAAGCCCGGACAGCGGCGACGCATCGTCGCCGTCGTCGCCGGCCGGTGCGCGCTTCGCGGTGCAGCTCGGTTCGTTCAAGGATGACGCGACGGCCCGTTCGTGGGCCACCAAGTTGAAATCGGCGGGTGTGCCCGCATATGTCGAGCATCGCAAGCAGGCGGACGGCAGCACGGCTACACTGTTGCGTGCGGGCCCGTTCGCGGATCGCGCGGCGGCTTCCGCCGCGATCGCGAAGGTGCGAGATGCCGGGCTGACGCAGTAACGCACGATGCTGACGGCTTTCGACTACGCTGTATTGGCGGTGATCGTGTTGTCGGCGCTACGCGGTGCGTGGCGCGGCTTCGTCTCGGAGATTTTCGGGCTGATCGGCTGGATCGCGGCGATCGTGATCGCGGGCCGCTACGTCGGGCTGGTCGTGCCGTACATTCCGGCGAATTGGCCGGGCGGCGCGCTGACGCAGTGGGTGATCGCATTCGCGTTGCTCGTGATCGGCGTCGTGCTGGTCGCCGGCGTCGCGAACGCGCTGCTGTCGCGGATCGCGCAGGCGAGCGGCCTGGGCGGCGTCGACCGCTCGCTGGGCATGATGTTCGGGCTCGTCCGCGGCGGCGTGCTGGTGGTGCTGCTGGTCGCGGCGGCCGGGCTGACCGAGCTGCCCAAACAGGATTTCTGGCGCAATGCGCTATTGCGTCCTTTCGCCGAGCAGGGCGTGCACGAGCTGAAGCAGCTCCTGCCCGACGGCATGGCCCAGTACGTACGCGTGTGACGACGCGGCCGGGCAGGACGTAACCGATTTTGTCATCTTGAAGGACATGCCATGTGCGGCATCGTAGGTGTTATCTCCCAATCCCCGGTCAACCAGCTGATCTATGACAGCCTGCTGCTGCTGCAGCATCGCGGTCAGGACGCGGCGGGCATTGCGACGGTGGACGGCAGCAATTTCCACATGTACAAGGCGAACGGCATGGTGCGCGACGTGTTCCGCACGCGCAACATGCGCAGCCTGCCCGGCACCTACGGCATCGGCCAGGTGCGCTACCCGACGGCCGGCTCGGCGTCGAGCGAAGCCGAGGCGCAGCCGTTCTACGTGAACGCGCCGTTCGGGATCATCCTCGCGCACAACGGCAACCTGACGAACTGGCAGCAACTGAAGGACGAGATGTTCCGGATCGACCGCCGGCACATCAACACCAATTCCGACAGCGAAGTGCTGCTCAACGTGTTCGCACACGAGCTGCAACTGTCGACGACGGACCTCGAGCTCGATCCGGCCTCGGTGTTCAAGGCTGTCTCCGGCGTCCATCGCCGCCTGCAGGGCTCGTATGCGATCGTGTCGCTGATCGCCGGCTACGGCCTGCTCGCGTTCCGCGATCCGTTCGGCATCCGCCCGCTCTGCATCGGCAAGCTCGAGACCGAGCACGGCACCGAGTGGATGGTCGCGTCGGAGTCGGTGGCGGTCGAAGGCATCGGTTTCGAATTCGTGCGCGACGTGCGGCCCGGCGAAGCGATCTTCATCGACCCGGCCGGCAACTTCCACAGCCAGCAATGCGCGGAGCAGCCGACGCTGAATCCGTGCATGTTCGAATACGTGTACCTCGCGCGTCCGGATTCGTGCCTCGACGGCGTGCCGGTCTACAACGTGCGCCTGCGCATGGGCGACTATCTCGCCGAGAAGATCAAGCGCGAGCTGCCGAACGTGCCGATCGACGTCGTGATGCCGATTCCCGATTCGTCGCGCCCGGCCGCGATGCAGGTCGCAGCGAAGCTCGGCGTCGAGTATCGCGAAGGCTTCTTCAAGAACCGCTACGTCGGCCGGACGTTCATCATGCCGGGGCAGGCCGTGCGCAAGAAGTCGGTGCGCCAGAAGCTCAACGCGATGAGCATCGAGTTCAAGGACAAGAACGTGCTGATCGTCGACGATTCCATCGTGCGCGGCACGACCTCGCACGAAATCGTGCAGATGGCGCGCGATGCGGGCGCGAAGTCGGTGATCTTCGCGTCGGCGGCGCCGCCCGTGAAGTTCCCGAACGTGTACGGCATCGACATGCCGACGCGTGGCGAGCTCGTCGCGCACGGCCGCACCGACGACGAAGTCGCGAAGATCATCGGCGCCGACTACCTGATCTACCAGGACGTCGACGACCTGCGCCGCGCGGTGCGCGACATCAACCCGAAGCTCGAACATTTCGAGGCGTCGTGCTTCGACGGCAACTACATCACCGGCGATGTCACGCCCGAGTATCTCGACAGGATCGAGCGCGCGCGCCTCACGCCGGCGTCGCAGGCCGATCGCGACACGGCCGGCGACACCGAGCGCTCGCAGATGAACCTGCAACTGTCGGTCGAGTGACACCGGCGTACGCTTTTGCACGAGCGTGATAGGATGTGGCCTTGCGTCGATTTGATATCAGCTTGCGGACGCGGGGCCCTTTCCCCAAACAGCTAAAGCGAAGGCCGGCGACAGCCGGCCCGAGTCGATCGCTGTCGTACCGCCCCGAAGCCCGCTGATGCCGACGCATAGCGGGCTTTTTGTTTGGTCTGGTTTGCGCGACACGCGCGGCCATCGAATACGGAAAACGGAACATGGACGACTCCCTCAACTTCGACACGCTCGCGGTGCGCGCGGGCACGCTGCGCAGCGACTTCAACGAACACTCGGAAGCGCTGTTCCTCACGTCGAGCTTCTGCTTCCAGAGCGCGGCCGACGCGGCCGAGCGCTTCGCGAATTCGGAAGACTATTTCACCTATTCGCGCTTCACGAACCCGACCGTCACGATGTTCCAGGAGCGTCTCGCGGCGCTCGAGGGCGGCGAGGCGTGCATCGCGACCGCGTCGGGGATGGCCGCGATCATGTCGGTCGTGATGGCCGCGCTGCAGGCGGGCGATCACCTCGTCAGCTCGCGCAGCCTGTTCGGCTCGACGCTCGGGATGTTCTCGCAGATCTTCAGCAAGTTCGGGATCACGACGACCTTCGTCGATCCGACCGACCTGAACGCGTGGCGGGAAGCGGTGCGCCCGGAAACGAAGATGTTCTTCCTCGAGACGCCGTCGAACCCGCTGACCGAACTCGCCGACATCGACGCGATCGGCAAGATCGCGAAGGCCGCGAACGCGCTGTTCGTCGTCGACAACTGTTTCTGCAGCCCGGTGCTGCAGCAGCCGCTGAAACTCGGCGCGGATGTCGTGATGCACTCGGCGACGAAATTCCTCGACGGGCAGGGCCGCGTGCTCGGCGGCGCGCTGGTCGGCTCGAAGGAATTCATCATGGGCAAGGTGTTCCCGTTCGTGCGCAGCGCGGGCCCGACGCTGTCAGCATTCAATGCGTGGGTGCTGCTGAAGGGGATGGAGACGCTGTCGCTGCGCGTCGAGAAGCAATCGGCGAACGCGCTGGAGATCGCGCGCTGGCTCGATTCGCATCCGGCGGTGGCGCGCGTGTTTCACCCGGGCCTCGAGTCGCACCCGCAGCATGAACTCGCGAAGCGTCAGCAGAAGGCGGGTGGCGCGATCGTATCGTTCGAGCTGAAGGGCGACACGCCCGAGCAGCAGCGCGCGAACGCGTGGCGCGTGATCGACAGCACGAAGCTGATCTCGATCACCGGCAATCTCGGCGACACGCGCACGACGATCACGCATCCGGCGACCACGACGCATGGCCGCATCACGCCGGAAGCGCGCGCGGCGGCGGGGATCAGCGAAGGGCTGATCCGGTTGTCGGTCGGCCTCGAGGATGTGGGCGATCTGCGCAACGATCTCGCGCGCGGTCTGGGCGGTTGAGCGACGCCGTCATTTCGCCCCGTCAACGACAACGGGCCGCCTGCAGCGCAGGCGGCCCGTTGTCGTTTTTGCTTGAAACCATCCGGCGCACCGCGTTCGCGCCTGCGCTGCCGGTTCAGCCGGTGAGCCCGTGCGGCGCGTCGCGCATCGCATCCACCATCCACCGCAAAGTTTCGTCGAGCGGCGTGACGGGCAGTTCGCCCACCGCGCGACGCAGCTTGTCGCGCGATCCGCTCAGGCTTTTCACCTCGTTGTGCCGCACGAAACGCGGATCGATCGTCACGTCGATCACGTAACCGGCGATACGCGACAGCATCGCCAGCACTTCCTTCAGCGAATACGCGCGCTCCGAGCAGACGTTGAATGTCTCGCCGGCCAGCGCGGTTTCGACCAACTTCAGATAGGCGGCCGTTACGTCGCGCACGTCGGAGAAATCGCGGCTCACGTCGAGATTGCCGAGCGAGATGCGCGGGGCGTTGCGCGCGTAGTGCGCGACGAGCTTCGGCAGCAGATACGCATCGCTCTGGCCGACACCCGTGTAGTTGAACGGCCGCGCGATCACGATCGGCAGCCGGTCGGCCCACAGCTTCGCCGCATATTCCATCGCAAGCTTGCTGACCGCGTAGTCGTTCGCGGGGGCGGGCGGGACGGTTTCGTCGAGCACGCCGGCCGTCGAATTGCCGTAGATGTTCGCGCTGCTCGCGAGCAGCACGGCCGACGGGCGGCGGTCGAGGCCCGCGAGTGCGGCCAGCAGGTTGCGCGAGCCGACGATGTTGACCGCATAGGTTTGCGACGGCTCGTCCTGCGCGACATGCGCGCGCGCGGCGAGATGCACGACCGCATCGGGTCGCGCGTCGGAAGCGGCCGCACGCATGGCATCCGCGTCCAGCAGGTCGACGGGTACCAGCGTGCAGTTCGCGAACACCGGATCGTCGGACGGCGGCGCGCCGGGCGCGACCGTGCCCCAGACTTCGTAGCCGGCCGCTGCGAGGCGTTCCGCCATGTAGCGGCCGGTGAAGCCCGTCAGGCCCGTGACGAACGCACGGCGCGACGGGCGTCCGGTTTCAGAACGTGTCATGGTGAAGATTCCGCGTCAAATCCGCTTCGACCATCATCTGGCAAAGTTGTTCGAGCGTCGTCCCCGGCACCCAGCCGAGCTTGGCTTTAGCCTTGTCCGCGCAGCCGATCAGCAGGTCGACCTCGGCGGGGCGGTAGAACTTCGGGTTGATTTCGACGAGCACGTTGCCCGTAGACGCATCGAGGCCGCGTTCCTGCTCGCCCTTGCCGGTCCATTCGATCTGGTAGCCGGCGGCCGCGAATGCCATCCGCACGAAGTCGCGCACGGTCTCGGTGCGGTTGGTCGCGAGCACGTAGGTGTCGGGTTCGTCGGCCTGCAGCATCCGCCACATCCCTTCGACGTATTCGAGTGCGAAGCCCCAGTCGCGCTTCGCGTCGAGGTTGCCGAGCTCGAGGCGGGTCGCCTTGCCGAGCTTGATCTTCGCGACGGTGTCGGTGATCTTGCGCGTGACGAACTCGCGGCCGCGCAGCGGCGATTCATGGTTGAACAGGATCCCGCTGCTGCCGAACAGGCCATACGACTCGCGGTAGTTCACGGTCATCCAGTGCGCGTACAGCTTCGCGACGCCGTACGGGCTGCGCGGATAGAACGCGGTGGTTTCCGTTTGCGGGATCGCCTGGACCTTGCCGAACATCTCGGACGTCGACGCCTGGTAGAAGCGCGTCTTCGGGCTCACGACGCGGATCGCCTCGAGAAGGTTCAAGGGGCCCAGGCCCGTCACTTCGGCGGTGGTCGTCGGCTGGTCGAACGACACGCCGACGAAGCTCTGCGCGGCCAGGTTGTACAGCTCGTCGGGCTGCGTGCGTTCGAGCAGGCGCAGGCTCGAGCCGGCGTCGGTCAGATCGTGCTCGACAAGCGTGAGATTCGGGTGCGTGTCGACGCCGAGCTCGGCGATGCGCCAGAAATTCACCGAACTGGTGCGGCGGTAGGTGCCCGTGACCTCGTAGCCCTTGTCGAGCAGCAGTTTGGTCAGGTAGGCGCCGTCTTGCCCCGAGATCCCGGTAATGATGGCCTTTTTGCGAGTTTGGCTCATGGCGTTGTCCTAGTCGAAGCGATAGAGAAAATCAGGCGGTCGTGCTTGCGGCGGCCGGCAGTGCGCGGCGTGCGGGGCCGCGCGTCAGGCGCCGTTCGAAGCCGTACCAGCTCAGGGTCGCGTAGGCGAGCGTGATCGCGAGTGCGAGCGCGGCCGTGACGAAGCGGTTCAGGTGCAGCGGCCACAGCGCATACAGCACGCTCAGGTGGATCAGGTACACGGTGTAGCTGACGGTGCCGACGTAGACGAGCATCGGGTTCGTCAGCACGCGCTGTACGATGCCGCGCCCGCGCAGCGCGATCACGACGATCGACGTGCACAGCAGCAGCGAGATGCTGTAGAGCGCCGCATTCGACAGCGGCGTGTTCGCGGCGCGAAAGCGCGGGAACGACAGGTGCAGCCAGCCGAGGATCGCGAGCGACACGAGCGCGCCGACGATCGCGAGCGGATAGAACGGCTCCAGCGCGCGCCGGTCGCGGCGCAGCACGATCGCGAGCAGCGCGCCGGCCGCGAGCAGGTCCATCCGGAACGGCGTCAGGTAGTAGATCGGCCAGAACGAATCGAACCACGGCGTCGCGATCGCGCGCAGCACCGGCGCGGCGACGATCAGCGCGGCGGCGACCCACAGCAGCGCGCGCTCCGAGCACCACAGCACGACGAACGGCCAGAAGATATAGAACTGCTCCTCGACAGCGAGCGACCACAGCACGTTCAGGCTGTCGTGGCCGATGCTGCCGAGCGACAGTCCGATATTGGTCGAGAAGAACGCGAACCACGGCCAGTGCGGCAGCCAGCTCGCGCCGAACAGGATCGTCGACGCCACCAGCAGCAGCACGTACGGCGGCAGGATGCGGCGCACCCGGCGCGCGTAGAAGTGGCTGAAGTACGACTGCCCGCGCGCCTTGCGCTCGAGCAGGATGCCGGTGATCAGCAGGCCGCTCAGCACGAAGAACAGATCGACGCCCATCCACAGCGGCGCCTTCAGCGCGTGCTGCAGGAATACGGCGCCCACGGCGATCGCGCGCAGTCCGTCGAGCTGCACGATGCGGCCGTGTTGTGGCGGGGCCAGGTCGGCGGGTCGCGAAATGCTCGTCATCGCGCCGCTCCTTCGCGACGCGCGGCGGGGGCCGGGGCGTGTCGCACATCCGATGCGTGAACGTAATGCATGCCTTTAAATGAAATATCGAATCGAAAACGATTCTAGGGAAAAGAAATCGGCAAAAAAACGCGCGTCATTTATCTGACGACAAACATTCAAATGCCGATTATTCCGGTCGAAGAATGAAAGGTGGGTGCCCGGGCTGCCGCGACAGGCGGCGCGAGGCGGCATTTTCTACGGAACGATGAGTGAAATGCGGTCGTTATTGCCGTTTCCGGGCGCCTTTTCCCGCCTGTTCCGGTTCGATATTTCAGGCGGAAACATCCCCAAATATTTCCAAATTTCTTGTGATTATTTTTGCTTGTAACCTGCATCGCGACGTTTGAAACCCATTTAGCGACAGGGTGCGCCGGCGGCAGTCCGCGACGGCGCCGGTCGCTTCCGCATCAAGTCTGGAGAAGCGCATTGCGACGTCTGATTCTGGTTGGCATGACGGTATGCGCGGCGCTGCTGACGAGCGCCGCACCGGCCGAAACGGTGTTGCCCGCGACGACGTCGTGGATCGGCAACACGTCCGGCTATGGCGACGGCAGCTGGACGCAGATCGATATCCGCGCGATCGCGGTGACGCCTGAAGGCAAGGTGTATACGAATGCGCCCTGGGACGAAAGCGGGGCCGAAGCAAGCGTCTACCAGGACGGGAAGATGCTCGGCTTCGCCGGCGGCACGCACGGCTGGGGCAACCTCGGCGGCAACGCGATCGCCGTGAACAGCAAGTATGCGTATGTCGCGATTGGCGTCGGCAACGAGCGCGGCCACCTTCAGTCGCCCGGCATCTGGCCGGACAAGGGCAAGCAGTGGTTCGGCATCTCGCGGCGCACGATCGGCGACATGAAGCAGCCCGCGCCGTTTCGCGCGGCGCCGCAGGTGGCGCCGGGCGGGCGTGCCGATGCCGGCCGCGCGCGGATGGCCGCGAGCTTCATGATGCTCAACGAGGTGCCGGCCGCCACGCGGCCGGAAGTGGGCGAACTGAAGGCGGAAGTCGGTGGCCTCGCGGCCGACGACAAGACGCTGTTCGCGACGAATCCGTCGCATGACGAAGTCGACGTCTACGACGCCGAGACGATGCAGAAGAAGGGCACGTGGAGCGCGCACGAGCCGGGCCGCATCGCGCTGGCGGGCGACGGCACGCTGTGGCTGCTCACGGACACGATCAACGGGCCCGCGCACCTCGTGCACGTGCGCGCGGACGGCCGCAAGCTCGACGACGCACCGGCGCTGCCGGAAGGCACCGACGCGGTGGACGTGGCAGTCGACACGAAGGGGCGCGTGCTCGTCGCGGATAACGGGCCGCGCCAGCAGATCCTGATCTTCTCGAAAGGCGGCAAGGGCTATGCGCAGTCCGGCACGCTCGGCGAGCGCGGCGGCATTTTCGCAGGCCCCGTGCCGGGGCGGCCGGGGCCGCAGCGCTTCAACGGGCTGACGGGCGTCGGCGTCGATCGCGCGGGCAACGTCTACGTGTCGATGAACGGCATCGGGCCGCGCCACGACACGATCGGCGCGGGGCTCGGCGCGGTGCTCGAAAGCTACACGCCTGACGGCAAGCAGCGCTGGCAGGTGCAGGGGCTGCTGTTCGTCGACGGCGCGTGGCTCGACCCCGCGCGGCCGAACAGTGTGTACACGGGCAACAAGCGCTTCGAGCTCGACCTGTCGAAGCCGCCGGGCCAGGACTCGAAATACGTCGGCTTCCTGTCGAACCGTTTCAAGTATCCGGACGACCCCGTGTTCCATACGGACCAGTGGCCCGGCATGCCGATCGCGCGCCGCGTCGATGGCCGCACGTTCCTGTACCTGACCGACATGTACGCCGATCACCTGAAGATCTACCGCTTCGACGCGAAGCGCGATGGCGAGGTCGCGATTCCGTCGGGCCTGATCGCGGGCCGCGCGCGGCCGGTCGACAAGGTGCCGAACAAGCCGCCCGGCGGCGACTGGCTGTGGCGCGACGCGAACGGCAACGGCCGTCTCGATGCCGACGAGGCCGAGATCAACACGACCGGCAAGGCGAAGGCAGGCGGCTGGGGCTGGTGGGTCGATACGAAGGGCGACATCTGGCGCACGAGCGACGTGCGCGGCATCCACCGTTTCCGGTACGGCGGCGTCGACAAGGCCGGCAACCCGATCTACTCGTACGACAAGGTCACGACCTACCCGATGCCGCAGCCGTTCACGCAGTTGCGCCGCTCGATCTACGACGCGCAGACGGACACGCTGTACGTGACCGGCTATACGGCCGAAGCACCGCCGCAGCCGGGCATCAACAAGGAAGTCGGCCGCGTGCTGGTGCGCTTCGACAAGTGGTCGACCGGCTCGCCGGTCGTGCGCTACTCGGTCGCGCTGCCGTGGCAGCTCGACGCGAAGCCGATCCTGGACCTGATCGGGATCACGGTCGAGGGCCGCTACATCTTCACCGTGGAGCCGGTCGGCAAGATCCACGTGTACGACAAGGACACCGGCAAGGAAGTGGGCGTGATGAGCCCGGGCACCGAGGTCGGCAAGGCATCCGGCTGGGTCGACGTGCCGTTCGGCATCAGCGCGTTCCGGCGCGAAAACGGCGAATACCTCGTGTTCGTCGAGGAAGACGCGCGCGGCAAGGTGCTGATGTATCGCTGGAAACCGTGACGGGCGGCGCGCCGTCGTCGTCGCCGTCACACAAGGCATAAGCATGGACAAAGGCATACTCAAGAACGTTTCGATCAACTTCATCGGGCTGATCCTGCCGACCTTCGTGTCGCTGGTGACCGTACCCGCGTATATCCACGCGCTCGGCGTCGAACGCTATGGCGTCGTCAGCCTCGTGTGGACGCTGATCGGCTATTTCGGGATCCTCGATCTCGGGATGAGCATGGCCGCGCAGAATCACATCTCGAAGGCGCTCGCGAGCGGCAACGACGACGAAAGCGCGCGCGTGTTCTGGAGCGCGTTCTGGCTGAATCTCGGCACCGGCATCGTGGGCGGGCTGCTGATCTATTTCGGCGCGTTCGTCTACACCGCGTATTTCACGAAGGTGTCGGCCGAGATGCAGCACGAGGTGTATCTCGCGCTGCCGTGGCTCGCGCTCGCGATTCCGCTGGCGAACGTGTCGTGGGTGTTCGCCGGCGCGATCAACGGCGCCGAACGGTTCGGCGTGTTCAACACGAACCAGACGATCGGCACGTTCCTGTTCCAGTTGCTGCCGCTCGGCGCCGCGTGGTGGATCGCGCCGAATCTGCAGACGGTGCTCGCCGCGGCAGTCGTCGCGCGCCTGATCGCGGCGGTGATGCTCGGCCACGCGAGCATCAAGGTGCTCGGGATCCGGCGCATCGATCCGCCGCAGTGGGGCACCGCGAAAGGGCTGTTCAACTTCGGCGGCTGGATGCTGATCGCGAGCACGACGAGCATGATCGCCGACACGCTCGACCGCGTGATGCTCGGTGCCGGCATGGGCGCGAAGTTCGTCACCTACTACACGGTGCCGCAGAACCTCGTCACGCGCCTGAACATGCTGCCGAACGCGCTCGTGCGCACGCTGTTTCCGCGCCTGTCGGCGGTCGGCCGCGACCACGCGGATACGCTCGCGCGCCAGTCGCTCGAATTCCTGAACGGCGTGTTCACGCCGGTCGGCATCGTCGCGATCTTCGCGCTCGCGCCGTTCCTCACGTTGTGGGTCGGCGCCGACCTGGCCGCGCATTCGGCGCCGGTCGGCCGCGTGCTGGTGATCAGCGTATGGCTCGTCGGCCAGGCGAGCGTCACGCGGATCCTGATCCAGTCGCAGGTCAACCCGGCCCGCGCGGCGATGGCCGGGCTCGTCCAAATGCCGTTCTTCGTCGGCGGCCTGTGGTTCGGCATTCATCACTTCGGGCTGATCGGCGCGGCGGTGGTCGTCGCGGCGCGCGCATTCGTCGACTACGGCGTGCTGCTGTACCTGTCGGCGATCCGGATGCGCGCGATCGTGCTCGACATGCTGGCGCACCTTGCCTTCCTGCTCGCGAGCCTGTTTCTGGCGCAGGCGTGGACGGGGCTCGGCGAGTCGATCGGCATGTGCGCGGTCGTGCTGGTACTGAACGTCGCGTGGTCGCTCACGATGACGCCGGGGCTGCGCGCGCTCGTGCGCGACCTGTTTGTCCGTCTCAATGCGAGGAAAACCGTATGAATCGCGATCTGGCGGAACACGCCGTATTGAATCTCGCCACGGCCGATGCTGCCGTGGCCGAAGCCGGCAATGCCGCCGCGCTGCGCGGGCCCGTGCCGGCCGAGCGGGCCGGTGCGCGCCATCCGGCGCGCACGCTGCGCGTGGCAATCGTCCACGACTGGCTCGTCACCTATGCCGGTGCCGAACGTGTGCTCGAACAGATCGTCGCGTGCTTTCCCGACGCGGACCTGTTCAGCCTCGTCGACTTTCTCGACGACCGTGCATTCGTGCGCGGCAAACCGGTGACGACGTCGTTCATCCAGAAGCTGCCGTTCGCGCGCACCAAGTACCGCAGCTACCTGCCGCTGATGCCGCTCGCGATCGAGCAACTCGACGTGTCGGAGTACGACCTCGTGATCTCGAGCAGCCACGCGGTCGCGAAGGGCGTGCTGACGGGGCCGGACCAGGTGCACATCAGCTACGTGCATTCGCCGATCCGCTATGCATGGGACCTGCAGCACCAGTATCTGGAGCAGTCGAACCTCACGCACGGGCCGAAATCGCTGCTCGCGCGGATGATCCTGCACTACATCCGCAACTGGGACACGCGCACCGCGAACGCGGTGGACGGCTTCGTCGCGAACTCCGCGTTCATCGCGCGGCGCATCCGCAAGGTCTACCACCGCGACGCGGCGGTGATCTTCCCGCCGGTCGACGTCGACGCGTTTTCGCTGAACGCGGCGAAGGACGATTTCTACCTGACCGCGTCGCGGATGGTGCCGTACAAGAAGATCGACCTGATCGTCGAGGCATTCTCGAAGATGCCCGAGCGCAAGCTCGTCGTGATCGGCGACGGCCCCGAGATGCAGAAGATTCGCGCGAAGGCCGGCCCGAACGTCGAGATCATGGGCTACCAGCCGTTCGCGGTGCTGCACGACCGGATGCGGCGCGCGAAGGCGTTCGTGTTTGCAGCCGAGGAGGATTTCGGAATCTCGGTCGTCGAAGCGCAGGCATGCGGCACGCCGGTGATTGCATACGGCAAGGGCGGCGCGCTCGAAACCGTGCTCGACCCGCAATCGGACGCGAACCCGACCGGGCTGTTCTTCGACGAGCAGACGCCGCACGCGATCGTCGCGGCCGTCGACGATTTCGAGCGCGCGCCGCAACGCTTCACGCCGAACGCATGCCGCACGAACGCGGAGCGGTTTTCCGCCGACAAGTTCCGGCGGCGCTTCCTCGACTATGTGGAGGAAGCGCTGCCCGGTTCGACCGCGCAGCGCGGTGCAGCTGTCGCGCCGATGCCGGCCGCGCGCGGCCCTGCGACGCTCGTGCTCGACCAGAGCGGCGTGCTCGGCGGCGCCGAACTGTCGCTGCTCGAGATCATGAAGCACATGCGCGCGAACGCCGACGTGCTGCTGTTCGACGACGGCCCGTTCCGCGCGGCGCTCGACGAGATCGGCGCGCGCGTCGACGTGGTCGACCAGGGCGCGCTCGCGGGCGTGCGCAAGCAGGGCGGCGTGTCGGCCGGCGCATTGAAACAGCTCGTGCGGCTCGTGCGCGACGTCGCGCGGCGCGCGCGCCGCGCCGAGGTGATCTACGCGAACACGCAGCGCGCGATGGTGGTTGCCGCACTCGCCGGGCGGCTCGCGCGCAAGCCGGTGGTCTGGCACCTGCGCGACATCGTCAGCACCGACCATTTCGGCAGCAAGCAGTTGCTGGCGATCAAGGTCTGCGCGCGGCTCGGCGTCACGCGCGTGATCGCGAACTCCGACGCGTCCGCGCAGGCGTTCCGCGCGCTGACGGGCTTCACGCCGCAGCACGTCGACGTCGTGTTCAACGGTATTTCGGCCGAGCCGTTCGATGCGCTGGAAGGCGTCAGCCAGGCCGCGCTGCGCGCGCGCCTCGGGTTGCCCAAGGATGCGTGGCTGGTCGGGTCGTTCAGCCGTCTCGCGCGCTGGAAGGGGCAGCACCTGCTGCTGGAGGCCGCCGCGCGGCATCCCGACATGCACGTGGTGCTGGTCGGCGCGCCGCTGTTCGGCGAGGACGAATACGCGGCGCAGCTGCACGAATACGTCGCGCGGCACGGGATGGACGAGCGTGTGCACTTCCTCGGGTTCCAGCGCGACGTGGCCGCGTGCATGACGGCAGTCGACGTCGTCGCGCACACGTCGATCACGCCCGAGCCGTTCGGGCGCGTGATCGTCGAGGGGATGCTCGCGCGCCGGCCGGTCGTCGCGGCCCGCGCGGGCGGTGTCGTCGAGATCATCGAGGATGGCGACAACGGGCTGCTCTGCGAGCCGGGCGACGCGACCGCGCTGGCCGATGCGCTGGATACGCTGAAGCGAGACGGCGCGCTGCGCGAGCGGCTCGTCGCGAGCGGGCGCGCGACGGCGGTGCGTCGGTTCGGGACCGAGACCTACGTGCAGCGGGTCGAGAAGATCCTCGCGGATACGGCGAAGGCCGCGAAGGCGAAGAAGCAGTCGTAGCCGGCGGCGCGAGCCGGCGGGAAACGAGCCCCCATGCGGCATGGCGCTGCGTGGGGGCTTCGCTTTTCAGCGCGTGTACTTTCGGGCGAGTGGCGGGCAGGTGGTCGCGTGCCGCGTCGGGTGCGAGATCGACCGGTCGTCGTTTCGATCGGGATTGCGCGGCTCGCGAGCGGTAACGCGACGCCGAGGCAGTCGTGTTGGCGGAAACCGGCAAGGGGCGGCCAACGCGGGCCGTAGCGCGGTCGGATAGCGGTGGGCCGCACATCCCGCTCAACCCTGCGTTCAACCGCGCTCCGGCCATGAAAAAGCCCCCGCGCAGCGAGACGCCGCGCGGGGGCTCCGGAATCGGACCGGCCGGGTCAGGCGGCCCGCTCGGGCGCCGGCGTGACGACGCGGGCGGTGCGCGTCGGCTTGAAGCTGGCCGACCACGTCATCGCGGGCCGTTCGAACATCCGGTAGAACAGGTAGGCGACCGGGATCGCGGCGGCCATGAACGCGAACGACGGCCAGATCGACAACTGCAGTTCGGAGTGGAACAGTACCGAGCCGAGGCAGACGAACAGCGGCAGGTGGATCAGGTACAGCGAGTAGCTGAAGTCGCCGAACCAGCCGAGCACGCGCAGCGGCGGCGTCGGACGCGGCGGGCGGGCGAGCGCGCGGTACAGGAAGCATGCGAAGCCGGCCGACCACAGCTGGAACGCGCCGTACTGGCCGTAGTGGAACGCACCGCAACCGGCGGCCAGCAGCACGGCGGCCGCGACGTACCACGCGCGCGACGGCACGGCGGCCGCGCCGCGCGCCTGCTGCGCGCGCACGTCGGCGATCCACGCGCCGATCGTCCAGGACAGCCAGTACGACGTGAAGAACTGCAGATCGTGCCGTTCGAGCAGCCACGCCGACGCGACGTTGACGAGCGCGACCGCGGCCACGACGGCCGGCATGCCGATGCGCCGGCGCAGCGCGAACAGCAGCGGGTAGATCGCGTAGAACTGTACTTCGAGCGACAGCGTCCACAGCGCGCCGTTCGACCCGTACGTATAGCCGGCAACGCCCTGCAGCGAGAACAGGTTCACGAGGAACGCCGTGATGCCGATGTCGCGGATCTTGTGGCTGACGGGCTCGATCTGCAGGCTGACCGCGTCGAGCGCGAGCGTGAACAGCAGCGCGGCGAGCAGCACCGGGTAGATGCGCGCGAACCGGCGCGCCCAGAAGTTCGGCGCGTCGAGCCGGTAGGCGGGATCGGCCGCGAACTTGAGCGCCGCGTTGCGGTGGATGCAGTAGCCGCTGATCACGAAGAAGATCGGCACGCCGGCCGAGCCCCACGCGAACGGGAAGGTCAGGTAGCCGGCGATCGCGCTCGGGTTCAGCGCATGACCGTAAGCGTGATGGAAGCTCTGCATGCCGACCCAGACGACCTGGCGGCAATGGAAATAGGCGACGAGCAGCGCTGCGAAGCCGCGCATCGCGTCGATCACGTGTTCCTTGTGATCGGCGACGGGCGGCGCGGTCAGAGACGATCCGCTGAAAGCTTGCATGCGATTCGATTCCTTGCGACGGATGGAGGGAAGTCTGGATCCCATCGTAATCCGCAAGAATTCGATCAATGAATAAAAAAATACCGCCGCGTATTAACGGTATTCCGCATGATGGTTTTATCCGGATCTGAAAGCGGTTTCGCAGGCGCCTCAAATTATTTGCCGATTTTTTTCTGATAGTTTGAAGCTCCAGATGATTGATGCAAGGAGCGGCAAGATGGACATGCATTGGATCGCGAGCGCGGCAGTACTGCTGGTCATGGCCGTGCTGTCGGCGTACCGCGAGGCGCTGAAGAACGAGCCGATTCGCCCGGGTCTCGAACGGGGCGGTGTGCCCTATATCGAGGAATTCGAATCGTAAGAATTTGTATCCGGAAAATCGGTAATTTGTTTCTGCTTCGGCAATCGGTCCGGCAATATCGACCGAGTTGAAAGGATTATATTTTTTCTGGAATCATTGGGCAATCGTCCATATCGAAAATGAGCGGAGTGGAATTGGCAGTACCGTCGATTCTCGATATGCCGTTCGGAAAAACATCGCGCCGGGTCGCTGGTCGACGCGGCGCAGTCAACGCAATCAGGATGCGAACATGTTGAAAGTCACCAAGGCCGTGTTCCCCGTTGCCGGTCTCGGCACGCGGTTCCTCCCGGCTACGAAGGCGAGCCCGAAGGAAATGTTGCCCGTCGTCGACAAGCCGCTGATTCAATACGCGGTCGAGGAAGCGATCAACGCCGGTATCACCGAGATGATCTTCGTCACCGGGCGCAGCAAGCGCGCGATCGAGGATCACTTCGACAAGTCGTACGAGATCGAAGCCGAACTCGAGGCGCGCGGCAAGGACAAGCTGCTCGATCTCGTGCGCAGCATCAAGCCGAGCAACGTCAATTGCTTCTACGTGCGCCAGCCGGAAGCGCTCGGTCTTGGCCACGCTGTGTTGTGCGCGGAAAAGCTCGTGCACGGCGAGCCGTTCGCGGTGATCCTCGCCGACGACCTGCTGCACGGCGAGCAGCCGGTGCTCAAGCAGCTCGTCGACGTGTTCGACCACTATCACAGCTCGGTGATCGGGGTCGAGACGATCCCGCGCGAGGACAGCCGCTCGTACGGCGTCGTCGAAGGCCGAGAATGGGAAGAGGACATCATCAAGCTGTCGGGCATCATCGAGAAGCCCGCGCCCGAGGATGCGCCGTCGAACCTCGGCGTGGTCGGCCGCTACGTGTTCATGCCGACGATCTTCGATCACCTCCGCAAGCTCAAGCCGGGTGCAGGCGGTGAACTGCAACTCACCGATGCGGTCCAGTCGCTGCTCGCGAACGAGCAGGTGCTCGCGTATCGCTACTTCGGCACGCGTTTCGACTGCGGCAGCAAGATCGGCTATCTCAAGGCAACCGTCGAGCTCGCGCTCCAGCATCCGGAAGTGAGCCGCGAATTCGAGGCGTACCTGCGTACCTGCTTGCCCGCGCTGGCTGCTGTCGCCTAAGCAGCCGCGCGCTCCGTCGTTTCAGGTGGTGGTTGTTCCGTTGGCCCCGGCCGCTCAGGCGCCGGGGCATTTTTGCTTTTGCGGGTGCGCGATCGTGGTGCGAGCGGTCGGCGTGGCCGGCGTGTCGTGTCGGGTTCGCATGGCGAGTGGTGCCGTGTGTGGAGCAGGGCGCGCCGGCGCGGTCTGGCGCCACGCCTGAAGCCGGTGCCGAAGCGCTCTCCCGGGCGAGCGGATCAGCGGTTCCTTTGGCGCGATGCACATTGACGCGCGTGCTGGCGTCGGTCCACCGGTGTCGGTTCATCACGCAGCGCCGCTGCGCGTCAGCTTCTCGACGCTGTCGATATCACGGCTTTCCCGTGTATTTCCCGCTCCGTCTTTTCCGCGCCTGCGTGGCGCTCAACGCGCCGACGTGCTCGGCCGTGCGACGAAGTGCCGAGCCAGCTTCTCGGCGATCGGCTTCTTGAAGTCGAGCAGCCGCTTTTCGAGATAACGCCAGGACAAGTGCGCGAGCAGCACGGCGAGCGAGAATTGCAGCATCTCGGGCAGCGCGTCCCGGACGATTTCCGGCATCGGCACGTGCGCGAAGCGCGCGGGCAGCACGCCGAAGCGCGCCGGAATCAGGTTGTGGAACAGGTAGAAGCCGTAGCTGATCGTGCCGAGATAGACGAGCGGCGCCCAGTCGAGCAGCGACACGACGGGATGCTCGGGTTCGCTGACGATCCACAGCATCAGCGCGCCGAGCGACGCGGACAGGCCGAGATCCGCGAGCCCCGCGACCGCATCGGGCAACGCCGTGCACGCGGGCAGCACGAGGAAGAACACGACGCCTGCCGCGCCGAGCCAGCCGGGCGGAACGCGGCGCACGGCGGCCGGGCCGTGATCGGCGAGCGCCATCGCGCCGACGCCGCCGAGCGCGATCAGCGCGAAATTCCACGGGGAAAACGCGTAGATCAGCACCGGCGACGCGTCCGACAGATAGAGCGCGAGATGCGCGACCGCGCACAGCGCGATGGCTGCGATGCCGAGCGCGACGTGTCGCGCGGCGGGTACCGCGAGCAGCGCGAGCGGCGCGATCAGATAGAACTGCTGTTCAACCGCGAGACTCCAGAAGTGCGACGTGGAGCCCGGCCAGCCGTCCTTGACGACGCCGATCCAGTAATTCGACAGGAACACCGCGTGCCACGCGAGGCCGAGATCGACACCGCGCTGGTAGACGAGCGCGTGCGAGATCGCGAGCGCGGCGAGCAGCAGGTAGTACACGGGGAAGATTCGCAGCGCGCGCTTCGCGAGGAACAGCGCCAGCGCGTGGCGGCGCGTCATCGTGCCGCGCTCGACCGCGTGGCGGTTGCGATGCAGCTCGCCGACGATCAGGAATCCGCTGATGAAGAAAAACGTCCACACGCCAAGCTTGCCGACGTCGACGGCAAGGACGTGGCCCTTGTGGGACAGGAAAACGAGGATGACGGCGAGGGCTCGCAGGCCGTCGAGTCCTTTGACGTATCTGGCTTCGCGCATGGAGGAATCCGGGCATTGAGCGAGGCCAGTATAGGTGCGCAAATATCGAACGTAATTCGCGTTCGGGCACATACGTGAAGGCGTTTTTTGATGCTGGAGCGTCGGCGAAGTCGGTCGCGCGCAACAAAACCTGCGGGAAACCCCGCAAAAACGCATAAAAGTACTGCACGAAGCGTCAAGGCGCTTGTAGAATCCGGCGTTGAAGCGCGCGCATTGCACGCTTCGTGTATCCAACGAACGACCACACCTGGTAGGAGAAACATGGCGACTTCCGCAAAAAAGGTGGCCAAGAAGGCTGCCGCACCGGCCAAGAAAGTGGCTGTCAAGAAAGTAGCGCCGGCAAAGAAAGTAGTGGCGAAGAAGGCTGTCGCGAAGGCGCCTGCTGCTCCGACGCCGCTGAAGGACAAGTTCACGAAGGCATCGCTCGCAACGCACATCGCTGAGCGCGCAGCCGTGGAAGTGAAGGCAGTCAAGGCAGTGCTCACCGCACTCGAGAACGTCGTGCTGGGCTCGGTCCACAAGAAGGGCGCAGGCGAGTTCACGCTGCCGGGCCTGCTGAAGATCACGGCACAAGTCGTGCCGGCGAAGAAGAAGCGCTTCGGCAAGGATCCGTTCACGGGCGAAGAGCGTTGGTTCCCGGCGAAGCCGGCCAGCGTGCGCGTGAAGGCACGTGCGCTGAAGAAGCTGAAGGACGCGGCTGCGTAATGCCGCGTAACGGCTGCCGATTGCATGTCGGCAGCCGTTACGATGTCCAACGATCCCCGTACGCGAAAGCGTGCGGGGATTTTTATTGCGCTGCGCAAATTGTGCGGCAGCGAAGAGGCGAAGCGGTGGCGATGTCCGGTTCGACGCATGACGTGCGACGCATGACGTGCCGCGCACGCGCAATGCCGAACGGCAATCTTCATCCGCGCTTGCCGTTTTTCCGCCACTGCCCGCCACTGCCCGCCGCTCTCGCTGCGCTCGTTGCGTGCGCATCGTGAGGTTCGTGCATCGTAACTGAATGCGTCCCGGCCGAAATCGCCGGACAGGTGGCCGCCGCGCGCGCCGCGATCGAGCAGCATCTCGGCGCGACGCTGGAAGCGATCCACCTGTTCGGATCGGCGCTCGACGGCGGCTTGAAACCGCGCAGCGACATCGACCTGCTGGTGACCGTGGCGGTGCGGCTCGACGAACCGGCGCGGCGTGCACTGATGTCGGACCTGCTCGCTGCGTCGGCGTCGCCCGGTTGCGCAGGCGGCGTGCGCGCGCTGGAGGTCACCGTCGTCGCGCACGATTGCGTGGTGCCGTGGCGTCATCCGAAGCCCGACGCGCTGCTTCAATTCGCCGTGCCCGCATAGGCAGCCTTCAGCGCGGCGGCGTCGAACTTGGTCATCTGCATCATCGCTGCGGCCACGCGCGCCGCCTTGACCGCATCGCGGTCGGCCATCATCGGAATGAGTTCTTCCGGAACGATCTGCCATGAGACGCCGTAGCGGTCCCTCAGCCAGCCACAGCCGTCGGCCGTGCCGCCGTTGTCGAGCAGCGCGTTCCAGTAGCGGTCGAGTTCCGCCTGATCGCCGCAGTTGACCAGCAGCGAGATCGCATGGTTGAACGACTCCGTGCGCGGGTGGCTCATCGCGATGAACGGCTGCCCGAACAGCTCGAATTCGACCATCCGGGTGCCGTCGGTGCCGGACACCGACGTGACGCGCACGACGCGCGAATCCGGAAAGATGCCTGCATAGAAGGCCGCTGCTTCTTCGGCTTCCGTCGAGTACCAGAGAAAAGGCGTGATCTTCTGAATCGTCATGGCGAATCTCCTGTCTGTATTGGCCGGGGTGCAAACCGCGTGCCGACATCGAGACGACGAACGACTGCCGCCGAAATCGACCCGTGGGGACGAATGGACCGTTGCAGCAGATGAACGGCGCCGGCAGTGCGGATGGTAGTCGCCCGGCGGAGAAACGGCGACCTGTCCGGGCATCCGGAACGGCATTGCCGGCGCTTTGCAGCCGCCAGGCGCGGCTGCTGGCCGGATGGCGCGCCCTTGGGCTCAGGCTCCAGTTGCGGGCCCGCGCAGGCGCTGCCGGCTCGCTGGAGACGGACGAAAAAAAAGCCAGCCACGGCCGAAACCGATGACTGGCTTTCCAGGTCGGCGGCAAGGCGTCGGAGACGCCATGCACGCCGGATACGTCGTTTTTAGAACTTGTGGCGCAGGCCGAGGGCGACCAGTTCTTGCGACTTCGTGCCGGCGATGCCGTACGAGCCGATCGATGCTTGCGCTGCCGACGTCGTGCCGTCGGTGTTGAGTTGCGTGCCGCTCGCGTGCTGGTAAGCGCCGACCAGGTAGATGTCCGTGCGCTTCGACAGCGAGTAGTCCGCGCCCAGCGAAGCCTGATGGTACTTGGCGTTCGTGTTGCCGCTTGCCTTCGTGTACGAGTAGCCGACGCCCAGCAGCAGCGGCGGCGTGACCTGGTACGTCACGAAGCCGCGGCCCGTGTTGTACTTCTCGGTCGAACCGAAGCCCGACGATGCGTCCGGCTTGTACTGCGCGTTGCTGTAGCCGAGGCCGAGCGTCACCGGGCCGATTACGTACTGGCCTGCGACTTGCGCGATGGCGATCGACTTCGCCGAGACGTAACCCTGGTTGATCGGGCCGTCGATGATGTTGTCCGACGTCGTCGAACCCCAGCCCGTGCGGATGCCAGCAGCCGTCGGCGTCGGGTTGTTCGCGTAGAAGTAGCCAGCAGCAACGCCGACCGGGCCGTTGTTGTATGCAGCTGCGACCGACCAGGTCTGGCCTGCGCCCGTCTTGCCTGCGACGCCGCCGAGGGCGTACATGGCTTCAGCCTGGAAGCCGGCGAACACCGGCGACGTGTACTTGATCGCGTTGCTGACGCGCAGGCTGTTGTCGTTGTTGTCGACGTCGCCCGGCGTTGCGAACGTGCTGCCGAAGTAGTTGTCTGCCGTGACTGCCTGGACCAGATCGACGACCGGGTCGTACTGGCGGCCGAGCGTCAGCGTGCCGTACTGGTTGCTTTGGAGGCCGACGAATGCCTGACGACCGAACATGCGACCGCCCTGGTTCAGGTGGCCCGTGCCCGGATCAAAGCCGTTTTCCAACTGGAAGATCGCCTTCAGGCCACCGCCGAGGTCTTCTGCGCCTTTCAGGCCGAAGCGGCTGCCTTGCAGGTTGCCCGACAGCATTTGCCACGCGTTGTTGCCTTTGCCGTCATTGCCGTGAACATAGGCGATCGACGTGTCGATCACGCCGTACAGCGTCACGCTCGATTGAGCGTGAGCAGCGCCAGCGGCGCCCAGCAGGGCGAGCGAGAGGGTCGAGAGAGCGAGTTTCTTCATCGTTGAGTTTCTCCACGCAAGTGATTCATCGTTATTTGTTGCGGATTGGAGAATAGCTCAGTGCCATAGACGCAAGAAAGCTTAAAAAATAAAGTGTCTCGAAAAGGTAACAGAGTGAAAAAGTCTATATATATCAAGCACATCAACGACTGTTCCTGTTTTTGAAATAGTTGACAATTGCTGCGGTGCGATTGTTTCAATAGCTGATGCGTATTGCAGCAGACAGCCCGTTTCGGCCCGTTGAAGCACGGAAACGAGAGCTTGCAAACGTTTGCGGTTGCAGCAACGAACGTGCCGGCATGCAAAGAACGCGTCAACGCCGCGCGAATGCGCGGCGGACAGCGTGGTTGCAAAGAGGCGGGCGGTGTGCGAGGCCATGCCGCGGCGCGCGCGAGGCCGGTGCGCGGCCGTTTTGCGGAGGGTGGGTGAATCAGTCGTCGCGCAAGCGGTCGGCGGCGCGATCGGTTTGAGCGGGCGCGGCCGGTGCGATGCCGGCGGGCCGATGCGCGTTGCCGCGGGCCGCCGCGAATTCCGCGCCGAGCAGCAGCACGACCGCGGAGAAGTACAGCCACATCAGCAGGACCGCGAACGATCCGGCCGCGCCGAACGCGCTCGCCGTGCCCGCATGCGCGAGGTACAGCGCGAACAGCTTCTTACCGCCGGAGAACAGGATCGCGGACACAACACCGCCGATCGCGGCGTCGCGCCACGCGACGCGCGCATCGGGCAGGAACTTCATCAATGCGGCGAACGCGCCCGCGAGTACCGCGATGCCGACGAAGAACTGCACGAGGTTCGTGACGACGACATACGGCGAATTGCCCAGCAGCCATGTGCCGACAAACGTGATCGCGGTGTCGAGCACGAGCGACACGATCAGCAGGAACGCGACGCCGAGCACGAGCCCGAACGAGATCAGCCGCACGCGCACGAGCCCGAGCATGCTCGACCAGCGGTTTTCGGTGGCCGGCCAGATCACGCTGAGCGCGGCGCTGAGCGACGCGAAGGTGGCTGACGCGCCGATCGCGAGCGCGGCGAACGAGATCAGCGTCGCGATGCTGCCGCGCTCGCCCGCGCGGTGCGCGTTCTGCACGATCGTCTGGATGCTGGCCGCCGCGTCGTCGCCGATCAGCTGGTGCGCCTGTTCGAACACCTGGCCGCGCGCGGCATCGTCGCCGTAGAACCAGCCGGCCACCGCGATCACCATCACGAGCATCGGCGCGAGCGAGAACGCGGAGAAAAACGCGATGCCCGCGGCCATCGCGGAGCAGCGGTCGGATGAGAAGCGCTTGAACGCGGTGAGGGCCCAGTTGGCCTGTCGTTGAGCAAGACGGGTTGCTTCGGAAGTGATCGGTCGTTTCATGACGGTTCGGTTGCGCGCGGAACGCGGATCATCGTGGGTAATCAGACAATTCGGTATTGATCCGAACATTCGATCATAGTTGCTTGAACTGTCTATACTTCCTTTCAGTTTCACCCCCAACCCCACCCCACAATAACGCCGAGACCGCCATGCTACAAATGTCACGGCGCCAGTTCCTGAAGGTGACGGCCACGTCGCTTGCCGGATCGAGTCTTGCCCTGATGGGCTTCTCTCCGTCCGAAGCGCTTGCCGAAGTCCGACAGTACAAGCTGGCGCGCACAGTCGAAACGCGCAACACCTGTCCTTACTGTTCAGTGGGTTGCGGCATCCTGATGTACAGCCTCGGAGACGGTGCGAAGAACGCGCAGCCGAGCATCATCCATATCGAAGGCGATCCCGATCACCCTGTCAATCGCGGCACGCTGTGCCCGAAGGGCGCGAGCCTGATCGACTTCATCCACAGCCCGAGCCGCCTGACGCACCCCGAGTACCGGGCGCCCGGCTCGGACAAGTGGGAATCCATCTCGTGGACCGATGCGCTCGACCGGATCGCGAAGCTGATGAAGGCCGATCGCGACGCGAACTTCGTCGAGACGGCGGAAGACGGCTCGAAGGTCAACCGCTGGCTCACGACCGGCATGCTGGCCGCGTCGGCGGGCAGCAACGAGGTCGGCTACCTGACGCACAAGGCTGTCCGCAGCCTGGGAATGCTCGCATTCGACAATCAGGCGCGTGTCTGACATGGCCCGACGGTGGCAGGTCTTGCCCCGACGTTTGGCCGTGGAGCGATGACGAACCATTGGGTCGACATCAAGAACGCGGACGTGATTCTCGTGATGGGCGGCAATGCAGCCGAGGCCCATCCATGCGGTTTCAAGTGGGTAACGGAGGCGAAGGCGCACCGCAAGGCGCGGTTGATCGTCGTCGACCCGCGCTTTACGCGTACGGCCTCGGTGGCCGACTACTACGCGCCGATTCGCACCGGCACCGACATCGTCTTCCTGGGCGGTGTCATCAACTATCTGCTGACGAACGACAAGATCCAGCATGAGTACGTGAAGAACTACACGGACTTCTCGTTCATCGTGCGCGAGGATTTCGCGTTCAACGACGGCATCTATTCCGGCTACGACGCGGAGAAGCACGCGTACCCGGACAAATCGAGCTGGGACTACGAGCGCGGCGACGACGGCTTCGTGAAGGTCGACCCGACGCTGCAGCATCCGCGCTGCGTGTACAACCTGCTGAAGCAGCACTACGCGCGCTATACGCCGGACATGGTCCAGCAGACCTGCGGCACGCCGAAGGAGAAGTTCCTGAAGGTGTGCGAGATGCTCGCGACGACGGCCGTTCCCGGCCGCGCCGGCACGATCCTGTACGCGCTCGGCTGGACGCACCACTCGATCGGCTCGCAGATGATCCGCACCGGCGCGATGGTGCAGCTGCTGCTCGGCAACATCGGCATCGCCGGCGGCGGGATGAATGCGCTGCGCGGCCACTCGAACATCCAGGGGTTGACCGACCTCGGGCTGATGTCGAACCTGCTGCCGGGCTACATGACGCTGCCGATGCAGGCCGAGCAGGATTTCGACGCCTACATCAAGAAGCGCGTGCAGCAGCCGCTGCGGCCGAACCAGTTGAGCTACTGGAAGAACTACAAGGCCTTCCACGTCAGCTTCATGAAGTCATGGTGGGGCGATGCGGCGACCGCCGAGAACAACTGGGGCTACGACTACCTGCCGAAGCTGGACAAGCAGTACGACCTGCTGCAGGCGATCGAACTGATGAATGCCGGCAAGATGAACGGCTACATCTGCCAGGGCTTCAACCCGCTCGCGGCGGCGCCTTCGAAGGTGAAGACGGCCGCGGGGCTCTCGAAGCTCAAGTGGCTCGTGATCATGGATCCGCTCGCGACCGAGACGTCCGAGTTCTGGAAGCATCACGGCGACTACAACGACGTCGATGCGTCGAAGATCCAGACCGAGGTGTTCCGTTTGCCCACCACGTGCTTCGCGGAGGAAAACGGCTCGCTCGTGAGTTCGAGCCGCGTGCTGCAATGGCACTGGAAGGGCGCGGCGCCGCCGGGCGAAGCGCGCAGCGATCTCGAGATCATGTCGGGGCTGTTCCTGCGCATGCGCAAGATGTACCAGACCGACGGCGGCAAGTATCCGGACCCGATCGTGAACCTGACCTGGCCGTACGCGAATCCGGAAAGCCCGACGCCCGAAGAGCTCGCGATGGAGTACAACGGGAAGGCGCTCGCCGATCTGCCCGACCCGAAGGATCCGGCCAAGACGCTCGTGAAGAAGGGCGAGCAGCTGGCCGCGTTCGCGCAACTGAAGGACGACGGCACGACCGCGAGCGGCTGCTGGATCTTCTGCGGCGCATGGACGCAGGCCGGCAACCAGATGGGGCGGCGCGACAACTCGGATCCGACCGGCATCGGCCAGACGCTGAACTGGGCGTGGGCCTGGCCGGCGAACCGGCGGATCCTGTACAACCGCGCATCGTGCGACGTGAACGGCAAGCCGTTCGACCCGACCCGCAAGCTGATCGGCTGGAACGGCAAGGCGTGGACGGGCCCCGACGTGCCGGATTTCAAGGCGGACGAACCACCCGAGAACGGGATGGGGCCGTTCATCATGAACCCGGAGGGTGTCGCGCGCTTCTTCGCGCGCGCGGGGTTGAACGAAGGTCCGTTCCCCGAGCACTACGAGCCGTTCGAGACGCCGCTCGACGCGAACCCGCTGCACCCGAACAACCCGCAGGCGCTGAACAACCCGGCCGCCCGCGTGTTCCCGGACGACCGCGCGTCGTTCGGCAAGGTGTCGGAGTTCCCGCACGTCGCGACTACCTACCGGCTGACCGAGCATTTCCACTACTGGACCAAGCATGCACGGTTGAATTCGATCATCCAGCCCGAGCAATTCGTCGAGATCGGCGAAGACCTCGCGAAGGAAGTCGGCGTCGCGCATGGCGAGCGCGTGAAGGTGTCGTCCAAGCGCGGCCACATTGTCGCGATCGCGCTCGTCACGAAGCGGATCAAGCCGCTGACGGTCGACGGCAAGAAGGTCCAGACGGTCGGCGTCCCGTTGCACTGGGGCTTCAAGGGTCTGACGAAGCCCGGCTATCTCGCCAATACCCTGACTCCGTCCGTGGGTGACGGCAACTCGTACACACCGGAATTCAAGTCGTTCCTGGTGAAGGTCGAAAAGGCGTAAGGGGAAAGAGATGGCATTGCAATCGCTGGATATCAAGCGCGTCTCGGCCACCACAACGCCACCGCCCACGGTGCGCGAACCGGTGACCGGGAGCGTCGCGAAGCTGATCGACGTGTCGAAGTGCATCGGCTGCAAGGCATGCCAGACGGCGTGCATGGAGTGGAACGACCTGCGCGACGAGGTCGGCACCAACGTCGGCGTGTACGACAACCCGGCCGACCTGACCGAGCACTCGTGGACGGTGATGCGGTTCTCCGAATACGAGAACCCGGCAGGCGACCTCGAATGGCTGATCCGCAAGGACGGCTGCATGCACTGCGAGGATCCGGGCTGCCTGAAGGCGTGTCCGTCGCCGGGCGCGATCGTGCAGTACAACAACGGGATCGTCGATTTCCACGAGGAGAACTGCATCGGTTGCGGCTATTGCGTGACCGGTTGCCCGTTCAACGTTCCGCGGATCTCGAAGAAGGATCATCGCGCGTACAAGTGCACGCTCTGTTCCGATCGCGTCGCGGTCGGCCAGGAACCGGCCTGCGTGAAGACCTGCCCGACCGGCGCGATCGTGTTCGGCACCAAGGAGGACATGAAGCAGCATGCGGCCGAGCGGATCGAGGACCTGAAGGAGCGCGGCTTCGAGCATGCGGGGCTGTACGACCCGCAGGGCGTCGGCGGCACGCACGTGATGTACGTGCTGCACCATGCCGACCAACCCTCGCTGTACCACGGGCTGCCCGACAACCCGTCGATCAGCCCGATGGTGAAGCTGTGGAAGGGCATCGCGAAGCCGCTCGCGGTCGCCGGCATCGCGCTGACGGCGCTCGCCGGGTTCTTCCACTACGTCCGGGTCGGTCCGAACGAGGTGAGCGAAGAGGAAGAATCGGCCGCGCGCGACGAGGCGCGACGCATCAAGGAGGACGCGAAATGAAACACGACGACCCCAACCTGATCGTCCGCTACTCGGCGAACGAGCGCACGAACCACTGGATCACCGCGATCACGTTCGTGCTGCTCGCGCTGTCCGGGCTCGCGCTGTTCCATCCGTCGATGTTCTGGCTGACCGCGCTGTTCGGCGGCGGCCAGTGGACGCGGATCCTGCATCCGTTCGTCGGCCTCGTGATGTTCGTGTCGTTCGCGATCCTGGTGGTGCGCTTCTGGCACCACAACGCGCTCGACGCGGACGACCGGCAGTGGCTGAAGCAGATCGGCGACGTGCTGACCAACCAGGAAGACAAGCTGCCGCCCGTCGGCCGCTATAACGCCGGGCAGAAGCTGCTATTCTTTACGTTGGTGGCGTGCCTGCTGCTGCTGCTGTTGTCGGGGATCGTGATCTGGCGGCGCTACTTCTCGTTCTACTTCCCGATCGGGGTGATCCGCGCGGCGGCCGTCGTGCATGCCGTGGCGGCCTTCGTGCTGATCGCGAGCATCATCGTGCACATTTACGCGGCGTTGTGGGTGAAGGGCTCGATTGGCGCGATGGTGCGCGGCACCGTCACGCTGGGCTGGGCACGCAAGCATCACCCGAAGTGGTTCCGTGAAAGCGTGAAATAACGCACCGGAGCGGGGCGGTTCGCCGATCGCGGCGGGCCGCCCCGTCAACCGTCGGAACTGCCTGAAGCGCCGATCTGTCGGCGCTTGTTTATTTGGAAGACATATTTGTGACACAACGCATTCTCGAACCGACCGAGATCTCGGCACTCGATCATTCGGCCATTCCGCGCTTTCGCCTGCCGGAGCGCGCCACCGCGTTTTCGGCGCGCGCCGCGCGGCTGCGCAAGCTTGCCGACCTGAACCCGATCAGCGGCTACCTGCGGCTGATGGCCACCGTCGCCGACGCGCAGCACGCGACGCTGCAGACGCTGGACCTGCCGCTGCCGTCGCAGGAAGCGATCGCGCGCGCGCAGCAGCATTCGATGCCGCTCGTGCCGGCGCTCGACGGCGAGCGCGATCCGCGCTGGCGTGCCGTGCTGTACGAACTGCTCGACCGCGTCGACGGCGCCGGGCTCGTCAACCCGTCGCTCGCGAAGCTGCTCGACCGGCTGCGCCTGATGGCGCCTGCCGAACTCGACGCGCAGGCCGATGCGATCCTCGCGCTGCGCTTCGCCGAAGTCGACCCGGCCACTGCGCCGTTCCTGATGGCCGCGCTGCAGGTTGTCTGGACCGATCTCGCGAGCCGCGTCGCGCCGGCCGAAGTGCCGTATCTCGACCAGCCGGGGCTGTGCCCCGTGTGCGGCACGCATCCGGTCGCGAGCGTCGTGCGGGTCGGCGGCCAGTTCCAGGGCTACCGCTTCCTGCAGTGCGGGCTGTGCACGACCGAGTGGCACATGGTGCGCACGAAGTGCTCGCACTGCGACTCGACGAAGGGCATCGCGTATCACGGGATCGAGGGTGGCAGCGAAGCCGTCAAGGCCGAATCGTGCGACGAATGCAAGACCTATCGCAAGATCGGCTATCAGGAGAAGGATTACGAGTTCGAGCCGCTGGCGGACGATCTCGCGAGTCTCACGCTCGACCTGCTGATGAACGAGGCCGGATACCAGCGCAGTTCGCCGAACCCGCTGCTGTGGCCGGATGTCTCGCGGGAAGCGGATTGACGGCAGGGAGCCGGGGGCGGTGCGCGAGCGCCGGCTTCGGCCGGCTGCGAAGCACGTGACTGGAGCCACTACTACGTGACCGAACCGGGTGTGAATGAACTGAATGCCGTGCTGGCGCGGGTGCCGTCGGTCGAGCGCGTGCTGTCGTCGGCACCGCTGCAACCGCTGCTCGCCGACTACGGCCGCACGCGCGTGCTGAACGCCGTGCGCGCCGAGCTCGAACGCTGGCGTACCGCCGCGCAGCACGATCCGGAGGCGGCCGAACCGCTCGACGAGCCGCGTATTGCCGCGGCCGTCGCGCGCACGCTGGCCGCGCAGAGCGCAGGCGCCGTGCGCGCCGTGTTCAACCTGACCGGCACCGTGCTGCACACGAACCTCGGGCGCGCGTTGTTGCCCGACGACGCGGTGCGTGCGGTGGTCGACGCGCTCACGCGGCCCGTCAACCTCGAATTCGATCTCGCCACGGGCCGCCGCGGCGATCGCGACGACCTGATCGACGATCTGCTGTGCGAACTGACGGGCGCGGAAGCCGCGACCGTCGTCAACAACAATGCGGCGGCCGTGCTGCTGACGCTGTCGGCGCTCGCGGCGAAGCGGGAAGTCGTCGTGTCGCGCGGCGAGCTGGTCGAGATCGGCGGCGCGTTCCGGATTCCCGACATCATGAGCCGCGCAGGCGCCAAGCTGCGCGAGGTCGGCACGACCAACCGCACTCATCTGCACGACTACGCGAACGCGCTCGGCCCGCGCACGGCGCTGCTGATGAAGGTGCACTGCAGCAACTACGCGATCAGCGGCTTCACGAAGGAGGCGACGCTCGCCGAACTCGCGCCGCTCGCGCGTGAGCACGGGCTGCCGGTCGCCGTCGATCTCGGCAGCGGCACGCTCGCCGACCTGTCGCAATGGGGCCTGCCGCACGATACGACCGTGCAGGAAACTGTCGCCGCCGGCGCAAACGTTGTCACGTTCAGCGGCGACAAACTGCTCGGCGGGCCGCAGGCCGGCCTGATCGTCGGCGATCGCGCACTGGTCGCGAAGATCAAGAAACATCCGCTCAAGCGCGCGCTGCGCGTCGGCAAGCTGACGCTCGCGGCGCTCGAGCCCGTGCTGCGTCTCTACCAGGCGCCCGAATTCCTGCGTGACCGGCTCACGACGCTGCGCCTGCTGACGCGCCCGCAGCGCGAGATCGCCGAGGCCGCCGAACGCGTGCGTCCGGCGTTGCAGGCCGCGCTCGGCAGCGGTTTCGACGTGACGGTCGAGCCGGTGTTCAGCCAGATCGGCAGCGGCGCGCTGCCGGTCGACCAGTTGCCGAGCGCCGGGCTCGTCGTGCGTACAGCGGACGGCAAGCGCGGCGGCCGCGCGCTTGCGCAGCTCGAGAAACGGCTGCGCGAATGGCCGAGGCCAGTGATCGGCCGCGTTGCCGACAACGCGCTGCGGCTCGACCTGCGCTGCCTCGAAAACGCCGATGAAGCAGCGTTCGTTGCGCAATGCGCGCCGGTCGCGGGGCCCGCTGCATGATCGTCGGTACCGCGGGACACATCGACCACGGCAAGACGACGCTTGCGCGTGCGCTGACGGGCGTCGACACCGACCGGTTGAAGGAAGAGAAGGCGCGCGGCATCTCGATCGAACTCGGTTACGCGTATACGCCGCTCGACAACGGCGACGTGCTCGGCTTGATCGACGTGCCGGGCCACGAGAAACTGGTTCATACGATGGCGGCCGGCGCGTGCGGGATCGATTTCGCGCTGCTCGTGATTGCCGCCGACGACGGCGTGATGCCGCAGACGCGCGAGCATCTCGCCATCCTGCAACTGCTCGGCGTCATGCACGGCGCTGTCGCGCTGACGAAATGCGATCGCGTCGACGCCGAGCGCGTCGACCAGGTGCGCGACGAGATAGCCGCATGGCTGCACGACTCGACGCTGGCCGGTGTGTCGATCTTCGAAACCCGTGCGACGGCCGCGGACGATCCGGGCGTCGCCGCGTTGAAGCGTCACCTGGCCGACGCGGCGATCGCATGGCGTGCGCGCCGCGACGACGGGTTGTTCCGGCTCGCGGTCGATCGCGTGTTTACGCTCGCGGGGCAGGGGACCGTCGTGACGGGCACTGCGTTCGCCGGCCGGGTGAAGACCGGCGAGACGCTCGCGGTCGTGCGCACGGGCGGCGCGGCGCGTGTGCGCAGCATTCATGCGCAGAACCGGGCGGTCGATACGGGGCACGCGGGGGAACGCTGCGCGCTGAATCTGGCGGGCGTCGACAAGGCCGATATCGAGCGCGGCGACACGATCGCCGATGCGCGTCTGATCGCGACTTCGCCACGCCTCGATGTCGAGCTGACGCTGCTCGAGGACGCGGGGCTGACGCTCACGCACTGGGCGCCGCTGCACGTGCATCTCGGCACGCTGCATCGCGTCGCACACGTTGCGTTGCTCGACGGCGATACGCTCGCGGCCGGCCAGCGGATGCGCGTGCAACTGGTGTTCGACGAACCGGTGTTCGCGCTGCCGGGCGACCGGTTCATCGTCCGCAATCCGCAGGCGACGCACACGGTCGGCGGCGGCCGTGTGCTCGATCCGTTCGGGCCGGCGCGGAAGCGCCGCACGCCCGCGCGCCGCGCATGGCTCGATGCGCTTGCCGCGTGGCTCGACGAAGGGCGCCTCGACGCGCTGCTCGCGCAGGCGCCGCTCGGCATCCCGCGCGCGATGCTCACGCATCTCACCGGTTTTGCGCCGGACGCGTTGGCGCTGCCGGACGACGCACTGGCGATTGGCCAGCGCGATGGCGCGTCGAACGACGGCACGGTGATTTCGCAAGCGCACTGGCGTGCGCTGCAGACGCGGGCGATCGACACGCTGCGCACTTATCACGAGCGCATGCCCGACGAGCAGGGGCTCGACGCGGCGCGTTTGAGGCGGATGGCCGCGCCGCTCGTCGGCGATGCGCTGTGGCGTGCGCTGGTCGACACGCTGGTCGATGACGGTGAAGTCTCGCGAAGCGGGCCATGGCTGCATCTGCCGTTGCATTCGGTGAGTTTCGATGCGCGCGAGGAAGCGCTGGCGCAGCAACTGCTGCCGCTGATTCATGCAGGACGCTTCGATCCGCCATGGGTGCGCGACCTGGCCCGCGATACGGGCGCGGCCGAAGACGCGGTGCGCACGCTGCTGCGCAAGCTCGCGCGGCGCGGCGACGTGCACCAGGTCGTGCGCGACCTGTTCTATCACGCGGACGTCGCACGCGAGCTGGCGGAACTGGTCGCGCATCTCGCGCCGTCGCACGGCGGCGGGCTCGATGCTGCGACGTTTCGCGACGCGACGGGGCTCGGCCGCAAGCGCGCGATCCAGATTCTCGAGTTCTTCGATCGGGTTGGGTATACTCGCTTCCACCGCGATCTTCACTTCCTGCGGCCTGACAGCGGTTGGGTGGGTATTCAGGCGTAGGCGCTCGCTGTTCTTTTTGTTCTGTTCCCCGAGGAAGGCATTCGTATCCGGTGGTACGGCTGGGCTTCAAACCCGGTTGGGGGTGTCAGACACTCCCGGGTAGGTTCGACTCCTGCTGCCTTCCGCCCGTCAAGGCTTCCGGGCTATTCCGACCTCTTCCGCAAACTTCCGCTAGATCACTGATTTTAAAGTGATTTATGGGTAACGGCGTGCTTGCGGCTACCGTTGACGTCCCGCACAATTTCCTCACGAAGTATGGGTAGCGATGTGGGTTTGTGGGTAGGGAGGACAACATGGCTGGACGACAGTTGCATCGACTCAGTGCGCTGCGGGTCGCGAAAGAGGTGACGCCGGGGCATTACGCGGATGGCGGTGGCCTCTATATGCAGATCGCGGACAGCGGGGCGCGCTCATGGGTGTTCCGGTTCAAACTGAACGGTCGCATGCGGGAGATGGGGCTGGGTCCACTCTCGCGAGTTTCTCTAGGCGAGGCGCGGAAACTGGCCGCCGGGTACCGCGATATGGTCAGGGACCTGATCGATCCCATCCTCGCGCGGCGTGAGCAGCAGCGAAGGCAACTGCTCGACATATCGCCGGATGCCAACGTGACGTTTCGTGAAGCAACTGAAGCGTTTATCCGCACGCACGAACCCCAGTGGCGAAATCGCAAGCATGTTCAGCAGTGGGGTAACACGCTCAAAAAGTACGCGTATCCGGTGATCGGTGAGGTTCGGGTGCGCGACATCGACACCGCGATGATCGTGCGGATCCTTCAGCCGATCTGGACGAAGAAGGCGGAGACCGCGCGCCGCGTACGCGGCCGCATCAAGGCGATTCTCGACGCTGAGACGGTGTTGGGTCATCGCATCGGCAGCAACCCAGCACGATACGTTGACCATCTGCAACTTGTGTTGCCACGGTCGAAGAAACGCTCGCAGGTGAACCACCATCCTGCACTACCCTGGGAGGACTTGCCAGCGTTTATCCGCGAGCTTGAGCAACGTCCCCGGCGTGCGGCGCGTGTGTTGCATCTGCTCATCCTCACGGCGACCCGCACGAACGAGGTGCGTTTTGCGCGTCCGGAGGAGTTTGACCTCGCGGCCCGCACATGGTCAATTCCTGGTGATCGTACCAAGAGCGGCCGACCGCTTCGCGTACCGCTTTGTGACCGCGCTGTCGAGATCGTGCGCAGCGCATTGCCCAAGGCAAAATACGGTTATCTGTTCCCGGGTTGCAAGGAGGGGCGTCCGTTGTCGAACATGGCGATGCTGACGCTTCTGAGGCGTATGTCGCGACACGGAATCACCGTACACGGTTTCCGGTCGACGTTCCGCGACTGGGTTGCTGAATGTACGGACTATCCCGATTCGCTCGCAGAGGAAGCTTTGGCTCACGTCATCGCATCTCAGACAGTGGCAGCCTACAGGCGTCGCGACCAACTCGAGCGTCGGCGCCTGATGATGGCAGACTGGGGACTTTATTGCGGAAGCCAGCGTGAGAACGTTGCGACGGTTAGGGAGCCTGTGCCGCAACCAGTTGCTGCCTAGATGTCCTCCGGAAATGCGGCAAGCCTTCACCACTGTGTGCCGCTCGCGATCAGTTGCTCTGGATGCTTGACGACCAGTTCTCCACGTGATTGAGCCAGAAAAGTAGGTCGGTGTGAAGTGCGACCGATGATATCTCGAAGAGATTGTCGAGTTGATGACGTATCTTCGATGCGCATGGTATCTCGTTAAGTTCGGATATTCCTGCCGTCTTCCATGATTTGGTTTAAAAGGACTTTGCTAGAAGCCCGTTGGTCCTACTGATGGGGGCAGGTCACGTCAAATGCCGAATCGTCACTTCCGCTTTTTTGTGTTTAGTTGGCGATTGTGCCCGAATGATCGAAGCCGAATTTCAAGGGGCGGCGCGCAAAGCCAGATATTTTCTCGCGGTGGATGCGTGATTCAAAGAGAAATCATTTGCGGCTATGCATCGAGCTCGACGGACGCCGGATTGAGGGGCCAGAATTTGGTTCATCTGAGGTATCAACACGATGTCGGAAGCCGAGTCGCAGCGCATACGTGCATAGCAGGAGGTTGAAGAAGCGGGGGGCGTCTCCAATGTGGAACTGATGTTAGCGGATCGGGATCAATTGCCCTGGCACAGCTCGGTGCGTTGTCAGCGGGGGCCTCCAGCCGATAAAACTGGGGCCCTGGCGGCGACGCAGAACAATCGATCGTTAAGCCGTAGTGAATCAGTCCGCGATCAAGAAACGCTCACGTTTCTTGCCCTTGATCCACGAGGGTTCGCGGCCACGCCCGCTCCACGTCTTGCCCGTCTTTGGGTCTTGATACTTTGGTGTCGCGGGTTGACTGCCATTCCCACTACGTGCGCGCTTACGGCCAAAGATCTGTTCCGGCGTGAGGCCGTACTCTTCGACACGTGCACGAACTTCTACAAGTACAGTCTCTAGTTCGGCCTGCCTAGCTTCTTCCGCTTGCGCCAGCAGTGCTTCAGCCTTGGCTTTCAGCTCATGATATGTTGCCATTCTTCGCTCCGCGTGTTTAACAGGCTGTTGAAGTATCCCCCTCGTGACGCGACGGTAGCTTTCCAAACAGCTACTGCGCCGATTTGGGGGTGTCGATTTGATGCTGGATTTCCTTAATTCGGGCCGATTCGATGTCGTTTCCTCGCCGACTTTCGCCTCTATGCCGCTTTCGCCGCGAGCGTTCGCATGCGCGTGAGGTTGTAGGCCGCCTGCGTCAGCAAGAACAACTGCTCGACTCGCTCTCGCCCTCGACACATGACCTGCCGTATCCGGCCAATCGTCTTGCCCCAGCCAAACACCTGCTCGATACGTTTGCGCTTGCGCTGACTGATGGCGTAGCCCGCCCAGCGTGTCGTGCGCCCGTCGATGGCCGAGCCGCCCGCGCGCGCGTCGTTTTGGGCGACATGTGGGGTTACGCCATTGGCGCGACACGTCGCGACGAATCCCGCCGTGTCGTAATTCTTGTCGGCACCCACCGTAATCGGCCTCTCGGCAAGGCGCGCCGCGTCGGCAAGCATGTCGGCCGCCGCATCACGTTCGGCCGTACCGTTGGCCTGCGTCACTTGCGCGTTCACCACCAGGCCATGCCGGTTGTCCGTCAGCACGTGCCCCATATAGCAAAGCATCGCGCCGGTGTTGCGACTCTTGCGGAACAGCCTGGCCTGACTGTCACTGCTCGATTCATGCGTTTCGTTGCTGCGCTTCTCGCCGTGCCAATCCTCGCGCCGGCGAACTCCGCCCTTGGGCGGCGTATCGTCGTCGGACTTGCTCTTTCGCACGAAGCTTTTATGGCCCGCCCACGCCTGAATCAACGTGCCGTCGACGCTGAAGTGCTCGCCCGAGAGATGACCGCGTGCCTGCGCCGTCTCCACCGTCTCGTTGAACAAACCCACGATGACATCGTGCGCGAGCAGTCGGTCGCGGTTCTTGCTGAACGTCGAGTGGTCCCACACCGCATCGTCCATCGCCAATCCGACAAACCAACGAAACAGCATGTTGTAGGAGATTTGCTCCATCAGCATGCGCTCGCTGCGAATCGAATACAGCACTTGCAGCAACAACGCGCGAATCAGCTTCTCAGGCGCGATGCTCGGCCTGCCGCCTTTCGCGTCGCTCTCGTACATGCGCGCGAACACACCATCCATGCGCTTCAGAGCCTCGTTCAGCCAGAGGCGAATCGGCCGCAGCGGATGATTGGCCGGCACGAAGTCATCGAGCTTCGCCATCGTGAACATCGTCTCCGTGTAGCCGTCCGCTCCGCGCATCGTTTCGCTCTCAGTGTTGGTCGATTCCTTGTTTCAACGTTTACCCCTCCCGCTCGGATGACGCCTGCGGGAGGTACTTCAACAGCCTGCTAGTTGGAAATAACCTCAGTTATGCAAATCCATATGCGTTAGACGAAGCTACAGACGCAACTAGAGCATGGGTGGAGGATGTCGTCCATCAAGCAAGTATTACTGGATATAGATATGGAAAGGGACGTGCGGTTCATGTGCATGGGACAACGCAGGGCCTAATGCCTTCTAGGCCAGATCCCTATTCCATAGAGATCCCAGATTCATACAATCAATAATCTGTTGAGAGTGTTATGAAAAAAGTCATTTTTTTTGTTTTTTTATTGTTGCCTTTGAGTTCGTTTGCCGAGGCGTGCATTGGCGGCGGGAATGTTTATGATGATTTGTCTTGTGCGGATCGCGCCCTGGATACATCAAAAAAGGAACTTAATTCAATTTACCAAAAGATATACGCATCCACGCAATACAAGGATGAGTTTGATAAATCACAGAAGGCTTGGCTTAACTATAGAGAAAAGCAATGCAATGGGTATATTGCGGCCGAGGCATCGCAATCTCAAGGCGCTGGACCTGGTCTAATTACGAAAGATTGTCTCGTCACAATCACTAAGCAGCGAGTAGATTATTTGAAAACTCTTCTCGTGAAATAGAAATTTAATATGATGAATTTAATTCGTGTCGGGGACGATACCGACCACGGAGGCAAGGTCGAAACGGGTTCCACGTCGATGCGCTTCGATGGACGCTACGTCGCCCGCAAGGGCGACCATGTGTCGTGCCCGCAGCATCCCGAAGTTTCACCTAACGTTATCGAGGAGGGCGATTCGTCGATGACGGATGGCGGCATCCCGATCGCCCGACACGGCCATCGGGCGACGTGTGGCTGTCACCTGATTTCGAGCCTCGTCTGAACCTCGAATCGCCCCACACCGGGGGCGCTTTGACTCTCTCGCATTTTTCCGGTTAGGTCTCTCTAGACCCAGTATGCCCTTGCCTTGTGCCCCCAAAATATTCCTATTAAAAATCAATGTTTTGCTGACTGCCCACCAGATCAGTGCTGTTTCGTCCGCCGGTACCAGCGATCGGGCGCTGCATCTCTTCAATGGAGTGGCAGTGTGAACGTGGGTGTGCAGTCAGGCCCGTCGGCTGGACGAGGGTGAGGGCTGATCGACCGAACTGCCCGGAAGGATTCGCTTTGAATACAGCGAGACCGGGAAGCTGAATATGCCGCGCAGGACGATGCCTTCCAGATGCGTCGGCGCGATTCGCCGAAGCCGGCCTGACTCCATTGGTCGGCCTCGCACTGCTTCAAGGCTCTTCAGGGCGTGTTCGATGTGAGTGGTGTTCCACGCCGTGAGGATGTTCGACAGCAATGTCAGTGCCGACGAAAACTTCGCCGGAGCGACGCGCCGAACACTATCTGTGGCACACCCGGCGGGCGCGCTTGATATGTGTCAACCACGCCCTGCGATGCGGCAATACAGTCAACATCAACGCCACACGTATTGCGGTGCGTGATTCAGATCCTCACATGTGCATTGAACCTGGCCGTACGAGGCGTTGGCGATGAAACTGGGATTTTCGGTTGTTGCCTTACTGCTCACGCTGAGCGCTTGTGTCGGAGAAGAGCAGAGCAGCGCATTCAGAACGTCGGAAACGCAATTGCTTGCAACGCGCCGGACTGCGTCACTGCAGTGTGCGACGGAATCGGAATGCGACCGCGCTTGGAATCTCACACGGCACTACATCGAAGATCATTCGTCAACCCGAATCACGCGGTTCGATACGGATCTGATCGAAACAGCGCAGCCGTATCTGCCTGGAAAACTCTATCTCTGGGCATCTCGTGTTGCGTCGAGCGACGGAAGCTCGGTGATCCGGCTCAAGGTTATGTGCAAGGGCATGTACGGCAGCGATGGCGGTCCAGGTTGGCAATACCAGGCATGTGCGTCGAAAATCCTTGCAATAGAACGAGGCTTCCGATCGTACGAGAACCAGTTGTCGGTGCCGGGAACGTCGACGCCATCGGGCATGCCACTTCGATAGCGACCCGGCTCTCTAGATTCGTCAGAGACGTTTTCGGCGCAACGTAGTGCGATTGGTATTCGCACTCGCTTGTTCGTATCGTTTTGCGGGTTGCAAGCTATTCCCCTGCGCTTTCAGACCGTTGACCTTGGTCAACGCAGAATCCCCGTAAGCGCTGATGATGAAGACAAATCCGAACGCCACAAGCGCGATTGTTCATCCAGCGAGGTTCGTATGTACACGAAGATCATGGTCGCCGTAGATGGTAGTGGCTCATCGAAACAGGCGCTCGACGAAGGCGTGAAGTTGGCCAGAATGTGCGGCGCGCGTTTGTTCGCCGTTTTCGTTGTCGACAAATCCATCCTGATCACTTACGCCGGACGAATGGATCCGGACGCGTTGATCGACGAGGTCCGACGGGATGGCGTAGCGGTCTTGCGAGCAGCCGAGCGGTCGATTTCGCGCGCAGCAGTGAATGGCGATACGGAAATCGTTGAGACGGACCTCGGTCAGGATATCGCCGATCGCCTGCACCGTTATGTCGTCGATCGTTCGATAGATCTGGCCGTGATCGGCACGCACGGACGGCGCGGTGTACGGAGACTGGTGCTCGGCAGTGTCGCCGAGCGTTTTCTGCGTGGATCGAGTTGCCCGGTCCTGCTCGTACGCGGCGACGATGCCGCACATCCTGCCGTTGCGGCAGCTTAGCGTCGGCTGGCGGTGAAGTGGCAGGCCGCCGGGCGGCACGACCCAGGTGACGCCCCGCAAGCCGATGCCGGTCAGTGAGCAACCTGTGCAGGTGATCATCATGCAAATATCTTTTCCTTCCGAAAATCCCGCGTACTGCGGCCAGAATCCGGCGCTGACGTTTCCGGCGCTGGTCGAAGGCCGCCGTGTGCCTTGCGCGATCACGGCGGAAGCGCTGGAAGATCACTTCCGCGCGGCATCACCTCGAGAGCAGGATCTCGTGGTCGCTTTTTCCCGCCATCGTCCCGCCATCGAGCGCGCGGCACGCCGCCTGCTCGAGGAGGTCGGCGGTCGGCCAATACTGCTCCACAGCGGATTTTTCCGGTTCTGCACCTGACCGCCTGCTGCCATTGACGCGTATCAAGCCCGTGCCGGTGCGGGCGGGTACGCTGGATTCCGAAAGATCATTCGTCCCTTGCGCGGCAAGCAGTGTCGCGCCAATCCGGTCTTCATCACGGCTCTGCGCGGGCGGGACGAGAGCGCAGGCCGTATGTCAGCCGTTCGAGGAGTGCGAACCATGAGCAATCTCACGCATTACGATCCGTTTTTGATCGAACCAGTCTCCGACCTGTTTCAGGGGCTGTTCAGGCCACTGCGCGGCATGGCGATGACGACCGAACCCGATCTTGCGTCGATGAAGATCGACGTCACGGAAAGCGATGACGCCTATAAGGTCAACGCGGAACTGCCGGGTGTCGCAAAGGACGACATCGACGTCCAGGTGACGGGCCGGACCGTCTCGATCAATGCAAAGATCGAGCGCAACAACGAGCAGAAGGAAGGTGAGCGTGTGATCAGGCGCGAGCGCTACAGCGGAGCGATCAGTCGCTCGTTCTCGCTGTCCGGCGAGATCGACGACGCGAACGCGACGGCAACGTATCAGGATGGCGTCCTGTCGCTGACGCTGCCGAAGAAGGCGCCGGTCGGACAGAAGAAGCTGACGATCAGCTGATCGGGCGACAGGCAACGGGCGATGCAGGCGGGCACCGCCCGACGGGAGTAATCGGCGCGCGGAGCGATCCGCGCGCTGTTTCATCGAGGCGGGCGGGCCGAAGGGTTTCGCCGGATGCCCGCTCACCCATTCGATACCGCACCGTCAGCCCGGTAGCCGACGGTCTGCGCGAGGATAGGAAGCTCGTCCTCGTTCAACCGGAGCGCGTCGGCAAGTGCGCGGTGGTTGATCCAGCCGCGAACGACGGTTCCGAGACCGGCCGCCGCACAGTAGAGCGAAACGTTCTGTGCGATGGCTCCGGCCGCGATTGCCGAGAACACATCGCGTTGTGGCGGCGGTATGTCGAGTATCGCGGACGCCCGGACGACGAAGACGAGATCCAGCGGGGCGCGTCCGACGAAGTCCTGATAACCCGTCAGGTTGCGTGCATCGACCGCGTGCTTCAGCACGAGTCGATGCGCAGGCGCGTCGTAACGATAGACGCCATACGGCAGCGCGACATAGACGTCGATTTCATTGAATGCATGCGCAGACGGTGCCGTACGACCGCCGCTCGCCGGCCGGTTGACGCCGTCCGCGGCCCACAGCAGCGTGCCGAGCGTCGTGGGCGGGAGCGGCGTGGCGGCGAACTCGCGCGAACTCATCCTTGTCGAGAGTGCCGTCATCAATGGCGTGCCGCCATCGAGGCGTGGATGCGGCAAATCGATGATTGCCGGCGATTCGCCTTGTGGCGGCGCCGGCAGTGCCGGAGGCGCCGGCGAATAGGCCAACAGTTGCTGTTCCGTCATTCGAGTCTCCTTGGCGCATGGCTGCGCGTGCGTGAAAACGTCGCGCATCGACGATCTCACGATAAGGCGACCGGGTCGCGTCGGCTTGACCTCTGTCAAGCGGCGCATCCGCAAGACGTCCGTTGACCTGTATCAGCGATCCGGGCCCGCGTGTGTGCAAATCTGGCTGCATGCGGTGGATAGGCGCGCCGCGGCTCACGGGAGTGCTGGCGATGAAAACCGACAAGCAGTTGAAGAAGGACGTTCAGGATGAACTGGAGTCCGACCCGGCGATCGACTCGACACGTATCGGTGTCGAGGTAGCCGACCGGATCGTGACGCTTTCGGGCCACCCGCCAAGCTACGCGGAGAAACTGGCGATCGAGCGCGCGGCGAACCGCGTGGCCGGTGTCAAGGCGCTGGTCGTCGACATGACCGTGCACCTGGAGAACGACGACGTCCGGACCGACGAGGACATCGCCAACGCAGTGCGTTCGGTCCTGCACTGGACGGTCGGACTGCAGGACGACGCCATCAAGGTGCAGGTCGAACACGGCTGGATCACGTTGTCCGGCAAGGTCGAGTGGGCATACCAGAGCCATCTGGCCGTGCGTGCGATTTCGCAGATGCGCAGCGTGACCGGCGTGACCGACCACATCGGTGTGCAGGGTGCGGCGGACTCGGCCGACATCGGCGGAAACATCAAGCGCGCGATCATGCGTCACGCGGAGCGTGAGGCGAATCACATCGCGATCGAGGTCCGCGACGGAGCCGTGCGGCTCTCCGGCAAGGTCGGCTCGTTCTCCGAGCGCAAGGCCGTGCGCGGTGCCGCGTGGTCCGCGCGGGGCGTGCGTGCCGTCATCGACGACCTGGATGTCGAGTGAACCTGGTCAATGGCAACCGGACACGAAGTCCACGCGGATGAAGGAGGGAAGTCAGATGGCACTTTCAGGCGAGGTGCACAACGCGGACTGGTCGGTGGCGATCGAGACGATCGCCGCCGAAACGGGCGGCTATCATTGCAGGATCCATATCACGCTCGCGTCCCCGGACGGCGCATGCGAGCGGACGTTCGCGCATGACAGGGCCCATGTCTCCGAGCGTGAGGCCGCGGTCGAAGGGCTGCGAGCCGGGATGACATGGATCGAGATGAAGAAATCGAACACCTTCACGGTCTGAATCGCCGGCTGTCGCGGGCGTATCGCATCGACGATTGGCGCTTCCTCTGTCACGCGATGCGATGCGCACCGGATGTCACATGCATTCATGTGGCTAGCTTTGTTCACCGGCGCGCACATGTTCGTTTTGTCGCTGAACATGATGCGCGACGGCGTCGGTCACGGTCGGAAAGAAGCTGGCTGGTCCGAATACGTCGAACAAGCCGTAAGCGCGCAGGCGATCCTTCACAGGCCCCTTCATTTCCGCGAAATTCAGCGCGATTCCTTGCTCACTGAGTTCCTCGCGAAGTGCCACGAGCCTATCCGCGGCGCTGACATCGATATCGGTGACAGGCTCCGCCGCGACGACGATTCGATCGACCGGGCTTGCCGACCGCGCGAGCGCGGCGCGCAGATGCTCGCAGAAGATTTCGACGTTCGCATAGAAGAGCGGGGCATCCCAGCGAAACAGCACGAGCCCCGGTGTTTGCACGGCGTCCGGATGTCGCGCGATGTCGTGATAGCCGCGCACGCCCGTCAGCCGGCCAAGCACCGCATCGTACGGATGCCAGGCCCGCCAGACGAATGACAGTAGCGACAGCGCACTGGCGAGCAGGATGCCGGGTACGACACCCATGCCGATGACGCCTGCAAAACACAGCACCGAAATCAGGCATTCTCCACGGCGCATTCGGTACAGTCGGACGACGCTGCGGACGTCGGCGATGCCGAAGGCAGCGTAGATCACGACAGCGGCCAGTGCCGCGCGCGGGACGAGCGTCAGCAGCGTCGGCGCGGCAATGAGCAGTATCGCGATGCAGGCCGCCGCGACGAGATTCGTGACCTGGCTTTGCGCGCCCGCGGCAATCGCGACCGGTGTGCGCGACGCGCTGCTGCTGACCGCGCAGCCCTGCATCACGCCGGCCAGCAGATTGGCGGCACCCAATGCAACCAGTTCCTGGTTGCGGTCCGGCGTGTCGCCTGCACGAGCGGAAAGGGCGCGCGACAGCATGCTGATGTCGGCGAACGACACCAGTGCAACGGCGATCGCGCCGGACGCGAGCGCCGTCACGTCGGCGAGCGAGACCGCCGGAAGATGGGGTGCGGGCGTGCCGGCAGGCAACGCACCGACCGTCGCGATCCCGTGCAACGGTGACACGCGTGCGGCCAGGGTCGCCGCCAGCACGGCGATCAGCACGCCGGGCCACCGCGGCATCAGGCGCTTCATCACCGAGATCGCCGCGAGAGCGCCCACGCCGAGCAGACAGGCATCGGTAGAAAACCGGTGCTCGACGAGCGCTCGCACGATGTGAGGCAGGCTGGAGAACACGTCGTTGCCCGGTACAGACATGCCGAACAGCTCGGGCAGCCTGCCCACTGCGAGGGCGATGGCGATCCCGTTCAGGTAACCATACTGGATCGGGCGCGACAGCAGGTCGGTGACGAAACCGAGGCCGAGCGTACCGAGCAGGATGCAGATCGTGCCGGCCGACAGTGCCAGCGCGCCGGAAAGCGCGATGGCCCGCTGCGGATCATGGCCGGCGAGCGGTGCGATGGCCCCGGCAATCAGCGCGGCCAGTGCGGAATCCGGGCCAAGGACGAGGATCCGGCTCGGGCCGAGCACCGCATAGGCGAGCAACGCGGCGATCGATGCGTAGAGCCCAGTGACGGCGGGCAGGCCGGCCGCCTGCGCATAGCTCATGCCGACCGGCACCAGCACCGCGGAGAGCGCCAGGCCCGCATAGAGGTCGCGCGCGAGCCACGCGCGCCGGTAGTTCGCGAGCAGCGCGATTCCCGGGAGCAGTCGGGCGACGCGTTGGGAAAGGGGCCGGTTCATCACGGCTTCATCAGGGAGAAGTCCGGGCGAAAAGGATGGCTTGCTGCGGCAAGCGCGCGTTCATCGGGAGGCGGCCAGCCCCGGACGATGCACGAAATGGCGGTGCGCGCGGGGCCATCGCGTCAGGCGACGGCGCCGATGCGGTCGAAACGGACAGGGGTGCCGCGGCGCGACACCACGACGATTCGGCATCACGCCGCCTTGAGCGCCGAAAGCTGCAGCGCCTGTGCGAAACGGGCCAGCGTGGAGATCGATCCCGTCACACTTTCGTACCGCTCGCGTCCGATCTGTCCGTCGAGTATCACCAGCATGCCGGCTTCGCGGGCGAGCGCGACGAGCGCCTGCGTGTCGAGTGCGGCCGTGTCGGCCTGGCTGACGGCCCGGTTGCCCGATTCGGAACGATAGATGGCGTGTGGCATGACGTCTCTCCTGATGGCCCGCGACCGGTGTACCGTGCAGCCGGTATCCGTGATTTCAGTATCGTTGTCACGCCCGTGCGATTCAATCGGCGTGTCCTGAAGCTGCGGTAGGAATCGTGCAAATGCCGTCGGCAGATTCCTACACGACACGCGGCTTCGGTGAAGCGGTGCGACGTGCCGGCCGCTTGGCGCGACGCCGCGCATACCAGCATCCGATCGCGCGCCAGATGTCGGCAGCGGACTCGCAATAGGTGAACAGGTCGAGGTCACGGCGATCGATCATCCCTTCGTCCGCGAGAAACGCCAGGTCGACCGCACGGCGCCAGTACGCTTCGCCGACGAGTATGACCGGCAGCGGTGCGATCTTGCGCGTCTGCAACAGCGTCAGGACCTCGAACAACTCGTCGAACGTGCCGTATCCGCCGGGGAAGAATACGGCCGCTTTCGCGCGCTCGAGCAGGTGCAGCTTGCGAATCGCGAAATAGTGAAACCGGAAGCAGAGATCCGGCGTGATGTACGGATTCGGCGCCTGTTCCCGCGGTAGCTCGATATTGAAGCCGATGCTCGGCGCGCCCCGCTCGTAGGCGCCGCGGTTGGCGGCCTCCATGATGCCCGGGCCGCCGCCGGTGACGACGGCGAGCCGCGCGGCGCGTGTGCACCGGTCGGAGCGGCCGACGATGCGCCCGAATTCGCGTGCGACGCGGTAATACACGCTGTGTTCGACGAGCCGGCTCGCGACCGTGACGGCACGACGCCGGCCCGCGTCGTGCGGACGCTCGGCGAGCAGGCGGTTTGCTTCGTCCAGCCGCGCGTTCGCTTCTGCCGGAGAAACGATGCGCGTGCTGCCGTAGATCACGACGGCATGACCGATGCGTTCGTGCTGCAGGCGCTCCTCGGCTTTCCAGTAGTCGAGTTGCAGCCGGATGCCGCGCATGCCCGCGCGCTGCAGCACGGTCGCATCTTCGTCGGCAGGTGTGCAGTTCGGGCCGTTGGCGAGTCGGCGTGCGCGACGCTGGACGCGCTGGGTGCCGTCGTTGCCGATGAGCGCATCTGGCCGCGTGCGTAGCCGTTTGCCGCTCGCCTGCGCGAGCGTCGCGTCGGGTGCGGTGCGGCGGCGGGTGCTGCGTTGCGCCAGGCCGGCAGGAACGCGTTTGGCTACGGTCGACATGAGCGGAAGGGCGGCCGGGCGATCACTGGCTCAGCACCCATTGCACGAGCTGATGCGCATCGTCGGGAGGCAGCGGCCCGCCGCGATCGACGGCCGACGGCATGGGCGTATCTCCCCAGTGCGCACGGCCGCCGACGCGCAGCTTGCGCTCAAGTTCGCCGGCGGCGTTCGGAACACCGCGGTACCGTTGCGCGATCTGGTGGAATGAAGGCCCGAGGAACGGCACGTCGGACGTATGGCAGAACATGCAGTGCTGCGCGTTGACGAGTTCGGTCGGTTCGGGCACGGCCGTCTGCGCGGCAGCCATACCGGCCGTCGCGGCAATCAGGCAGAAGGCGGAGCAACGCATGACGTTCATGTTTTTTTCCTCGTCCGGATCAGAGGCGGCGTACCGCGTAACCGGGTACGATCAGGCGATCACTTCGTCGAGCGGGCGACGGGGCGAATGCGGCGTATGCGGGCCGCGCCCGACACGCAGCAGCAACTGCGGCTCGCCGCGAAGCCCTAGCATGTGGCACAGGTTGGCGCGCAACCCGGCTGTCTCGATCGGCTGATTCAGGTACGACGCCGTATAGCCCGCGCGCGTCGCGACGAGCAGGATTCGCTCCAGCGCTTGGCCCGCGGCGAGCCACGCTTCGCGATCGTCGCGCACGGTCGCGATGCAGACGATCAACGGTGATGCACCGACGAGTTGGTGATGCAGCGCGGCCAGCCCGTTGCCGAGATCGAACGTCCGTACCGCCATCGTCAAGACCGGCGCTGCGAAGTCCAGCAACGTCGGCACACCGGCCGCGAATGCCGGCATGCCGTCGACGTGCCGGCGCGGATCGATCCAGCTCGCCAGTTCGCGCCGGAAGCGCGGATCCGCAAACTGCTGGTGATCGGCTTCCGCGACCAGTTCGGCGACCCGTGCGCGATGCGCGATCGAGTCAACGCAGGCGACGTCGGCACCTTCCGCGACGCCGGCTGCGGTTAGCTCATGCTGGATCTCGTCCGGAACAGTCGTCGATTCGAAAGGCGCGCGCGTCGTGACACGGTCCGGAATCGCGTCGAACAGCGCGCCGAGGGCTGCGTCGGAGTAGCCGTCGTTGCAGACCCGGACCAGCGCAAGGAGATTCGGGTCGACTTCGGAAGGAAACGTGCTGATGGTATGAGCGAGCCGGGCGTGATTGAGCGCGACACGCAGATTGAGCAATGCCGCGCCGCAACTGATGATCAACTCGCGGTCGAACGGATCGACCACCGGTAAGGCACGCACGCGGTCTGCGCAGACCGCGATCGTGGTCCCGTTGACGAGGAACCGCCACGGCTGGGAATTGTGGCTGGATGGAGCCAGTACGGCATAGCCCAGCAGCGACCTCAAGTGATCGCCGGGATGGGTGCTTGCGGCAAGTGGGGGAACGGATATCATTCGGGGATCTCCAGGTAGCCAACCGGCGGCATGACGTCCTTTCATCGTGTCAGCAACCGTCCGGCGGCCGTTGACGCACGTCAAGCGCCTGTCAACGGGTCGTACGGATGCGGCGCATGGCGACTAGCCTTGGAAGGCGAAGCGCGCGAGGAGGCGAGCATGCTTGCGATGATGTTTGACGGCACGACACCGAATTTGCGCGAGGCGCGCATGCCGGACCCGGTGCCCGCGGCGGGCCAGTTGCTGATCGACGTGCATGCATGCGGTGTATGCCGGACCGATCTCCACGTCGTCGACGGTGATCTCGCGCATCCGAAGCTGCCGCTGATTCCGGGGCACGAAATCGTCGGAACGGTGCGCTTGCTCGGCGAAGGCGTGACGGGCTTTTCCGTCGGCGACCGGGTGGGCGTTCCATGGCTCGGATCGACGTGCGGGCATTGCGCGTATTGCGCATCCGGGCGGGAAAATCTGTGCGACAGCCCGGGATTCACCGGTTATACGATCGACGGCGGCTATGCCGAGTGCGCCGTCGCCGACCATCGGTATTGCGTGCATCTGCCGCAGCGCTATTCCGATCTGGAAGCCGCACCGCTGCTGTGTGCCGGCCTGATCGGTTATCGGACGTTGCGAATGGCCGGCAACGCTCGCCGGATTGGCATCTACGGTTTCGGCGCGGCAGCCCATCTCGTCGCCCAGGTGGCGCATCGCGAAGGACGGAAGGTGTTTGCGTTGACGAAACCCGGAGATACCGTGGCGCAGCAGCTCGCGTTGTCGCTGGGTGCGGTATGGGCTGGCGGCAGCAACGAAACGCCGCCGGAGACACTCGATGCCGCGCTCATTTTCGCGCCGGTGGGCGCACTGGTGCCGGTCGCGCTGCGCGCAGTCGACAAAGGCGGGATCGTCGTGTGCGGCGGCATTCACATGAGCGACATCCCGACCTTTCCCTACGCGTGGCTTTGGGGCGAGCGTCGCATCGCGTCGGTGGCCAACCTGACGCGTGCGGATGCGGTCGAATTCATGCGGATCGCCGATGCCATGCCGCTGCAGGTCGAGGCAGTGCGCTACGCGCTGACCGATGCGAACCGCGCACTCGACGACTTGCGCATGGGGCGTGTGTCGGGTGCCGCCGTGCTGAGCATGCGGGGCTGATCCACTCGACGCGCCCGCAGTGAGGTCAGATCCGCCCGAGGCTTTCCGAATCGACGATGCGAATCTGCTTGCCTTGCGCCGCGACGAGCCCCTTGTGCTGGAACTTCGACAGCATGCGGCTGACCGTTTCGAGCTTCATCCCGAGATAGTCGCCAATCTCGTCGCGCGTCATCCGCAGCACGAATTCCGCGGCCGAGTAGCCCCGTGCCTTGAAGCGCGTGGAAAGATTCAGCAGGAACGCAGCCACGCGCTGCTCGGCGGTCATCGTGCCGAGCAGCAGCATCAGCGCGGATTCGCGGACGATTTCGCCGCTCATCATCTGGTACACGTGATGTTGCATCGGCCGCACTTCGCGGCACATCTGCTCGAGCTGGCCGAACGGAATGATGCAGACGGTGCTGTCCTCGAGCGCGATCGCATCGCCGTTGTGGTGCCCGGTGTGCACGCCGTCGAGCCCGAGCGATTCGCCGACGATCTGGAAGCCGGTGATCTGCTCGTCGCCGTCGCGGTGCATCACGATGGTCTTGAACGACCCGGTTCTTACCGCATAGATGCTGTTGAACGCGTCGCCCGCGCGGAAAAGCGTCTCACCGCGTTTGACGTGGCGCGTCGTGCAGATCATTGCGTCGACGCGTGCGAAATCATCTGGTGAAAGGTCGGATGGCATGCAGACGGTACGCAATGCGCACGTCGAACAGCGGGATGTGGCGCGCTTCGGCTGGTCCGCCCGGTTGACGGAATGCAACGGGATGAACGGGCGTAACGGCATGGTCGTCGAGACATCGGCATTGCTTTGCATGATCGGCTCCAGTTGGGGGCAGCGGCGAGCTCCCGTGGGGCGGGGTCGCGCTGGCCGTTGTTCCGGCGGCTTTGGTCTCTGCCGCCTTCCTGATGGGAGCGCCACACCGGGCAGGCCGGGAGACCGGTACGCCAGTCTCGACGATGATGCTGCCTTTGCTCCGGGAGGCACGCGTGATTGCTTTTCTTGATCAGGAGTATGGATGTTGCGCGACGTCAAGAAAATCAGCAGGCATTGAAGATGTGGTAGGAGACGTGGAAGTGCTGTAGGGCATTTCCTACAGGGGTGAGGCATCTTGTCGCGATCGTCATTGCAGGGGGCGAGCGCATATCGCGGCGACGAGAGCCGTCAGCTTGCGGTCAGCAACGCAGTGGCAATGGGCGGAGATCCCATTGACCTGACTCAATGCCTGTGGCGACGCCAGGCACTATGTTCAGTAACACGCGACACCGCGTAGAGGCATCGGACGCCGGTACTGCGGGCGCGTGTCGCGGAATCGATTCCGACCTCTGGAGGAAACCGAAAATGGACGAAGAGCGTGTCATCGTCGATGTGATCCAGGTCGAGCGGTTTCGCTTCCGCGTCGAATTTCCGGACACGGCCGCACCGGCTCTTCTCACCGACGAACTCCAGCCGCTCGGTGACGGACGCGCGCCGAATCCGGTCCGGTTACTGGGAGCAGCAGTCGCGAACAGTCTTGCCGCCAGTCTTGTGTATTCGTTGCAGAAGTATCGCGACGATCCACACCCTGTTACCGCGCACATCGACATCGAACTGATCCGCAATGCGGCGGACCGGTTGCGGGTCGGAAGCATGGCGGTCGAACTGCAGGCCGGAAAGAAATGGGGGGAACTGGCGCATGCCGCTCGCGCGCTCGCACAGTTCGAGGAGTTTTGTACCGTGACGGAGAGCGTTCGTCACGGCATTACGGTGACGGTGAACGTCACGGATATCGATGGCCAGCAGCTTGGCGCTGCCCGGTCCGCACGCGCAGTTGCAAGCCGCTAACGCGGCCGGGGAAGAGTGCTCGCCGGAGAACACCAACTAACAGCCTTGGCGCCATCAGATTTCGTCCGGGTCGTCGAACAGCTTGTGGCGCATCGCATAGCGCACGAGCGCCGTGTCGTTCGGCATCTGCATCTTCTCGAGGATCCGCGTCTTGTACGTGCTGACGGTCTTGACGCTGACGCAAAGCGCCTGCGCGATTTCCGAAATCGACTGGCCGGTAGTGACGCGCCGAAATACGTCGAACTCGCGATCCGACAGGCGCTGGTGCGGCAGGAGATCGGTCGGCTCGTTGAGACTCTGCGCGAATTGCTCGGCCATGGTCAGGCTGACATAGACGCCGCCGGCCGCGATCTTGGTCAGTGCCGCGACCAGCTCGGCGCTGGCGCTCTCCTTGGTCATGTAGCCGGACGCACCCGCACGGAACGCGCGTACCGCGTATTGCTGCTCGGCATGCATCGTCAGCACGAGGATATGCAATGCCGGTTTCTCGTCCTTGATCTGCTTGATGAGTTCGACGCCGTTCCGGCCGGGCATCGACAGGTCGAGCACCAGCACGTTCGCGGCCGTGTCACGCACGAGCGCGATCGTGGAAGCACTGTCGCGCGCTTCGCCCGCGACCTCGAAACCGCTTGCGCTCTGCAGGATGTGCCGCAGGCCGTCCCTGACGAGTGCGTGGTCGTCGGCGATGAGTACCCTGATCATGACAGCACATCTCCTTGCTGGATGGCGTGCAGTGGCAGCGCCACCGTGATCGTGAATCCCGCGCCCGGCCGGTTGTCGATCGTCACCGAGCCGTCAAGCATATGCGCGCGCTCACGGATGCCGATCAGGCCGAACGAAGGGCGATCGTGCACGTCTTGGTCGCTCTCCGGCACGCCGTGACCATTGTCCGCGATGCGTAGCGTGCAGTAGCCGTCTTCCATTTTCAATGCGAGCTTCACGTGCGTCGCATCGGCATGCCGCGCGACGTTGGTCAGCGCTTCCTGCACGATGCGGAACAGCGTGGTGGCCCCGGCGCTGGTGAATGCGCTATCGATGGGGGCGATGTCCCGGTCGACCGTGATCCTGTAGCGATGCGTGAAATCGTTTGCAAGCCATTCGATCGCCGGGATGAGACCGAGGTCGTCGAGCATCACCGGCCGCAGATCGGCGGCAATGCGCCGAACCGACGCAACGGTCGAATCGATCAGGCGATGCAAGCCGCCCAATTGCTCGCGCACGCCGGTGTTGGGGGCGACAACGCCCGCCAGCCCCAGCTCCACGGCGGAGAGATCCATCTTGAGCGCGGTGAGTTGCTGTCCGAGGTCGTCATGCAACTCGCGTGCAATCCGCGTTTTCTCTTCCTCGCGCACGTTCTGCAGATTGGCGGACAGGTCGCGCAGTTCCTCGCGCGACTGCTTGAGGGCATTTTCCGCTCGCACCCGCTCGGTGACGTCGCGCAACATGACCGTGTACAGCTTGTCGGTGCCGTCGCGAATCTGCGATATCGACGCCTCGATCGGAAACTCCGTGCCATCGCTACGCAAGCCGAACAGCACGCGTTGTCGCCCCATCTGGCGCTCCGACACACCCGTCACACCGAATTTCTCGACGTGGCTGGCATGCGCGGCGCGGAAGCGCTCGGGGATGAAGCGGGAGAGCGGCGCACCGATCGCCTCCATCGCCGAGACGCCGAACACGCGTTCGGCGGCCGGGTTGAAGATCACAATCGTCTGACTTTCGTCGATGGTAATGATGGCCTCCATCGATGACCGGATGATGCCCATCATCCTGGCCTCGGTGGGTTGGCTGTCGCCGGCGGGCGTAGCGGGGAGCGTTCGCTTCGCGGCGACCTGCTGCACAAGCGCGGCAAGTATCAGCGATAACGCGATACCGGCCAGCAGCACGGCCATCGCGGCCCCGAACATGTCGGTGCGCGGCGCGCTGTAGCGCAGCGAGAGCGGCGTGCCGCCGAACATCAGCGAATCGGTTCGCCTCAGTGCATCGTGGGCGCCAGTGGCGTCGTCGGCGCCGAAGCCGCCGGAATACACGGGCGCAGCCGGATTGTCGGCCGCGATTTCCATGCGCAGCCGATCGAGCACGGACGGATCGACGAGGCGCTCCGGATCGAGTGCGGCGTAGACGTACCCGGTCACGATCGCATGCCGTGGCCCGGAGGACATCCCGTCTTCAGAGTTCGCATAAATCGGCAAATACAGCGTCAGCTCCGTGCGGGCGATCGTCGTATCGGTGCTGTCCTGGATCGCATTCGCGGCCAGCGCGACCTTGCCGGTCTCGGCCGCCCGCTGCAGTGCCCGTCGGGTCGCCTGATCGTCGTCGGCGGCGCTCGGCTCGATTCTCCCGAGACCGCGGACTGGCGACTGCAAGCCGTCCAGATTGAGACTGGCGACATAACGGCGCCACGCGTCGCCGGATTGCGGCGCTGCCAGCGCCGAAGCGAAGCTGCGCGCGCCGCGCAACACGGCAGCGGCGCCGAGGAGGCTGCGCCGGAGGTCGGCGGTCGCAAGCGTCGCAGTTTGCTCGAACCGTGCCTGGGCGGCCTCCTGCATCCGGTTCTGTAGCAGTCGGCTGGCGACGAACGATGCTGCCAGGCCAAGCGCCAGCGTCAGCAGCGCCGCCACGGCTGCGTATCGCGCGGGCCGGATCCGGGGCGGAGCTGGTCCGGCCTTGAAGGAGGGTGTATTGACTGTCATTGCCAATCATCCTGACGGATTTCGCCGGCGGCCGGCTTGCGGCGAGCCGGACGCGAGGCACGAAAAGCGGGGCGTGCCGGAACTGCGATGTCGCCCGAAATTGTGCGCGCTTTGCCGACGTTCGCCAATCGGGACCGATGCGTACGGCTGCCGCCCTGCGTGCTTGACCGGTGTCAACGGAAAGGCTCTCGTCGGGCCCAGACTGGTTTAGCAATTCGATCGAAACCCGACGACACCAGGGAGGCGTCATGTATGAACGAATCTTTGCAGCACTCGACGGCAGCCGCAGTGCGCGGCTCGCGCTTGACGAGGCGATCTCGCTCGCCCGAGAATCGGGCGGCCTGATCGTCGCCGTGTGTGTGGTATCGGATGCGCCAAGGCTGACGGATGTCGACAGCGGCTATATCGACCAGCGCGACCCGGCGGGACTGGACGCGGACAAGGCCGCGATCGCAGTCGCGGACGCCGAAACCGCATTCCGCCTGTGTGGCGTACGCGGGACGGCGCAAACGATTGACGCGTGCGGCGAGGATGTATCGTCCGTGCTGGCGCGAGCCGCAACCGAATGCGATGCAGATCTGATCGTGATGGGCACGCATGGTCGTCGCGGCGTTCGCCGGGCGTTGCTCGGCAGCGTCGCCGAATCGCTGGTGCGTACCGCGGACCGACCGGTGCTGGTCGTGCGGGAGGGGCCGGGCGCGTGCACAACCGTGTTGTGACAAAGTCACGGGGCAGCCGTAAGCGGCTGCCCCGTATTCGCTAGCTCAATGAGACAGCAGTACCGGCACCGTCATCGTTTCGAGGATCGTGCGCGTCGCACCGCCCAGCACACGTTCGTGCATGCGGGTGTGGCTGTACAGGCCCATCACGAGCAGATCCGCATGCAGGTCGGTCGCCCGGTTCAATAGCGTCGCACCCACGCTGACCGAGCGTTCGCGCGGTGTCGTCGAGAACGACGCGCGAACACCGTGTCGTTCGAGATACGCGGCGACGTCGACGCCCGCCGGCGTCTTGTCCGGATCGGGTTGCCCGCGGGCGACCGTCTCGACGTTGACGAAGCGCGCGCGGGCGAGCAGCGGCAGCGCGTCGGCCATCACGCGAGCGGCTTCGCGTCCGCCATCCCAGCCGATCAGCACGTTCTCGCCGAACGTTCGCACGTCGCCCGCGTAGGGCACGACGATCGCCGGACGGCCGCTGCCCATCACGACATCCTCGACGAAATGGCGAGCCACGTAGGTCTTGCGGTCGTCGGGGTCTTCCTGGCCCAGCACCAGCAGATCGGCATGGCGCGCATGCAGGACCGCAGCGGCGGTCGCTTCGCCCGACGGCGCCTGCCACTCGACGCTGCGGCCCGCGCGTTCGGCGGCCATGAGGAATTTCTCCTCGGCATCCTTGCGCCGCTGCTCGCACAGACGTTCATAAACGGCAAGCTTGAGCGGTTCATCGGGTCGTCGCAACGGTTCGAAGAGGTCCTGGCAGACCACGTAGAGGCCGATCAGGTGCGCGTTCCAGCGCCCCGCGAGTTCGAGCGCGAGGTCGACACGCGTGGTGCAGCGTTCGCTATCGTCGAGATGGACGAGCAGGGTCTTGTAGCTCATGACGGCTCCTTTTCGGTTGATGCCGCAGTGGTTTCGGCGCTCGCCTTCGATGCGCCGCTCGCCGGAATCATCAGGACCGGGCACGTGGCCTGACGCAGCACGCGCTCGGCCACGCTGCCGAGGAACAGGCGCTGAAAACCGCGCCGGCCATGCGTGCCCATCACGATCAGGTCGGCTTCGATCTCGCCGGCAAGAGTGACGATCCGGCGCGGAATGTCCTCGCCCGCCGGCGCAACGTTGGAGATCTGAGGCGTGCCGGCGACGTCGCGCGCTTTCATGCGTCTCGCCGCGTCCTCCGTGACGCGCAGCCCCTCTTCGCGGAATGCGTCGATCAGGATCGACGGGTCGTATCCGTACATGTCGTAGGCCGGCACCAGGAAATCGACGACGTAGACGGGGGTCAGCCGCGCACCCGTTTCCGACGCGAGCGTCAGCGCGGCATCGAGTGCGCGGGACGACGTGTCGCTGCCGTCGAGCGCAACCAGAATGTTCGAGTACATGGCGTTTACCTTGAACGGATGTCGATGGAATCATCATCGACGCGTGCGCGTCGATCGCGCTGATCTGGATCAAGCGTCTCGACCGCTGCGAAGCACGCGGGCCGCGGCGCGCGCCGCGATCCAGGCTTCGTTGGTCGGCTCGACAACGACCGTGACCGCGCTCGACGCGGACGACACGACATGCGCATCGGCCGCATTCGCGCCAGCGTCTATTTCAATGCCGAGCCAGCCGAGCGACGCGCAGATCCGCTCGCGCAATACCGCGGAGTGTTCGCCGATGCCGGCCGTGAAGACCAGCATGTCGATGCCGCCGAGCAGTGCGGTCAGCGCGCCCGCTTCACGCACGATGCGATGGACGTACAGTGTCAGCGCATCGCGCGCCAGCGCGTCGCCGGCCGCCTCGCACGCGAGCAGCACACGCGGATCGCCGGACGCGCCCGAGACGCCCTTGAGCCCCGACTCGTGATACAGGAGGCGGCCCAGTGCGTCGCCCGACAGCTTCCCGACCTCGAGCAGGTAGAGCACCACACCGGGATCGAGCGTCCCGCAACGGGTGCTCATCATCAGTCCGTCGAGCGCCGAGAAGCCCATGGTCGTCGCGACACTGCGGCAATCGTGCATCGCGCACAGGCTTGCGCCGCTGCCGAGGTGGGCGGCGATGACGCGGCCGTGCGCACGCGCGCCGAACAACTCGTCGAGTGCGACGGCCAGATATTCGTACGAAAGGCCATGGAACCCGTAGCGACGCACACCCCGGTCGAACCACGCGTGCGGCAGCGGCAGCAACTGCTCGGCGCGCGGCAGCGTGCGATGGAACGCCGTGTCGAACACGGCGATTTGCGGAACGTCCGGAAACGTGTCGCGCAGCACCTCGATCGCGTCCAGGCTGTGCGGCTGATGCAACGGCGCCAGCGGCGTCAGCGTGCGAAGCGTGTCCAGCACTTCGTCGTCGACGACCACCGGCTCCATATACCGCGCACCGCCGTGGACGACCCGATGCGCGATCGCGCCCAGCGCGATATGCGGCAGCTGCACGCGTATCCACAGCGCGATTTGCTCGAGCACGGCGCGATAGGGATCGCCCGCGACCAGCGGCAGCGAACCGGCCGGTTCGGCATCGAAGCGGATCGACACGCTGTTGCCGGTCTCGACCGCTTCGCCCTCGTGCAGCGGCCGCCGCGCGGGATCGCCATGTGGCGGGAACGCAAAGAGCGCGAACTTCACGCTCGACGAACCGGCATTGACGACGAGCAGCGCGAGCGTACGCATCGGCCGGCTCAGTGCGACATCAGCACCGGCAGCGTCATCGACGCCAGCACCGTGCGCGTGGCGCCGCCCATCACCAGTTCACGCCAGCGCGGATGGCCATAAGCGCCCATCACGAGCAGATCCGCGCCCGTTTCATAAGCGCGCGACAGCAGTGTGTCGCCAATTGACGCGCCGACGCCGGTATCGATATCGAGCACGTTGACGTCGGGCGCATGGCGCGCAAGCATCAACGCGGCGTCGGCCGCCGGAATGCGCGTGGTCGCGGCTTCCGAATCACCGTCGACCACGGCGACGACCGTCGTGCGCTTCGCATGCTCGAGAAAGGGGATCGCATCATGTGCGGCGCGGACGGCTTCCCGGCTGCCGTCCCACGCGACGACGACCCGTTCGCCGATCGACGGGAATTCTCCGGTGTACGGCCAGAACAGCACCGGACGGCCTGCGGACAACACGAGGTTCTCCGGAAACTGGTCATCGATATAGGTCTCGGGATCGTTGGGGTCGCTTTGACCGGCAATCACGAGGTCGGCAAGGCGCGCGGCGCGCGGCACGGCGACATTGGCGCGCTCGTCCGCGCAAACCCAGGCCGACGGCACTTTCGCGCGTGCCGTCTCCGCGTGGAACAGGCGTTCCAGCGCGGCAAGCCGTTCGTCGCGCTGTTCGCGGTGCTCGCGGAAATAGTCGGCGGAACCGGCCATCACGTAGAACGAATGCGGTTCCGGCGTGTAGACGGCAAACAGTCCGGTCAAATGCGCACCGAAGCGCCGGGCGAGACGCAACGCGAACTCGAGGCGCGAATGCGCGCGGGCGCTCGTATCGAGGTGCACGACCATGCTTTTGTAGCTCATCGGAATCGCTCCATCGACGGGTGATCCGCCTGTGCAATCCAGTCTACGAAGCAGGCTCTCCGCGCGCTTGACTCAGATCAACGGCAGCCGTGCGCCATGGCCGCACAGTGAAGCGGTCGCGATGCCGACCCGGGCGGGCGGCACGAGGCGGATGCCAACCCATTGATGGGATCGAACGAGGGAAGACGATGAGCACCGACGCTTTGACGACACCGAATGACGTTTGCCGCGCGGAATGCGATCTCGCGTTGCGCATGGTCGCGCTGAACCGCGACCGGCAGCACGAATGGCATGCGCTGGCGGGGCGATGCATCGAACGGGACCGTGACGCGCTGCGCCGTCTGCAGCAGGCGTTCGCCGAAACGAACGCGTGGACAGCTTTCGGCGAAACCACCCGGCAGGTGATGCGCGACTACGCGATCGCAAGTGTCGCGATCTGGCAGGACGCCACCGAGCTCTGCATGCGCGAGCAGTACGAAGGCGCCGGCGTATGGCGCACGTGGTTGCGTGAATACGGCGCCAACGCGCTGTCGCGCTACCAGACCGACTGGTTGCCCGATTTGGGGCGACTGGCCGTGATCAACGAGGCCAGCATGCCGTGGAGCGACTGGATGGCGGCATTCGAGCGCGGGATCACGGACGTCGTCGGGGCCAACGACGGCATACCGAATGATGCCCGTCGTCTGGCCGGTATCGATGGCGAACGGGAGCACGATCATGTCCGCTAAGCGCGTTGCGTTCGTCACGGGCGGAATGGGCGGCCTTGGCGCCGCGATCAGCCGCCGCCTGCACGAAGCCGGGATGACGGTGGCGGTGTCGCATTCGGAACGCAACGACCACGTCGCGACGTGGCTCACGCACGAACGCGAGGCGGGTCGCACGTTTCATGCGTTCGAGGCAGACGTTGCCGACTACGATTCGTGCCAGCACTGCGCGGCACGCGTGCTGGCCGAGTTCGGGCGCGTCGACGTGCTCGTCAACAACGCCGGGATCACGCACGACGCCACTTTCGTGAAGATGACCAAGAGCATGTGGGATGCGGTGCTGCGCACCAATCTCGACAGCATGTTCAACATGACGAAGCCGTTCGTGCCCGGCATGATCGACGCCGGCTTCGGGCGGATCGTGAACATCGGTTCCGTGAACGGTTCGAGAGGCGCCTTCGGGCAAGCGAACTACGCGGCCGCGAAGGCCGGCATCCATGGCTTCACGAAGGCGCTGGCGCTCGAGCTCGCACGGCACGGCGTGACGGTCAACACGGTTTCGCCCGGCTACCTGGCCACGGCGATGCTCGAGTCGGTGCCGAAGAACGTGCTCGATACGAAGATCCTGCCGCAGATTCCGCTCGGGCGTCTTGGCGACCCCGACGAAATCGCCGCGCTCGTCGCCTTCCTGTGCTCCGACGCGGGGGCATTCGCGACCGGGGCGGAATTCGACGTCAACGGCGGGATGCACATGCGATGAAAGCGTCCGTCATGCGCGCACCGCTCCCGCACGAATCGACGCAGCGATCGGGCAGGGAAGAGCAGCACGCGAGCCCGGCCGAATGCGTGCGGGCCCAGACGACCGCGGCCGAACAGTGGAACCGCGCGGCTCATGCGAACGTTGCCGCGATGACCTTCGGGCTGTCGCCCGTGTCGCTGGCGCTGGCCATGCTCGACTGGAGCGCGCATCTGGCCGTGTCGCCGGGAAAGTGCTTCGGGCTCGCGATGCAGGCGTGGCTGGCGGCAGCCCCATCGACCGCGGACAAAGGCATGGCGGACGAAGCGGACGCAAGCGGGCTGGCCGTGCATGCGGGGGAGGCCGATCCGCGCTTCGCCGCGCCCGCGTGGGCCGGCTGGCCGTTCCGTACCTATCGGGACGGCTTTCTGGCAATCCAGCGCTGGTGGCGCGACGCGACACGCGGCGTACCGGGCGTCGAGCGCCACCACGAGGAACTGGTCGGATTCGTCGCGCGTCAATGGCTCGACGCGTGCTCGCCCGGCAATTTCCTGGCGACCAATCCGGTCGTGCTCGACGCGACGATGCGCAGCGGTGGCGCGAATCTCGCGGCAGGCATCCGGCACTGGCTCGACGACGCGAACGCATTGCTTGATCGTGCTGGCGGCACGCGTGCCCATGACGCGTGTGCCTATCTGCCGGGGCGCGACGTGGCAATCACGCCCGGCAGGGTCGTATGGCGCAACGCATTGTGCGAATTGTTGCAGTACGACCCGACGACGCCCCGCGTTGCGCGCGAGCCGATCCTGATCGTGCCGTCGTGGATCATGAAGTACTACATCCTCGATCTGCAGCCGCACAATTCGCTGATTCGCTTCCTGGTCGATTCCGGCTACACCGTGTTTGCCGTGTCGTGGCGCAACCCGGGCGCGGAAGCGCGCGACCTCGGGCTCGACGACTATCTGCGCGACGGGTGCATGGCGGCGCTCGACGCCGCACGGTCGATCTGCGGCGAAGCCGTCCACGCGGTCGGATATTGTCTCGGCGGCACGCTGCTGGCGATCGGCGCGGCAGCGCTCGCGCGCGACGGGCGGCAACACGAAGCATTGCGGTCCATGACGTTGCTGGCGGCCCAGACCGACTTCAGCGAACCCGGCGAGCTTGGCCTTTTCATCGACGCCAGCGAGCTGTCCGCACTCGACGCGCTGATGTGGCGGCAGGGCTACCTGGACGGCGCGCAAATGTCCGCTGCGTTCGAACTGCTCAACGCACGCGACCTGATCTGGTCGCGCATGATGAGCGAATACCTGCTCGGCAAGCGCACGAAGCCGAACGACCTGATGTCGTGGAATGCGGACACCACGCGCATGCCGTATCGCATGCATTCGGAATACCTGACGCGGCTCTTCCTCGACAACGATCTCGCGGCCGGCCACTACTGCGTCGACGGGCGGCCGGTCGCGTTGTCGGATATCGGCGTGCCGACGTTCGTGGTCGGGACCGAGCGCGATCACGTGTCGCCCTGGCGCTCCGTCTACAAGCTCCATCTGCTCACGCACCACGCGCTGACCTTCGTGCTGACGGCCGGCGGCCACAACGCCGGCATCGTGTCGGAACCCGGCCATCCGGGACGCCACTATCGCTGCGCGACCCGCGAGCCCGACGCGCCTTACCGTAGCCGGCACGACTTCGTGAGCGAGACGCCTGCGGTTAACGGATCGTGGTGGACGTGCTGGCGCGACTGGTTGCACGCGCGGTCGTCGGGCGAGGTGCAGGCGCGCACGCCGGACGCCGGACTCGCCGCGGCCCCTGGCGCCTACGTGCTCGAGACATGAACGGGAACATGCCTCCGGATACGTCCGACGGCGCGTGCCTGCCCGGACTGTCGCCGCGCGCGGACGGCGAGCTGCCGTCGCTGATCGCGCGTGCATGCAACGCGTCGCCGCTCGTGATCGCCGTCGTGCATCCGTGCGATGTAACCAGTCTCGGTGCGCTTGCCGCGTTAAGCGCTTCACCATTGGGTGGATTGATCGAGCCGCTGATCGTCGCGCCGCGCGAGAAGGTATTGCGCATGGCGGACGAGGCGGGCGTCGATCTTGCCCGATGGATGATCGAAGATGTGCCGCATAGCCATGCGGCAGCGGCCCGCGCGGTCGAACTCGCGGCAGCCGGCCACGCCGGCGCGCTGATGAAAGGCAGCCTGCATACGGACGAGCTGATGGGTGCGGTCGTCGCGGCGGAATCAGGTCTGCGCACGGACAAGCGCATGTCCCACTGTTTCCTGATCGAGACGCGGGCGTATCCGCGGCCGTTCATCCTGACCGACGCGGCGGTGAACATCGCGCCGGACCTCGCGCAGAAGGCGGCCATTACGCAGAACGCCGTCGACGTCGCGCATGCGCTGGGCGTTGCCTGCCCGCGGGTGGCCGTACTGTGCGCGGTCGAAACCGTCAATCCGGCGATGCGCTCGACGCTCGATGCCGCGGCACTGGCGAAGATGGCTGAACGCGGCCAGATCGCGGGGGCAATCGTCGACGGCCCGCTCGCATTCGACAACGCGATATCGCAGCGGGCGGCACTCGACAAGGGGATTGATTCGGCGGTTGCCGGCCGCGCCGACATCCTGGTCGTTCCCGATATCGAAGCGGGCAACATGCTCGCGAAGCAGCTCGAATACCTGGGTGGTGCCGCCAACGCGGGCATCGTCGTGGGCGCGCGCGTACCGATCGTGCTGACGAGCCGCGCCGACAGCGTCGCCGTCAGGGTCGCTTCCTGTGCGCTGGCGGTGCTGCTGGCGCAGGTTCGGCGCGCATCGGCCCCGCCTGCCTGCGAAGGCGAAGCAGGGACGGTCGGCATGCGCCAGTTGTGATGAATGAACGGGTAACCCTTTCGACGGAGGAATAGCGATGAAAGCACTCGTCTACCACGGGCCGGGGCGCAAGGCGCTCGAACGGCGGCCCATGCCGGAACTGCAGTCGCCCACTGACGCGATCGTTCGCGTGACGCGCACGACGATTTGCGGTACAGACCTGCACATTCTCAAGGGTGACGTACCGACGTGCGAACCCGGCCGCATTCTCGGTCATGAAGGGGTCGGGGTCGTCGAGCAGGTCGGCGCCGCGGTCGACTCGCTGAAGCCGGGCGATCACGTGCTGATTTCATGCATCACGTCGTGCGGCCGCTGCGAATACTGCCGCCGGGGACTGTATTCGCACTGTACGACCGGCGGCTGGATCCTCGGACACCGGATCGACGGGACGCAGGCCGAGTACGTGCGCATCCCGCACGCGCAGACGAGCCTGTACCCGCTTCCGGCAGGGGCGGACGAGGACGCGCTCGTGATGCTGTCGGACATCCTGCCGACCGGGTTCGAATGCGGCGTGCTGAACGGCAAGGTACAGCCGGGCTGCACGGTCGCGATCGTCGGCGCCGGCCCGATCGGGCTGGCGGCATTGCTGACCGCGCAGTTCTACTCGCCGGCGCAGGTCATCATGATCGACCCGGACAGCAACCGGCTCGACATCGCGCGCCGCTTCGGCGCAACCGAATGCTTCGACGGCCTAACTGGCGACCCGGTTGCGGAAGTCATGAAGCTGACCGACGGCGTCGGCGTCGATTGCGCGATCGAGGCGGTCGGCATTCCGGCGACGTTCGAGATGTGCACTTCGCTCGTGGCGCCGGGCGGCGTTGTCGCGAACGTCGGCGTGCATGGCGTCAAGGCGGACCTGCACCTCGAGAAGCTGTGGGATCGCAACATCTCGATCACGACGCGGCTCGTCGACACGGTCAGCACGTCGATGCTGCTGAAGACCATACGCGCCGGGCGCCTCGATCCGAAGCGCCTGATCACGCACCGGTTCTCGCTCGACGATGTCGAGCGTGCGTACGACACGTTCGGCCGCGCGGCGGAAACTCATGCGCTGAAAGTCATCATCGAAGTGGGCTGATTACCGGGTGGCGGGAGCCGACATACGATGTTCGGTTCTCGCCGCGCCCGGCCTGCGTCCACTGGCGCGGCCGTCAGGATGAAAGCGCGACCGGCTCATGCATGTCGCCGGACTCGACCTCGTCGAGATCGACGCGCTGTGCGTAGGTCGGCACTTCGCACGGCCAATGCAGCCTCTCCGAGATGCGCCGCCGCAATGCATCGGCCGCGGCCGGTTCGCCGTGCGTGATGAAGGTCCGCACGGGGGCGCGCTGCATCGTGCCGAGCCACTTGAGAATCTCTTCGTAGTCGGCATGCGCGGAGAGTGTCGTGATCGACTCGATCTGTGCGCGCACGCGGACGTACTCGCCGTGAATCTTCAGCGTCGGCTCGTGTGCGGCCAGCGCCGCGCCGCGCGTGCCGGCGGCCTGGTAGCCGACCAGGGCGATCGTGTTGCGCGCATCGGGCGCGTAGCGGCTCAGGTGATGCAGCACGCGTCCGCCCGTCGCCATGCCGCTTCCGGCGATGATGACCATCGGCCCTTGGTGTTCGGCAATCGCCTTTGACTGGTCGACCGATCGGATCATCGTTGCCGCGTGGCCGAGCGCGTTCGCCTCGGAAAGGGTCAGGCGGTGTTCGAGGATATGGTGGCGATAGATCTCGGTCACGTCCGTCGCCATCGGGCTGTCGAGAAACACTGGGACGCGCGCCATGCGGCCGGACGCTTTCAGGCGTGCGATGTAGTGCAGAATTTCCTGCGCGCGGCCGACGGTAAAGCAGGGCATCACGACGACTCCGCCCCGCGCGAAGGTCTTTTCGAACACCGAGGCCAGCTCGCTCTCGGGATCCGAGACCGGATGCAAGCGGTCGCCGTACGTCGATTCGACGACCAGGTAGTCCGCATGAGCGGGCGGCAGCGGCGGGTGCATGATCGGGTCGTGATACCGGCCGAGATCGCCCGAGAACGCGAGCACCTTGTGATTCCAGTGCATCACGACGCTCGCCGCGCCGAGAATATGCCCGGCCGGCAGCAGACGGAACGACAGGCCGCCGCCCAGCGAGGTGCACTCGTCGAACGCGACGGGCGTCAGCAGGCGCAGCGCGCGCTGCGCGTCGTCCACCGTGTAGAGCGGTTGCGCCGGATGATGCTTCGAGTAACCGTGCCGGTTCGCGAAGTCGGCTTCTTCCTCCTGCAGCCGCGCGCTGTCGCGCAACATGATGTCGCAGAGTTCGGCCGTCGCCGCCGTGCAGTACACCGGCCCGCGATACCCTTCGCGCACCAGTACTGGAAGATAGCCGGTATGGTCGATATGCGCGTGGGTGAGAACGACCGCGTCCAGCGTGTCGGGTGCAAGCGGCAACGGGGCCCAGTTGCGCAGCCGCAGATTTTTCGTGCCCTGGAACAGGCCGCAATCGACCAGAACGCGCCGGTTGCCATGCTCGACCAGATACTTCGAGCCGGTCACGGTTTCGGTCGCACCGAGAAATGTCAGTTTCATGGATCGTCTCACTGGGAGTCGAGGGAGCAGTGAGTCGATTACATCGCGAACGCGCGTACGATGGTTGATGGAAATCAGGGATTGCCGCATCCCTTTTCCGGTCGGGCGAGGTTCGCAAGCAGGGTGCCGTTCTGGAGGTTTGACGTCAATCAACCCCTGGGCTGGGCGGCAGCACGATAGTGGCCCTGTGCGCGGATGCAGTGTCTTGACCCCGCTATCCGCGCATGCCATGCGCGTCATGCGCGGCGGCATCACGACGCTTTCGGGACGAACACATCATGACGTTGATTGCCAATCTGGACGGTGCCCGGACCTGCTACCGACTGTGCTTCGTCCGCACGCCATGGGCGTGGTTTACGTGCTTGCCGCTCGATCTGCAATGCGGCGAGAGCTGGGCGGACGTGCCCTACCAGGACGTTGCGAAGCCGCCGTACAGCGATTCGCGCGCCCAACTGCTGCGGGTTGCGTTCGACGCGCCGCGTCTGTTGCCGCCCGAGGCCGGGCGACATGGGCATGCGTGGAGCGTCGAGCAGATCAACCGCGGCGCGGCGCCGTGGCTGCGCAGCGAGGATTTCGTCGATGCGATGACGCTGGCCGTTCCGGCCGGGGCGACGCTCGGCGCATTCGTCGAGACGATCGAGGCCGCCGGCGGCACCGTCTACGGCCCGCTCGGCTGGGCGGAGCTGCCGCCTTGGCAGCGGCCCGACATCGTGACGCAATCGGGCTGAACGCCCGCGCCACGACGTTTCAGCCCGCGTCGCCCCAGCCGCCGCCGAGCGCAACATAGAACGCGACCGTGTCCTGCAGCCGCTGCGCGACCGCCTGCAGCCAGGCAATACGCGCCTGATGATATTGCACGTCGGCGACGAGCAATTGGACGTAGCCGGCGATCCCCGCGTCATAGCCGGCCTGCGTGAGCTTCAGTGCATCGCGGGCCGCCGCCATCGCGCGTGCCTGCGCGTCGAGCGCCGTCGCATCGTTCGCGAGCGCACGCAACGTGTCGGCCACCTGCGAGAGCGCCGACAGGACGACCTGCCGATAGGATGCGTCGGCTTCGTCATACGCGTCCTGCGCCGCGCGCCGCTGGTGCCATAGCGTGCCGCCGTGAAAGAGCGGCGCGGTGAGTCCGGCGCCGACACTCCACGCGCGGCCGGCCGGCGCGAACAGCTTGCCGGCGACGATACTGTCGAACCCGCCCGACGCGGACAGCGTGACGTTCGGATAGAGCGCGGCCGTCGCGACGCCGACCTGTGCGCTGGCCACGTGCAACTGCGCTTCCGCTTGCAGGATGTCGGGCCGGCGGCGCACCAGCGACGACGGCGCCGTATCCGGCAGGCTGGCGGGCAATTCGATCCTGTTGAGCGACAGGTCGGGCGTGCGCCAGTCGACCGGGTAGCGGCCGGTCAGCAGCGCGAGTAGATCGTCGGCCTGCGTGCGCTTCTGGTCGAGCGCCGGCAGCGTCGCCTCGAGCGATGCCCGCTGCGATTCCAGCGTCAGCACCGCGACGTAGGCCGCCGCGCCGGCCGTCACCTGCGCGTGCGTCAGGCGAATCTGCTCGTCGAGCAGGCCGACCATTTCGCGCGTTGCGGCGGCCTCGTCGCGATAGGCCGCGCGCGCGATCATCGTATTGACGACGTTGGCGGTCAACATCAGGTAAGCGCCCGCCAACGCCTGGCGCTGCGCGTCGACGTCGGCCGCCAGCGCTTCGACCTGACGCCGTTCGCCGCCCCACAGGTCGAGCGTGTAGCTGACCGTTGCCGACAGCGTGAACAGGTTGAAGATCGACGCCGGCAGGGCCTGGCCGGTGCGCAGCGGCGCATAGCGTTGACGTGCCGCGCCGGCCTGTGCATCCGCCTGCGGAAAGAAGATCCCCTGGCCGGCCCGCAGCGCGTGTTCGCTGCGCCGCAGCGTCGCCTCGGCGAGATCGAGCGTCGGACTGCCGGTCAGTGCGTCGCCGACGGTCGAGTCGATGTCGCGGCTGCCGAAGCGCGTCCACCAGTCGCGTGTCAGTGTCGTACCGGCCGACAAGGCCTGCGTGTGATCGCCAACGGTCCACGCGCCGGATGCCATGCCCGGTTCGTCGGTCGGCACGAAGCGCGCGACGCGCGGCGCGGGCGGACAGACGAAGTCGGGCCCGACCATGCACCCGGCGAGCAGCGTGGCGATCGCCAGCGCGCCCGTTGCATGGCCCAGCGCATGCCCGCGACGGGCCAGGTTATTTGCCTGCAACGTAGACATCGACGATCTGCCCGGGGAACAGCCGCACATTCCTGTTCGGCACGATACGGAAAATCACCGGCAGCACGCGCACGTCGACGCGTTCGGTGCGCTGGTCGGACAGTTCGATCTTCGGCGTGACGTACGGCTGCACGCGGACGAACTGAAGGTCGGCCTCGACCGACGTGCCGCGCACGAACATATGCGCTTTCAACGCATGCAGATCGGGCAGCTGGTGGATCAGGATTTCGTCGATGTAGCAGCGCACCTGCAGGCGGTCGACCGGCGTGCCGAGCACCGCGACGGGTGCGTTACCCTGGGTATAGGTGTCGTAGAGTCCCTGCGAAGTCAGGTACGACCCGACGGCCGCGTTCATTGCCAGTACGGTGCCGTCCGCCGGCGCGTGCAGCGTGTAGCGGGCGAGCAGTGCGGCAGCCGCGTCGGCCGCGCGCCGCAACGCGATGGCTTGCGCCTCCTGGTTGCGCACGTCGTAGCGCCACGCGCCGGCTTTCGTCAGACGATACTGCCGCGTTGTTACATCCAGGTTGGCCGCCGCGACGCGCACGGCGTTCGCGGCCGTGTCGAGCGCATCGCGGCTGACGGCCTTCGGGTCGATGTCGTACGCGCGCCGCTGCTTGTCGTACTGATCCTGTGCCAGCTTCAGGCTTGCCTGGGCGGCCGTCGTCTGCGCGCCGGCCACGTCCAGCACCTCCCGGCGCGGCTGCGCCTTCAGCTCGTCGAGCAGGGCGGCTGCCGCGTCGGCCTGTGCCGCGAGCTGGGCGGCCGTTGCGCGTTGCACCGAGTCGTCGATCGTCAGCAGCGGGTCGCCGGCCTTCACCGGATCGCCGTCGTGCACGAGGATGCGCGTCACCGCGCCCGATACGTCCGGATAGACGTTCACGTTGGCGCCGGCCGGCTGCTCGCTTTCGACGATGCCGTTCGCATAGACGCCGCGCACGTACGGATTGGCGGCCGGCTTGAACACCGGCGGCTGCGGTGGCTCCTGACGGCTGTAAACCCACGCGGCGACGAGACTCGCCAGGAAGCCGAGCAGGGCCGCCGCGAACACGAGCCTGTGTTTCATCGCGCACCTCTGCGGTCGATGCCGTTCAGCTTGCCGTCTTCCATCCGCAGGATGCGATCCGCGTACTCGAAGATCCGCGCGTCGTGCGTGACGATCACGATGCAGCGCGTGTCGCTCAGCACCTTGTGCTTGACGAAGTCGATGATCATTCGCCCCGTGTCGCCATCGAGCGACGCGGTCGGTTCGTCGAGGATCAGCAGATCGGGCTTGCTGACGATCGCGCGCGCGATCGCCACGCGTTGCTGTTCGCCGCCGGACAGCTTGACGGGCGGCAGGTGCGCACGATTCCGGAGGCCGACGACGTCGAGATAGTCGAGCGCCTCTTTCACGGCTTCGTCCCATGGCCGGCGTTTCAGGATCAGCGGGATTGCAACGTTCTCCGCGGTCGTGAGCCTCGGGAACAGGTGGTAGTCCTGAAACACGAAGCCGATCCGGTTCAGCCGGAAATCGGCGATCGCGTCGTTCGGCTGCGCCCATAGATCGACGCCGTCAATCGACACCGAGCCGGATTCCGGCCGCAGGATCCCCGAGATCACGCTGAGCAGCGTCGTCTTGCCGCTGCCGGACGGTCCGACGATCAGCAGCATCTCGCCGAAGCTGGCTTGCATCGACACGTCGCACAGGGCCTGCGTGCGCGCTTCGCCGTCGCCGAACCATTTGCTGACGCCGCGTGCATCGATCGCGATGTTCGACATCGTCAGCCCCGGAAGATGTCGAACGGTTCGATGCGCAGCACGCGTCTCACTCCGAGATAGCTCGATAGCGTCGCGATCACGACCACCATCCCGAACGCGAGCGACAGGTTGCCGAACGTGATGAGCGCCGCGTAATCGGGAATCTGCAGCTTCGCGAGACTGATCATCAGCACGCACAGGCCGACGCCGATTCCGTATCCCGTCAGCGCGGTGAACGTCGCCTGGAAAAGAATCATCGTGACGAGTTCGCGGCTTTTCGCGCCGATCGCCTTCAGCGCGCCGAACTTGTCGAGGTTTTCGAGGATGAAGGCGTAGAACGTCTGACCGGAAATCGACAGTCCGATGATGAAGCTGATGATCGTCATCAGCATGATGTTGGTGCCGAGCCCCGTCTCGTACTTGTAGAAGCGCGCGATCTGCGCGATGAATTCGTCGCGCGTATACGCGAGATACCCGAGCGACTTCACGACGGCCTTGATGTGCGCGATGTCCGCATCCGACTTTGGCTCGACGAGGATGTATGAGGTCGTGAAGCGCGGCGACGGAATGTAGCGGATCGCGCGCGCGTACGTGGTGTAGAGCGTCGGCGTGCCGAACAGCCCGCTCGCGGCAACCTTCGCGATGCCGACGATGACGCCGCGATGATCGTTCAGCTCGAAATCGGTGCCGACGGACGGATGCTCGAGCTTGCGAAACTCGGTGTCGTCGATCGCAATGAACCCGTTTTCCGCGTAGATGTCCTCGATCCGACCCTGCAGCATCGTCGGGCGGCCGAGCAGGCTGGCGTCGTCGAGGCCGACGACCGTCACCGCCTGGTAGGTGCCGGAGCGCAGCTTGACGAGTGCGGCGCCCGAATAGAGCGGCACCGCGTACTTGACGCCATCGATGCTGCGCACGGCATCGAGCACGTAGTCGGGCATGCCGATGCTGTTCGCGATCGTCTTCACGGCCGGGTCCATCACCCAGACCTTCGCGCCGATATTGATGACGGACGCCGACGATTTGTTCAGGATCCCGGCGAACAGCGAGGTCATCTCGATCATTAGCAGCACCGAGAACGTGATGCCGACGGTCAGCGCGGTGAACTTCGCGCTGTCGTTGACGAGCAGCTTGAACGCAAGCTTGAGGATGCCGTTCATGATGTCGACTGCAACGGGGCCGGGCGTGTCACGGACGGTCGCCCGGAGTGGGGTTCAGCAACGCGACGAACGCGAGGATGCTCGAGATCAGCGTGACGATCGAGTACCTGAAAACCCGCTCATCGGACAGCATCCCGTGCACGATGCCGAACAGCGAGGCAAGCGCGATGAACACGCTTAGCGTCGCAAGAACGATTCGGTATTGCTTTCGGATCATGACGGGCTCCCGGGAAGCGTTCGTGTTGCCACGGCTTTCGCAGCGTCTGGCGTCATGATCGCGTGGCGCTCTGCCGCACGGTTGATCTGTATCAACGGACAAATTCGGCCGTCGCACGCCCGACGACCGCGGCGGCAAGCCCGGTGTTGATTGATCCTCGTCAAGCCGCCGGCGTCGCCGTGCGTGATGCTGAATCCGGTGCGGCACGCATGCGGTCGCAAACCTTGCGATCGACACGGGCCGACGGGAGACCGACATGAAGTCCGATGCAGCACTCAAGCAGGATGTCGAGCAAGCGCTGTTCTGGAATCCGGCGATCGATGCGCGCCGGATCGACGTCGACGTACGCGACCGGATCGTCACGTTGCGCGGCACGGTCGACAGCTGGGCCCAGAAACTCGAGGCGCAGAAGACGACACTGCATGTCGCGGACGCGCGGGCGCTAGTGCTTGAGCTGAACGTTGCCCCGCCGGAGAATGCCTGCGCGGACCAGGAGTTGGCGATCGCGATCACGTTCGCGCTCGGCTGGCAGGAGGCGTTACGCGATCACAAGATTCGCGTCGAGGTCGATCACGGCTGTGTGACGCTCGACGGCGAAGTCGATCATGCGTTCCAGAGCCGTGCGGCGGAAGCGATGGTGAGCCGGATGATCGGCGTCGTCGGCGTGGCGAATCGCATCCAGGTGCGTACCGACCATACGGTGCCGGACGTCGGAACCCGGATTGCCGAAGCGCTCGCCCGTCGCGCGCAGCGCGAATCCGCGGGGATTTCGATCGAGGCAACCGACGGCATTGTCACGTTGACGGGCACGGTCGCATCGCTGGCGGAAAGGCGTGCCGCGTGCGGCGCGGCGGGGTCGGTCAGGGGTGTTCGCGAGGTCGTCGACCGGCTGACCGTTGCCTGACCGGCGTGCCTACACGGTCCACTATCAGGGAGAAGCAGCGATGAACCGTTCTAATTCCGTCCCCGGCCGAAATTTCCTGCGCCGCGACAAGCGCATGCAACCGCATACGAAGGACAGCTATCGCGATCCGAAGCGGCCGAAGGGCGACCGGATCTGCGAAGGCTGCGGCGCCGTCTGCGACGAGGGCCGCTGGACCTGGTACGCGACCCCGCTCGACCGGCGGCAGCTCGAATGCCCGGCCTGCAAGCGCATGCGGGAAAACGCACCGGCAGGCGAGCTGGTATTGCGTGGCGACTACCTGCGCGCACACCGGTCGATGATCCTCGACCTGCTCGAGCGACAGGCTGATCTGGAGACGAGCGAACACGCGCTCGAACGCATCATGGAGATCGAGAAATCCCGCGATGCGCTCATCGTTCGGACCACGGGCGTGCACATGGTGCGACGCCTGGGTGAGGCGTTGCTGCACGCGCACCACGGCGATCTCGCGCTCAACTATCGCGACAGCGAAAACGTGCTGCGAGCGGAATGGAAGCGCGACGCTGCATGAGCGGGCATTTTCCCGTCCTGCAGGCTCGATCCCATGAAAAAGTCATTCGACTACTCCGGGCTGCTGATCCCGATCGCCTTCGCCGTGCTGATCGCATTTCAACTGCTATCGGCCCGGCCGGCGACGACATCGATTTCGTACAGCGACTTTCACCGTCTGGTCGACGCGCGGCTCGTCGACGATCTCGAGATCGGGCAGGCGTCCATCTCGGGCGTGCTGCGCATGCCCGAAGCCGCCGCGCCGCTGCAGGCCTCCGACGCGCAGGCCGTGACGAAGGCCGGCGCGCCGTGGCGCTTCACGACGAACCGGGTAGCCGACGACCATCTGGTTGCCGATCTGACGGCCGCCGGCATCCGCTATCGCGGGATGCCGGATTCGGGCTGGATCGAGACGCTGGCGACGTGGGTGTTTCCCGTGATCATGCTCGTCCTGCTCTGGAATTTCATGATGCGCAGGCCGGGCGGGATCCGGGACCTGAGCGGCATGGGCAAGAGCCAGGCCCGCGTCTATGTGCAGCAGGAAACCGGCATCACGTTCGACGACATCGCGGGCATCGACGAGGCGAAGGCCGAGTTGCAGCAGATCGTCGCATTCCTGCGCAGTCCAGAACGCTATCAGCGGCTCGGCGGCAAGATTCCGAAGGGCGTGCTGATCGTCGGGGCGCCCGGTACCGGCAAGACGTTGCTCGCGCGCGCGGTGGCTGGCGAGGCGGCCGTGCCGTTCTTCTCGATCAGCGGCTCGGCGTTCGTCGAGATGTTCGTCGGCGTCGGCGCGGCGCGCGTGCGCGATCTCTTCGAGCAGGCCCAGCAGAGTGCGCCGTGCATCGTGTTCATCGACGAGCTCGATGCGCTCGGCAAGGCACGCGGCGTCGGTTTGATGTCGGGCAACGACGAGCGCGAGCAGACGCTCAACCAGCTGCTCGTCGAGATGGACGGCTTTCAGGCCAATTCGGGCGTCATCATCATGGCCGCGACCAACCGGCCGGAGATCCTGGATCCCGCACTGCTGCGCCCCGGGCGTTTCGACCGGCACATCGCGATCGACCGGCCGGACCTGACCGGACGAAAGCAGATCCTGGCCGTGCACACGAAGCGCGTGAAGCTTGCCCCAGAAGTTGACCTGGCCGAACTGGCGCAGCGCACGCCAGGCTTCGTCGGCGCCGATCTCGCGAACGTCGTCAACGAAGCCGCGCTGCATGCGGCCGAACTTGGCAAGCCTGCGATCGGAATGGCCGATTTCGACGAGGCCATCGATCGTGCGATGACGGGCATGGAGCGCAAGAGCCGCGTGATGAACGAACAGGAGAAGCGGACCATCGCGTACCACGAATCGGGGCACGCGCTCGTTGCGCAAAGCCGCGCGCACTGCGATCCCGTGAAGAAGGTATCGATCATTCCGCGTGGGATCGCGGCGCTTGGTTACACGCAGCAGGTGCCGACCGAGGACCGCTATGTGCTGCGCAGGAGCGAACTGCTCGACCGGCTCGACGTGTTGCTCGGCGGGCGGGTGGCCGAGGAAATCGTGTTCGGCGACGTCTCGACCGGCGCGCAGAACGATCTCGAACGGGCGACCGCGCTGGCGCGTCACATGGTGATGCAGTACGGGATGAGCGAGAAGGTCGGTCTGGCGACGCTCGACGATGGCGCCATCCAGGGCGGGGCGCCGGGCGTGTGGACGCCGGGCGATGGCCACTGCAGCGAGCACACGGCGCAACTGATCGACGAAGAGGTGCGTGCGCTGCTCCAGGATGCGCATGCGCGGGTCACGTTGACGCTCGGCGAGCACCGCGATGCGCTCGAACGGATCGCGCGCAGCTTGCTGCAGCACGAATCGATCGATCACGACATGCTGGTGGCGCTCATCACGCCGCCGGACGATGCCGGCGAGGCGCCCCGGCCGGCGGAAACCGACACGGAAACGACCGCGAGCGCCTCCGACTGAAAGAGCGATTGCCGGTATCGCGCCAGACGCTTGCCGCCAGCCGTCGGGTCGCTCAACAGCCGATGCAGACCGGGCCGTCGCGCCGCGCGTGCGCTTCGTCATCGGTCACGACCGACGCGAGCCGCGGATCGGGCCGGAAAACCGTGATTCCCTTGAGCCCGTCGCGCCAGGCCTGGAAGAATAGCGCGTCGACCTCCGCGAGCGAACACTGACCAGGCATCGTCACGGTCTTCGAGATGCCGGCGTCGACGCACGGCTGCAGGGCCGCGAGCATCGCGACATGATCGGCCGGCGCGATATCGGCAGCTGTGACGAAATAGCCCGGCAGCTTGACGCTATCGCCATGCAGTTCGCGAAACAGCCGGTAAGCGTGATTCTCCGCACGAAACGGCCGGACCCGCCCGTCCGCGGTGCGGACCATGCGACGCTGCGTCCAGCCGACGGCCGGCTCGATCCCGTTCGAACAGTTGTCGCAGAACGCGAGGCTCACGCTGCCGGCCGGCGCGAACGACAGCAGATGGCTGTTGCGCAGCCCGTGCCGCGCGATCGCGTGATGTACCTTCAGCGGCAGGAGCATGCGGCGCGCGGGGCTGGCCAGATAGGCGGCCGGGTCGTAGGCCGGAAACACGCCGCGCTCGGCGGCAAGCGCGGCCGATGCGGCAAACGCATGCTCGCGCATCGTCAGCACGATCCCGCGTGCAAACGCGCGCGCTTCCGCGCTGTCGTAGCGCAGCCGCAGCATCGTCAGCGCGTCGCCCAGCCCGGTCACACCGACCCCGATGCGGCGCGTGCGCCGCGCCTCGTGTTCGTGCGCGGCGAGCGGCCACGCGGTCAGGTCGAGCACGTTGTCAAGCATGCGGACCTGGATGCGTACCGCGTCAGCGAGCGTCGCGAAGTCGAAGCGCGGCTTGCCGTCTGCACCGAACGGGTGGAGCACGAACCGCGACAGGTCGATCGGTCCGAGCACGCAGCTGCCGTAGGACGGCAGCGGCTGCTCGCCGCACGGGTTCGTCGCGTCAATCCGTTCGTGCTCGCGCAGCGGATTCGCGTCGCGGATCGTGTCGAGGAACAGCAGCCCGGGTTCGGCGCTGTCGCGCGCAGCGTGGACGATCGCATGCCAGAGCGTGCGGGCCGGCACCGTCGCGTAAAGGTAGCGTCCGTCCGGCCGCCGGGGCAGTGCGCCGGATGCGCAGCCGGGCGGTGCGTGATGGACGAGCGCCCACGGCAGGTCGTGCAGGACTGCCTCCATGAACGCATCCGTGACGCCGACCGACAGGTTGAACGTCGGCCAGCGCGAGCGTCCCCGCTTGGCCGCGACGAATGCGACGAGGTCCGGATGATCGCAGCGCAGCACACCCATTTGCGCGCCGTGGCGCGGGCCGGTGAACGGCAGCGCCCGGCACATCGCATCGAAACGGTCGATCGCCGCGCATGCGCCGCGTCCGGACGACAGGCGTCGTTCGTACGCGTCGGCGGGCGGCACCGGCGAGAAGTCGTAGCCGATGCCGCCGCCCATCGACAGCGTGACGCGTGCGTCGTCGAGCGCATGCGCGAGCGCCGTGTCGACGGTCTGCACGGGGGTGTCGGCCGGAATCGCGAGCGGATGGACGAAGCAGTTGACCATCGTCCCGCCGTTGTCCGCGCCGGCATTCGCGAGGATGCGGCCCGCGCCGATCGCGCCGCGCTGCAGGTTCAGGAGGAACGCGCGCGCCACCGGCGCACGGAGGTCGGCTGGTTCGGCGAGCGACAGTGCATGGGCGACGCGATGGAAGACGGCCGCGCGAGACGTTTCGCCGGGCTGCGCGTAGCGTTCGGCGAACACGGTGGTGCAAAGTGGCTGCTCGTCCATGGCGGGGCTCGGCAACGATGAATAATTCACTGTAAGAGCCTGCCTGGACGTGTCGTTGATCGAGCGCAACCGGGCGCCTTCGCGGCTTGGCTTGACGGTGGTCAACGCCGTGACTGGCGTCGAACGTAAGGTGGAGCCACGGTCGGCACGCATCGGTTGCCGGGGAGCGCCGCGCCGGCGTTCGTCGCGCAAGCCGGCGGATCGCGCCTGCCATCGACTGCGAGCGTCGCACCATGTCCGATATCGTTACTGTCACCGTGAATCCGGCCGTCGATGTCGCGACGTCGGTCGAGCACATCGTCGATACGCACAAGCTGCGCTGCGCACGGCCGCGGCGCGACCCCGGCGGCGGCGGGATCAACGTCGCCCGGACCATTCACCGGCTCGGCGGCGACTGCGTCGCGCTGTACCTGGCCGGCGGGCCGACCGGCGACGTATTGACGCTGCTGCTCGAAGCCGAGCGCCTGCCGGCGGTGCGCATCCGGATCGCCGGCGAGACGCGCGAGAACGTCTGCGTGACCGAGACCGCGACCGGTTGCGAATACCGCTTCGTGATGCCGGGGCCGTTGGTCACAGAGGCCGAGTGGCGCGACTGCGCGGCCCGCATCGATGCCATGCAATCGGCGCCACGCTATCTCGTGCTGAGCGGCAGCCTGCCGCCCGGCGCGCCCGACGACCTGTATGCGACGCTCGCGCGGACGGCCAGGGCAAGGGGCAGCCGGGTGGTCGTCGACGCGGCGGGCCGGGCGCTGCAAGCGGCCCTCGAGGCCGGCGTTCATCTCGTGAAGCCCAGTCTCGGCGAACTGAGCGCGCTGGCGGGCGAACCGCTCGACGACACGTCGGCGTGTCGGAAGGCGAGCGAACTCGTGGCACGAGGGCAAGCCGATATCGTCGCGCTGACGCTCGGCGCGCGCGGCGCATGGGTCGTCACGCGCGATCGCGTGCTGCGCCTGCCCGGCAGGCCGGCAGCGGTATGCAGCACGGTCGGCGCCGGCGACAGTTTCGTCGGCGGCATGGTCTGGGCGCTGGCGCGCGGCGTGCCGTTCGACGATGCGTGCCGTTACGCGCTGGCGGCATCGGCCGCATCGGTCGAGCATCCGGGGACGGCACTGTGCACACGCGACGATGTCGAACGGATTCATGCCGAACTGGTTGCGCAGGCAAGCTGACGAGCAAGCGGCCGGACGCGTGCACGCATCTCGTTGATGCGCGATCGATCGTTGATCTGGCTCAGCGGGTGCCGCGCCGCGATCACGAAAAATGGGGCAGTCATTTCACGAGGTCCGCCATGGCCTTTCGCCTGATCGTCTGTCTGCTCCTGCTGTCGTGTGTGCTGCCGGTTTCGTCCGCCGACGTCGCGACCGTCGATTCTCCACCGCAGCGTGTGCTGATCCTGGTCTACCACCGGTTCGCGACCGCACGCGTGGATTCGATGACGGTGCGTACCGAAACGTTCCGCAACCAGCTGCAGGCGATCGAGGCGAACGGCTACCGCATCGTGCCGCTCGCCGACGTCGTGCGCTGGCATGACGGCCAGGCCGATGCCATGCCAGCGCGAGCGGTCGCGATCACTGTCGACGACGGTCATCGCTCCGTCTACGACGTGCTGCGCCCATTGCTGGCCGCCCATCCGATGCCGGTCACGCTGTTCATCTATCCGTCGGCCATCTCCAACGCCAGCTATGCGATGACATGGGACCAGTTGCGCACGCTCGGGCAGTCCGGCGTGTTCGACATCGAGTCCCACACGTACTGGCATCCTAATTTCCGCACCGAGCGCGCCCGACTCACGCCGGACGACTACCAGCGCTTCGTGTCGTTCCAGTTGAGCCGGTCCCGCGAACGGCTCGAGTCCGAAACCGGCCAGCCGGTCCGGATGCTGGCCTGGCCGTTCGGCATCCATGATGCGCAGACCGACCAGCTGGCCGCTCGCGAAGGCTACGTCGCGGCATTCACGCTCGACGCGCGCCCCGTTCGTATCACCGACCCGGCAGTGGCGCTGCCGCGCTATCTGATGACGGACGCCTGCGACACACGATGCATGAACGGATTGCTGAGAACCGCCGGGGGAAAGCCGTGATCGAACGCCTGATCGTCTGTCTGCTCGTTTCGCTCGCCGGATTCGCGGCCCGGGCGGCGCCCGTCACGATCACCGTCGTCGACGCGACGAACGGGCACCCTCTGGCCGGCGCGATCGGCCACGCGGCGGGCGTGAACCGGACCGCGGATCGCGACGGCGCGTTTTCACTGGAGATCGACGCGGCGGGTACACGCCTGAGCGTGCGTGCGCCGGGCTACGCGCGAACCGAAGTCACGCTCGCGCCAGCCGATGTCGCGCATACGATCCGGATGACGCCGGTGCGTCCGAAAGCCGTCTATCTGTCCGCTTACGGCGTCGTGGACCGCACGCTGCGCGAGGCGGCGCTGTCTCTCCAGGACAAGACGGCGATCAACGCGCTCGTGATCGACGTGAAGGGCGACAGCGGCGCGACGCCATATCGAAGCCTGGCGCGCGAAATCTCCGGTGCCGCGAACAATGTCTCCGGTGCCATCGTTCATCCGCCTGATCTGCCGGAGCTGCTGCGGACGTTCCATGCGCGCGGTCTTTACCTGATTGCCCGCATCGTCGTGTTCAAGGACGACCCGCTGGCTCGTGCTCATCCCGAGTGGGCCGTGCGCGATGCAGCCGGCGAGATCTGGCAGGACCGCGAGCATCAGCGCTGGATCGATCCGGCATCGCGCGCGGCATGGCAACACAATTTCGACGTCGCCGACCAGGCTGCCCGCATGGGTTTCGACGAAATCCAGTTCGACTACCTGCGCTTTCCCGACGCCAACGGCCTCCGGTTCGCCGAGCCCAATACCGAGGCCAACCGGGTCGCGGCGATCTCGGGATTCCTGACCGGTGCGCGCGAACGGCTGCGACCGTACAACCTCTACATGTCGGCCGACATCTTCGGGTACGTCTGCTGGAACGCCGACGACACCGCGATCGGACAGCGGCTCGACGCGCTCGGACCGGTCGTCGACTATGTGTCACCGATGCTGTATCCGTCCGGCTTCACGTGGGGCCTGCCCGGCTGCCGGAAGCCGACCGAGCATCCGGGCGAGATCGTGTCGCGGTCGCTGGCCGAGGCGAAGCGCCGGACCGGGCTGGACGGTGTCCGGTTTCGGCCGTGGCTCCAGGCGTTTCGCGACTATGCGTTCGATCACCGGCCGTTCGATGCCGACGAGATCCGCGCACAGGTCGACGCGGCCGATGCAGCGGGCACGGACGGCTGGATGCTGTGGAATCCGCGCAATCGCTACGATCCTGCCGCTTTGCCGCGCTGAGCGGCAGGTGCGGACCGGCACGAACGTGCAGTAGTCGAATCGATCATGCCGTGGAATGACGCGTGTTATCCGCCTTCGATGCGGAATCTGCCGCCGCCGGTTCGCGGCAAGGCGATCGATATCGCCAATGCGCTGCTGCGGCGGGGACGTACCGAGGGCAGCGCGATCCGCATCGCGATCGCGCAGGCGAAACGGTGGGGCGTGCGCATGGCGTCTTTTGGGGGGCGCGGACGACGGTCAAGTTGACGAATGATTGAACGACGGCCCTGCCATCGATACTAGGCCATATACCGTGCCAGGCAGTCGCGCCCGGTCGTCGCCGGATGCAATCGCGCGGCCAGAACGCACGCCATCAGCATGACGGCGACCGCAATGCCGTGTACCGGGTTGCGCAGACACGACGCGACCTGCTCGCTCCGCCCGACACCGAACAGGCACCACAGGCAGAAGTGCTCGCAGTTGTTCGTGAGCAGCCGGTATTGGCATTCGCCAAGACGCGATGCCGCGCGGCGCGCGGCTTCCGTTCCAACGTACAGCGTGCGCGCGTGTCGGATGACCGCGAGCCCGAAACCGGCACGGAAGCCGTCCAGGGTGACGACCTCGACCGGACCGCCGCTCGCGTGGCGTGACCATCCAGCGTAGTGAATTACGTTGCCGTCGCCAATGTAGATCCCGTGATGCGCATAGCCGGGGCGGCGGGTCACGAGGTGGGCACCGATCGGCGGTTCGCCATCCAGCATGGCGTCGTCGGCGTGCGCTGCGGTCGGATCAATCATCGCCAGCTCCTCGGTCCTGCGGCAGCGGGGCGGAAGAACCGCGTACCGGCCGCGAAACACGTTGTATCCTGTCACGTCTCCAGTATTGGTAGTGGGGCCGCGCGGGACAATCAGCGTGGCCTGAGCTTGCTGTCCGACGTCGGGCCACCGTGTCGGAAATTTCCGACGGGCCGTGCAATATCCGCTGACAGCCGTCACGAACGATTGCGCCGGCCGGATGCTGTTTCCCCCGTGTTTTCAGGCTTGCCGTGCCGCTCGGGCAGATGGGGCGCGATGACTGTTTCGCCGGGGCCCGTCCGGCTTCGTTCGGCTTCGACAGGCGCGCACTTGACTTGAGTCAACGGGAAATCGACGTTCCGCGCGACGCTGACATCGTCGTCGACGCGAATGCGCGACGTCACCGCACGCGACACGTTCCACGATCGGACGGGCGGCATCGCAGCCATGCGTGCTCAATCAGGAGAGTGAAGATGTGGACCGGAACCGTGAAGATGCTGCTGCTGGCAACCTGCTTGCTGAACGTCGGTGCGAGCGCGCTGGCTGAAACGTCGCCCGAGCCGATCGAGCGGAACGGTGTCGCGTATATCACCGGCGGAATCGGTCAGGACGAGGTCACCGCGTTTCGCGATGTCGCCCCGCGATACAACCTGCGGATCACGTTCGCATCGAAGAGGGGCCATTATCTTTCCGATGTCGATGTCACGCTGTCGTCCGGAAAGTCGACGATTCTCGACGCGCACACGAGCGGCCCGTTCCTGTTCGCCCGCGTGCCGCCGGGGCGATATACCGTGTCCGCGCACGACAGGGCCGTTCAGGAAGTTCGGCACGTCGTCGTACCGGCACGGGGGGCCGTCGATGTGCGCTTTTACTGGCACGACCCTGAACGGCACGGCGCAATGCGTCTGTGTGCCGAGTGTTCCGGATCGCAGCAGCATCCGGTCCGCTAGCCGCGCGCTAGGTCAGGACCGGCGAGGGGGCGAACTGACGATGCCGCAGCCGATCGCGGATTTTGACGCCGTCGACGCAGTGGACATCCGCTCGCAGGTCGACACCGCCGATGCTGCCGGCACGAAGGAATGGATACAGTGGAACGCGCTCGATCGCTACGATCCCGCTGCGCTACCGCGCTGACCGGCACGCTGCTGTTCGCGCTTGCGTCAGCCGGTGCGCACGCGGAGCCCGACACGGCCGTGGCGCAGCATCAGGCCGCCGTGATCGACGAGGCGATCGCCGCCGAGATCGCCGACGGCCATCTTGCCGGCGCGGTAGTCGTGACGGGCGATGCGGACGGCGTGCGGGTGCGCGTCGCGCGCGGCCTGCGCGTGACGGGTGAACATGTCGAGGCGATGACGGCCGATACCATCTTCGATCTCGCGTCGCTGACCAAGCCGGTGGCGACGGCGGTCGCAATCATGCAGCTCGCGGAGCGCGGCATGCTGAGCCTCGACGCGCCGGCCGCGCGCTACTGGCCCGCGTTCGGTGCGCACGGCAAGGCCGGCATCACGATCCGCCAGTTGCTCGCGCATGTGTCGGGGCTGCCGGCCGGTGTGTCGTCGTCCCGGGCGCTGCGCAGCCGTGCCGCCGTGCTGGCCGACATCGTCGCGATGACACCCGGCGCGCCGGCCGGCACACAGGTGCGCTACAGCGACGTCAACTACGTGGTGCTTGGCGAGATCGTCGAGCGCGTGTCGCACCGGCCGCTCGACGCGTGGTGCGCCGCACATGTGTTCGCGCCGCTCGGGATGGCGAGCACCGCGTTCCGGCCACCGCCGCCGCTGTTCGCGCGCGTGGCGCCCACTACCGTTCGCGATGGCCGTCTGCTCCGGGGGAGCGTCCACGATCCCGTCGCGGCCGCGATGGGCGGCGTTGCCGGCAACGCAGGCCTGTTCGCGAGTGCGGACGATCTGGCGCGCTTCGCGCGCATGCTGCTGAACGGCGGCGCGCTCGGCGCGGTGCGCGTGCTGGCGCGCCGCGGCGTCGCCGCGCTCGAGACGCCTGCCACGCTCGATGCGGAAGGCGACCTGCACACGCCAGGCTGGGCGGTCGGGCCGCCGCTCGTCGCGAACCGCTACCGGTTGCCGCCGGTCGGCGCGCTGCAACACTTCGGCTATACGGGCACGACGCTGTGGATCGATCCCGTGACGCGCCGCTTTGCGGTCGTGCTGACGAGCCGGCTGTATCCCGACGAAGCCGGCACGGCGATGCCATTGCGCTCGCTCGTGCTCGGCATCGTATCGAGCGAGGCCGCGCCCGTGACGCCGTCACAGATTGCGACGCGCGTGCCCGCGATGGCGGCGGCCATCGCGCAGGCCGGCCGGTTGCCGGTGTCGCGCGGGCCGGTGCTGGCCGGCATCGACGTGCTGGCGGCAAGCGGCTTCGCGGCCGTGGCCGGCAAGCGCATTGCGCTCGTCACGAACCGCAGCGGGTTCGACCGGTTCGGCCGGCGAACGGTCGACTTGCTCGCGCAGGCGCCCGGCGCGCGGCTCGTCGCACTGTTCGCGCCCGAGCATGGGCTCGGTACCGACGTCGACGAGACGTTCGCCGACACGATCGACGCCGCGACCGGTGTGGTCATTCACAGTCTCTACGGCGATCGCCGCAGGATCGCGCCCGCGCTGCTCGCCGACGTCGACGTGCTGGTGATCGACCTGCAGGACGCAGGCTTACGCTTCTTCACGTACCTGGCCACACTTGGTTACGCGCTCGAGGCCGGCGCCGCCGCGCATCGCCCGGTGCTCGTGCTCGACCGCCCGGACCCGCTGGGCGGCGATACGTTCGGCGGCCCAGTGGCCGATGCCGGGCCGGCCACGTTCACCGGCTATTACCCGTTGCCGCTCCAGCCCGGCATGACGCTCGGCGAACTGGCGCGGCTGTTCAACGACCGCCTGCATATCGGCGCGGCGCTGACCGTGGTGCCGATGGCGAATTACGTGCGTGCGATGCGCTTCGGCGATACCGGGCTCGGCCGGGTGCCGCCATCGCCGAACCTGCGCGATGGCGCCGCGTTGTCGCTGTACCCGGAGACGGGGCTCATCGAGGGAGCGGCGGTCAGTGTCGGGCGCGGCACCGAGACACCGTTCGGCGTGGTGGGCGCGCCGTGGATCGACGGGCGCATCCTCGCGGTCGATCTTCGCGCGATGCAGCTGGACGCGACATTCTCGCCGGTTCGCTTCGTGCCAGCGGAGGGGCCGTATCGCGGCAGGTTGTGCGAAGGGGTGCGCATCGAACGGCCGCCCGGCGCGGTGCGGCCGGGCGAGATCGGGCTGGCGCTCGCACTGGCGCTGCACCGGCGTTATCCGGCGCAGTTCCGGATCGATGCGATACGTGCATCGGTCGGCTCGCGCGAGGTGGCCGACATGCTGGAAGCGGGGCGGTCGCTTGACGATATCGAACGTGTCGTCGATGCGCAAGATGCTGCGTTCGCGCACGAGCGCCCGGCGTTTCTGCTGTACTGAATTCGCACCGGCGCGCGTATTCCGGATCGGCCGGGCAGCCGGCAGTGTTCGTTCGCCAGGCCGCACACACGGCCAGTACGTTTAGTACTGTCAGGAATCCGCCCGAACATAAACGCATCGATCAGGAGGATCGCGACGCGGAAATCCGTTCATTTCGCGCGCTTTGCCCGCAGTGCCCTTTGCGGCGCGGTGTTGTTTGCCAACATTGCCGGCGCACATGCCGATCACCTGACCAGTAGCCGGACGGCTACACGCCGCAGGCAGGCGAGGGCGCAATGTCGTCGCGAGGTCAACAGTTGTTCACGTCTCGACATGGGCGCGACCGGAATTGCGCGACCTGTCATGGCAGCACGCCGACCGGCGCCGGTCGGCACGTCGTCACTGGCAAGACCATCGAGCCGCTCGCTCTCACGTTCAATTCCGCCCGGCTCACGGATGAGGCAAGGACGGAAACTACTGGCTGGCAGCGCCGTTTCCGGGGTCGCAAGGCTGGCCATGCATGTAGCCCGGACCCATGCCCATACCCATGCCTTGCCCCCGATGCATGCCCCTCATGGGGGGAACATCCGGCAACTTGATGCCGCGCGCCTTCGCACGTTTCTGCATCTCAGCGTGGTGCTCGTCACGTATTTTCTCGCGCTCGGCGTCCGACGCCGCACCGCGCATACGGGTATGGTATTCATTCCGCTCGACCGGCGTCATCAGTTGACTACCGTAGATCATGCCGCCCGATTCGATGGCGGGACCACGAGTGGACTGACCTGGCTGGGCATCGGCCAAACAGGCCGTCATCGCGATCGCGACGCCGAGCAAGCACGTAACGGTGAACGTATTCGCTCTGGACATGACAGTCTCCAAGCCGTTTGCATGTGCTCCACCGTACACAGAAGGGGCGGTCGATCCTTTGCCTCAGATCAAGTACGCCGTGGTGAGCGTCAATACCATCGAACTACGCTGGAGATCACACTGTTGCCAACCGTGCGTCGCATCATTCCACGTCACCGTGTCAAGGCGTGATGCGCCGACTTGATCCCCTCATTCCGGAGTTACCCAGCCATGTCGAATTCACTGCGCTATCGTGAAAGAACCGCGGAGGTCGCCGAGCAACTGCGCAAGCTTCGGCAATCGCAGCCAGAACTCGTGTCCGCCTTCAGTGCGTTGGGCGCGGCCGGTACCGAAGATGGCGCGCTGACGAAGAAGACCCGCGAGCTGATCGCGTTAGGCATCGCAATATCATGCCGATGCGACGACTGTATCGGTTTCCATATGCAATCGCTGATCAAATTGAAGGCGACACGTGAGGAGGTCGAGGACGTCGCGGGTGTCGCCGTCTACATGGGCGGCGGCCCGTCGATGATGTATGCGGCACATGCCTTGATGGCGTTCGAGGAGCTTTCGATCTAAATGTCGATGTTCGGTCGTGCTGGAGCACCATGCGTCCCGGCCGCTTCTTGATCCGATCGCCGCCCTGATCGTGAAAAAAAACGCCACTTTCGGTTGGGACGCATTACATGGCTTGATGGATCGGGCGGCCGACGCCGAAGATGTGCAGGCGATCCGCGCGACGCTGCGTACGACACCGGACGTGCGCGACCTGCGCACGCGAAAGACGGGCGATCTGATCCTTGTGGACGTGCATCTCGACATCGACGCCGATCTCACCGTTGCGCGAGGGCACGACATCGCCGTCAACGCGCGTGCTCGCGGGATGAGGCATCACCGTGTCTTGAACGCGATGCCGCACGACGATCCCCGCAAGCGGGAAAGCGTCGCTGGAGTCACGTCCGAGATTCGAGGTCGGTAGGGAAGAACGGGTGGCCGACTGGCCGTTCAAAACGTCGCGTGCGCTGGTGTCATTCAGAGATGTGCGGATGATGGCCGCGACGGAACGTCAATCGACGTTCGTTGACGAGGGTACGCCAATCGAGTTTCATCAACGCGAAGACGAGGCCGAGCAAGACCAGTTGCGTGATGACGAAGTATCCGCCGAGGTAAGTGCCTTCGAGTTGAGATTCCACGTCCAGCCGGGTGGACGCAAAGCGGCCGAGGTGCGCCCAGATCGCATAGGTCGTTGCGCGACCGACGAAGAACGCCGCCGCGATGATTTTGAGTGGTAACCCGGAAAGTCCATATGCGATGAAGAGATAGTTCGACGGAAGCGGGCTCAATGCATAGAAGAAGAACGCGCCGGCGGTCAGTGTCCTGTGCTGTTGCAACCAGTGCGTGGCGATGTCGACATTCTCGCGATCGGATTCCGGCATCCAGCGGGACCGGACGAGCGATCTTGCGAAGGTAGCCAGAATGACGCGGCCCGTTGTGGCCGCGCCTGCCGCTACGACGGCAAAAATCAGCGGATTTCCGTCAGGCAGATTGAACCCGACCCACGACATCGCCATCCAGGTGGGCGGAGCGAACGCCGGCATGAGATTCAGCAGAAGAATCAGCAAAAAAAGCACTGCCAGCGTCAGCACGATACCGACTCCAGGTCATCTGGTACCACGTTTCAATTTTGCTGAAGAAAGGGGGCGACGACTTGACTCACGTCAAGCAAGACGCCGTGCCGGCATTTCGCAGGCGGCACGTCGTCCTGACCCATGTCAACGGTCGAACCGCGGCGTTTCCTAGACTGGTGCCACGCCGTCTGCAACCGGAATCGGACGCAGCGAACACGTCCATGCACGGCGATCGGAAATATCGTCATGTCTCGAATACCCTGGTCGATCGATCTCGTGTTGCTGGTCCTGGCGGCCGTTACGCTTGCCGGAGGAGGCATGTGCGTTGCGGTCGGTCTGCCATCGCTCGCGCGAGTCGTATGGCTGCTTGGTACGTTGCCGGTCTTGCTCGCGTTGACGGTTTCCCTTGCAAAGGCCGTGGCGAGGCGGCAGGCCGGCATCGATGTGCTCGCATGGCTGGCGATCGGGCTGGCGATAGCGCTCGATGAGACGCTTACTGCCGCGGTGATTGCGTTAATGTTGGCAAGCGGGCGGACGCTGGAGCAGTATGCGCAAAACCGCGCGCAATGCGAGATGACCGCGCTGCTCAGCCGTGCCCCTCGGCAGACAACCCGGTTCGAGAACGGTGAATGGCGTTCTATCGCGCTGGAAACCGTCCTCCCCGGTGACCGACTGCTCGTACGAAGCGGCGAATTCGTGCCGGTCGACGGTACGTTGACCGACGACGCGGAACTGGACGAATCCATGCTGACAGGCGAGTCATCCACTCAGCGGCGACGCTCCGGGGAAAGCGCATGCAGCGGCGTGGTCAACGCCGGTGCTCCGTTCGAAATGGTCGCCCGTACGACCGTCGGCGACAGCACGCTTGCGGGCATCGTCCGCATGGTCGAGCGTGCGCAACGCGAGCGCAGTCCGTCCGTACGTCTCGCGGATCGCTACGCCGCATTCTTTGTGCTCGTTTCGTTGCTCGTCGCGGGCATCTCCTGGTTGCTGACCGGCGAGGTCGCACGTGCGCTTGCCGTACTCGTCGTGGCCACGCCTTGTCCGTTGATTCTCGCCGTACCGGTCGCAATTGTTTCCGGTATGTCGCGTTGTTCGAAACGCGGTGTCCTAGTCAAAGGCGGAGGCGCACTGGAACGTCTTGCACAAGCAACGATTCTCTTCTTCGATAAGACGGGGACGCTGACGGCAGGGCGGGCACGTATCGTTGCGATCGAATGTGGTGCGGGTGTCGGAACGGACGATGTGCTGCGTTTCGCGGCCTCATTGGCTCAAGCTTCGGGTCATGTCATTTCGGATGCGCTGACGGTCGCCGCGCGGGAACGTCGCATCAGTCTGTCTCCGCCGTCGGCCGTCATTGAAACGGCCGGCGAAGGCGTCACCGGCTGGGTCGATAACAGGTCTGTCGCGATCGGCAAGTTCGGATACGTCTCTGCCCGCTCGACGATTGCGCCTTGGAGCGACGCCGTTCTAAGGCGGGTCGGCAGCCAAGGCGGGGCCGCTGTATTCGTCGGTGTGGATGGCGCCATGATCGGCGCGATTCAAATGGCCGACCAGGTACGGCTGGAAACGCCGAGGGCATTGCGGCTGCTGAAACGTGAAGGCGTCGAGCGCCTCATCATGTTGACTGGTGACCGGCGGGACATTGCTCAAGCCGTTGGCGAGCTGTTGGGTGTCACCGATGTGCGCGCCGAGCAAGCGCCAACGGACAAGCTTGCCGCAATTCAGGCAGCTCGCAAGGAGGGCGTGACGATCATGGTCGGCGACGGTGTGAACGATGCGCCAGCGCTGGCGGCGGCCGATGTCGGTATCGCGATGGGGGCGCGAGGGGCGGCCGCGTCTTCCGAAGCGGCCGACGTGATACTGCTGGTGGATCGGCTGGATCGACTCGTGGACGCGATGCGTATCGCACGACGCTCGCGCCGGATTGCGCTCGAGAGCGTGGTGACCGGCATGTCGTTGTCGGTTGCCGCAATGACGATTGCGGCGGCGGGATTCCTGCAGCCGATTGCCGGTGCGGTGATTCAGGAGGTCATCGACGTCGTCGTCATCGTCAATGCGTTACGCGTGTTGCTGGTTCGCCAGAGGTTGACGGACGCTCGGCTGACCGATGTCGATGTCGAGCAACTCAAGCGCGAGCACACGGCATTGTCGCCACTGCTGGACCAGATCAGGGACCTCGCGGATCGCATACCGAAGCTATCCGGGGTAACCATGACCAACGAGCTTGCTCAGGTCATCGACTCGCTGGAAGAGCGGCTGCTGCCGCACGAACGAGCCGACGATCTCGACGTCTACGCGCGCCTTGCCCCGCTGCTCGGTGGCGAGGACCCGCTTGCAGCGATGAGCAGCGCACACCGGGAGATCTTCAAGATGGTCCGATCACTCAGGCAGATGGTCACGGACATGCCGCATGACGAACCGGACACCATGCAGGTGCAGGCGATACAACGTTTGCTGTACGGCCTGGAAGCAATCGTACGCCTGCATTGCGCTCAAGAGGAGGAGCTGTTCCACGCAGTGGGAACAGATGCGTGACAAGGAAGCGCGTCACGCACGAGGCGAGTTCACGAGAAGGACCGGCGTCTTCGTGATCCGCGCGACGCGTCCGGCAACGCTACCGACAATCCAGCCCGTGATACCGCGCCGTCCATGCGTACCCATGACGATCATGTCCGCATTCCATTCGATAGCTTCGTGCACGATTGCGTGAGAAACGTCTGCGCCAGTTCGATCCGTTTGAATCAGATGCGACTGTGGCTGTCCGGTTGCACCGTCGAGTATGGCAGTGGCTTCTTGCAGTGCACGATTTCCTTCGGCGAGCAACGCACCTTCCAGTGTCGCGACTGGGACGAAGTCACCCAATGATACGGCGCGATCAAGCACGTATATCGCGCGGAATTCGGTGTCAGGTTTCGAGACTTGCAACCCGACTCGCAATGCGTGGAGTGCAAGAGGGCTTCCGTCGACGGCAAACAGCATCCGACGCGGCAGATGCTCGGCAACCGACGCGAAACCTTCCGGAACGATGAGCAGCGGACAACAAATAAATTTGCCGAGTGGCCCGGAAATCGTTCCTTCGATCCATCTGAGCAAGCCATGATGCTGACGTGCACCGACGATCAGGAGTTCGGCCTGCCAGGCTTCCGCACTTTCGACCAGCGCATGCACGATATCCCCGCCATGATTGGACAGATCGATGCATTCCGTGTCGATGGTGATGTCGTCGCGCGCCATTGCGTTTTTGGCGCGCGACAGAGAGTCGGATGCATCTTTGTGCAATTCGTCGCGCGCCGCTTCGAGAAACGCCGTGGTTTGGGATCCGAGCGAGACGAGTGTTCGCGGATTTTCCGCAACGCTGACGATGTGTACCGATGCATGCGATGGAACGAAGCATTTGGCATACGCGAGTGCATGAGCGGATGCGGTGGAACCGTCGATTGCGATCAGTACCCGTTGGGGAGCGGGGACTGCCTGATAGGGTGAAGTGCTGATGCTCATGAATATCTCCCGGTGACAACCGGCGGTCGTGCATACGGCAATTTTTCACACGTACGGTCTTTGCCGATTTGACCGTTGTCAAGCACCTTCGTCTTCACGGTGCCGCAGGATGATGGCGCGATCGCGACTCACCGATTTTACGCGCCGAGCGACCGGGGAAGTGCGCATTTGGACCGTTCGTGCGCGTGGCAGTTGCCACGTTGGCGCAAGAAACTGGGGGCCGAATTGATCCGGACGAATCGCGGCGTCGGCTACGTGGTGGAGAAAGCGTCGTGATGCGCTCGATCCGTCAACGGCTGACCTTGCTGCTGCTGTCAGGTGTCGTGGTGGTCTGGGTGTATTCGCTGGTCTCGAGCTACCGCCAGGTGATTCACGAGGCTGAGGAATGGGACGAAACCCGCGTCGAGCAGATCGCAAGAGCGTTCGTCGCGCTCGATGTGTCCAATCTCCCGGTTTTTGCGGACATCGTCCTCGGTTCGTCCGAAGACGACGACGGCGACTATGATGCGTCGCCGCGAAGGCTGTATCGGGTGAGCGACACCGATGGACGCATCCTGGCGGCCAGTCCGGGGCTGACCTCGCTCGATACGCCGGTGTTTCCCGCTGCGTCATCGAGCCCGATCCGGTTCAGCAATCCGAAGTGGCCGCCTACGTGCTGACCGATGCCGCGCGTGGCCGGACCGTGCGGATCTTCGAGCAACGCACGCACCGTTCGGACTTGTCCGCAGAGGTTGCGCGCAGCGTCGCCCGACCGCTCGCATTCGCGTTGCCCGTGCTGGCCGTGTTGATCTGGCTGGCGATCGGGCGCAGCCTGACGCCGCTGCGGACGCTGTCCGAGACGATCGAGGCACGTTCGCTCGACTGCCACGATACCATCGGAACGAAGGGCATTCCCGACGAAGTGCGGCCGCTGATCGCGGCACTCAATACATTGTTGCAACGTCTGCGCTGCTCGCTCGATCGTGAACGCGCGTTCACCCGCGACGCGGCACATGAACTCAAGACGCCGCTTGCCGCGCTCAAGGTACAGGCGCAGGTGGCACTCACGGCGCGTGATCCGGACCGTCAGCGGCGCGCGATGCAACGAGTCGTCGAGGGCGTCGACCGGAACACGCATCTGGCGGATCAGTTGCTTGCACTGGCGCGACTTGACTAGACGGTACCGATGCCCGGCGAGGACGTCGATCTCGCGCGCCTGGTACAGGTATGCGTGAACGATCACCAAGCGCGCGCGGATCGCAAGCGGATGTCGCTGACATCGCGCTCCAACGGTCACACCATCGTGCACGGCTCCGCCGACATTGATCCGCGTCCTGCTAGACAACCTCGTCGATAACGCGATCAAGTATGGTCGCGAGCAGGGGCGCGTCGAAATCGCAACGTGGCAGGATGCGGACACGATCTGCCTCCAGGTACGCGACGACGGCCCGGGCGTCCCTGGTGAAAATCTATCTAGGCTGCACGATCGCTTCTTCCTGGGCGAGGATCACGGCGAAAGCAGCAGCGGACTGGGGCTGTCCATCGTCGCGCGAATCGTGGCAAAACTTGGTGGGAGTTTCGCGTACATCGAAGGGCTGAATGGAATGGGATTTGGCGTCCGTGTCACGTTTCCCATGTCGGCGTGACCTGGAATCTACGATATGGTGTTCGACGCTCCGCGTGCATCGGGTACGCGATGCGCAGCATTGCAGAAACACCAGTTCGAATGGCGGCTTCATTGACTGATCCGTCGATAGTTGGCGAATACCTGCTGGGGACCCGACGTGCCAGCGTCATTACGATTGCCATTCAAAGTGTGGCGACTTGCAGGGCGGCATCGAACGTGATCACCAGCCCCGAGCACAGGACACCGAGCGCCATGTTCGCGAGCCAATGCTCGGCGTCGGGATGCTTGCCTGCCCATGCTGAAATAAAGAACAGCCCGTCGAGAATCACCTGCAGTACAAATAGGAACAGCATCAGCGTGAACTCGTAGCCGGCCTGCGGCAGTTGCGCGAAATGCCAGCCACGCCGGCTCACTCAATACCCGATCCGGTAAACCTCGTAGCCGGCCAGTGGCGGGGGCAACACGTAGGAAACGAAGTAAGTCGGCAAGATCACATGCCGAAACTCGGGAAGGAAATGATGTCCAGTCTGCATGGTTGGCTCCCAGCCTGAAAGTGGGGATTGGAATGATGCGATGAATCGTGCCCGCAGTGCACCGGGTTGGATCGACTCGCGCAGGCATGGCGAGGGATGCTTCCGAGGGTGAGGAATTGCGAAAAATATCTCGAGAAGAGGGGAAGAGATTTTTGCGTTGGCGAGCCGCACTACAGTGGGCCCCACGCGCAAGTTTGAAGGTCACCGATACGGAGCATAGAGATGATCCTTTTACGGAAATCGGGCATTGGGCCTGTCCTCCGGGCCCATCTCGCGAGTCCCCGCGTAGTGGGCCCTCCGTACGTCGCACGATGCAATGATTTTCTAAATTGGATACTTTTTCGATCATTTTTCCTCGGCCCGCAGCCTCCAGATCGGGAGTTTGATGCGGGCCATCGGTAGAAGTACGCATCCGGTTCAAATTTACGTTGACGAAACGGCGTTTCGTCATATTCTGAAAAATATTGTAAAAAAGCGCCGACGGCGCAATGCCCGCTTCGGTGCCAACAAGATCGGATGCAAACCCATCGAGAAGAACGACGAAGGGGACAACATGGTCAACCGGATCAGAGTGTATTGCCTTGCCTTGTTTGTACTGGCTGCGGCGGCGCTGTCGTTTTCCCCCGAGGCCATGGCAGTGCCGGCATTCGCGCGGCAAACCGGGCTCGCCTGCGTCGCGTGTCATGTCAGCTTCCCTGAGTTGACACCCTTCGGCCGCTTCTTCAAGTTGACCGCTTACACGCTTTCCAACAAATGGACGATCCCGCTCGCCGGGATGGCCCAGATATCGCAGACCAACACCCGAAGCATCAACAACACTAATTACGACTTTGCCCGCAATCAGGACGTCGTGCTGCAGCAGGCCAGCCTCTTCTACGGCGGGCGGATCGCTGGTCCGGTCGGGGCGTTCGCGCAGTGGACGTATGACGGGATCGCACACCACAGCGGGATAGACAATACGGATATCCGCGCTGCAGGACATTTCACGCGCGATGATGTCGATTTCATCTACGGCGTCACGGTCAACAACAATCCGACTGTCTCCGACGTCTGGAACACCACACCGGCATTCGGCTTCCCATATACCTCAAGCAGCATTTCTCTCACGCCAATCGCAGGTACGCTTATCGATGGTGGCCTAGCGCAGCAAGTCGCCGGCATAACAGCCTACGCTTTCTGGAACCGCACCATCTACGCGGAGTTTGGCCTTTATCGTACGGCCGATCAGATGTTTTCAGTGTTTCGGACCGGCCAGGACACTGTTACACCCGGTGGCGTCAAGCGACTGAGGGGCGCCAATCCGTACTGGCGGGTTGCTTACAATCGTGAGTTCGGACCGCATTCTCTCGAGGTGGGCACCTTCGGCATGGTCGCGGATGTCTATCCGGACAACACCATCCCGACCACCCCGACCGATCGTTTCACCGATTTCGGCCTGGACGCCCAGTACCAGTATCTGACGCTGTCACATGCATTCACAACGCAGATCGCATTCATTCACGAGAAGCAGGACTGGAGCGCAAGTTTCCCAAGCGGCGGAATCGGTGCGGGACCGACGCCCACCAATCCGACGGACCACCTGAATACCCTCAAGCTCAAGGCGTCCTATTACTACCAGCGCAAGTACGGTGCGACGCTGGGGTACTTCTCGACGACAGGCAGTGCGGACATGGGGTTGTACGGCGCCGTTCCAGTGACAGGCAGCGCCAATGGCCTGCCCGATACGCGGGGCATTATTCTCGAGCTCGACTACCTGCCGCTTCCGCAAGTGAAGCTGTCCGTGCAGTACACGTGGTTCCTCAAGTTCAACGGCGCGCGTTTCAACTACGACGGAAGTGGACGGAACGCCAGCGATAACAACACGCTGTACTTGCTCGCCTGGCTTGTTTTCTGACCTGCGAGGTAACTCATGCGCACTCTATCCTCCCTGTCGGGCGCGGCTCTGAAGAAGCGGCTTTGCTTGCCGATCTCGCTGGTCACTTTGTTTGCAGTCTCGGCGATCCTTGTCGGGTTGCCATCGACTACCCGGGCCGAAGATGGCGCGCGGCTTGCCGGCCAGCTTTGTGCTGCGTGTCACGGGGTACACGGCCATAGCGAGTCACCGATATTTCCTCGGCTGAGCGCCCAGACACCGGAATATCTTACTGCGCAGCTAAAAGGGTTCCGTGAACATGCGCGCGGCGAGACCGATGCCCGTTCGTACATGTGGGCAATCGCATCGCAACTCGACGATGCCACGATCGCATCGCTGGCCGAGTATTACTCGCATCAGGAGCCGGTGCGCGGTGCGCCTGGCGATGCGGCGTTGATGGCGAAGGGGCAGGAAATCTTCGAACATGGCGTGCCTGATCGCGGAACCGCGGCGTGCGCGTCATGCCACGGTGCAGAGGGCCAGGGAGTCGGTCAGTTTCCGCGCCTTGCTGGTCAGCACAAGGAGTATCTGCTTCGCCAGATTGACGTCTTCAGGAACGGCACGCGCGCGAATGCGCCGGTCATGACGGCAGTCGCGCACACCCTTGACTCAGATGAAGCGAAAGCCGTTGCCGAATGGCTCGAGTCCCGCTAACCGTCGAGGCAAAAGTGCGCGGACCGACCATGTCATCCGGAATGAGATGCTCGCGATTTCGGTCGGCCGCTGGCTAGCCCCGCAGCACTTGCGCTATAGGCCGTACTGCAATGCCAGGTCGAAGCCGATTACAACTAGCGAGCAGCCGAGGCCGGCCAGGAGATTTGCGACCCGATGTTCAAAATCGTGGTTGCGGCTAATCCACGCCGCAATCAGGAAAACGCATTCAAAGCCGACCTGAAGCGCAACGAACACAAGCATCAACAGGAACTCATAGCCCATGAACCGGAAGTTCATGAAGTTCATTCCGTATTCGGCGATCCACCTGCCCACTCTGAGAACCTCATATGCCAGCAACAGGATCGGAAAGACATAACTGGCAACGTAGGTGGGCACACTTGCGTGCCGTAGTTCAAGATGAAAGTGGCGAACGGCTTGCATATCCCCTCCTACGTCGACTTCTGGTACTCAATAAATGCTTTCTTGAACGGCACGGTGCCAGTTCCTGCTGACCCGCATTTGTATCAGGTCGGCCGTCCGTCGATCGATGCAACAGAGCGTTTAGCTTTCCTCATCCGGGATGGTGTTGACGATCATCGAGAGTAATTTTCCCAGATCATGTTCAAGCTTTGCCCCATCGAACGGATCGCGATTTGCTCCAAAGGCGGCGTCGATCTCTGCCCAGTCCTCCAATGTCAACAGACGCTTGGCGGCCGGCAAAATCAAAGTCTCTTCCAGGCACCGGTGGTCCGCATAGAACTCCGCATAGTCATCCATCAGCGCGCCCAGCGTACGAAGTGCAGAGGCACCCTTCAACTCATACCGGGTTAGCGCGTGTTCCAGATTTCTCAATTTCATGTCGCCTCGATCGTGCTGAGACTCCAGTTCATCAAGGACGCTGTCAAACTCATTGGTCCGCTCCCTCAATGGCCTGAACAGGTAGCGATCCTCTTTAGGATGGTGTACCTGCTGAGGGTATTCTCGGATGTAGTAAAGCATTGCCCGAAACACCATGAGGCCCGAAACGGGGGCACCTGCGACCAGCAGATGAACAAAGCGCCGCATGCCCTCGATCACGGTGGACAACTGGTCGTGCTCATGGAGGATGACGGTTATGGCACTACGCGACCCGACCGACGTCATCTCAAACTCCGCACCGACAAATGAAACTCATTTGCGAATCGACTTACTGCCTCACCCCGACAGCAAGCGCGAAAGCCTGTTTCGATACTTCAATCTTGGTCATCCGCCGCTCGACATCAAAGTGCTCCAACACCACGGCGTTGATGGAGATCAACGATCTGTGTGAACGTCGTGCGTGGCCCATGAGGTTTGCGCTGGTCGACCAGGTAAGTTGGCATTGAGAAAACCGATGACACGGTAGCGGGTGGTTGACCGGCGATACCGGCGTCGACTTCGCCCGTATCAGGCCCTTGAAATTAGGTGCGGCTTAAACGGGCCGTGACGCCGGCTCAGGCCGCGTCAGCCTCGGCGGCAACATTGAGTCGCTCGCAGCGCGCAGTCGCTGAAGGTGCCTCGTGAAGCTGCCGCCTTTGTCCGAAAAGCGATTGTCCGAACCTTCATTTCTTAATTTCGCTGTCGATCTGATGGTAAGCGCGGGAAGCGCCGGCTTGGCCCTCAGATAGCAACCATCTGATCTTGAACCAATATTTATTGGGGCCATTCCGCTAGGCCTTATGCAGTCTGGATTGCTCTAACCGGAAAATTGTGCGGAAATCAAGGTCACCCCTGTTCGGGTTCCGCATCCTCACGCGAAATCAAATGCGCGTTGGTCCGCCGATACTTGCGCGCCCACTCGGCACCAAGGACATCGTCGGAGAACACGACGCCCGGCGCAATCTGAACAAGCTGGCTCATCGGCAGATCCTCCTAAGCGGACTGAACGTCGAAGTGCGCAGCAGCGTAGCGCGCGCTGCAGTTCCACACTTCGACGCCGTCACGGGTGAACGTAGCGCATCCATCTTTTACGATCATCTCTGCGCGCGGAAATACGTCGCCATGCCCGTTTGCCACGGCAGCAAAGACTGTCCGCTCACGACACGTCGCCCAGTATTTCCCATCAGGTAACGATGGCGACATCGCGCTCAACCGTCTATCGGGCTTACTGTTCGATCAAAAACCGATCGCGGTTCTTCGCGCCCGCAATCCATTGGGGAGCCTTGCCACGCCCGCTCCAGGTCGCGCCGGTCTTCGGGTCTTGATACTTCGGCGAGATCGGCGCCCGCGTGTTCGTCGCGACCACACGGCGCCGCCCGAAAAGTTGCTCGGCCGTGATCCCATATTCGGCGATCTGTTCGCGCATTGTCATGATGATGCTGTCGAGCTCGGTGAGCCGTGCTTCTTCCGCTTGCTGTGCCAGTGCTTCAGCTTGAGCCTTGAGTTCGAGATAGGTAGCCATGAATGAGCAGGGATTTCCTGTAGAGAATTGGCCAGTGGGCAGAATACCCCTGGGTAAAGGGGGAGCTTTGATTTCGATGCATTTTACCGGGGATAGCAATCTAGGCCTGACAAGGCATTGCACTCAGCCCCCAATATTATATCAAATAAAATCAATAAGTTCTTGACTGGCCTTCCCGTCGCTTCACCCTTCCGTGTAACTTTTGGTGGCCCTTGTACATCGGGACGCGTGCGACCAACACCAATTTCGATATTCCCGATTCCCGCCGACGCGAAGAATACATGGGTGACCACATAGGCAAGCTGCGGGTGCGTACAAAGCTCCTGCCTTCACCGATAGGTCATCTTTGCGCTGGTCTGTCGATTGGGAAAGTGATTGTCGGTCGCAGAATCGGCGAAGCGCTTTGACATCAGGGTTCGCGAGGCCCGGGAGTAGTGAGTTCCAGCAGGTTATTTGTCCGCTGGCCGGCACTCCAGGAAGAAAGTCCGTCAGCTCGCGGAGTTGGCGAGCGCGTTCTGGTCAACTATCGTGAAAGAGAAGGCCACTTGATCCCGATGAACAGTACGATCTTCGCGAAATTCCGTCTGGTCGGGTAGCGTCGATTCAACCCTCTCGGGAAAAATCTGGCGCGTGCAGTCGGTGTTGAAGAGTGCGCCACGAACCCATGTATGGGGGGCAGCCATGATCGAGAAGGTCAACGGCCTACCGGACGGAGTCGCGGGATTCGTTGCGACGGGGCAGGTCACAAGGCAGGACTATGAAGACGTGTTGATTCCGGCGATGGAAGCGATGCTTCGCAAACACGCCAAGGTACGTTTGTACTATGAACTGGGAATCGATTTCACCGGCATGGATCCAGGCGCGGCTTGGGAGGATTTCAAGCTTGGCGTTCAGCACATCACGCAATGGGAACGCATTGCCGTGGTGACGAACGTCGAATGGGTCCGATTTGCGTTGGCGGCGTTTCGATTCGTGATCCCGGGGGAAATACGGGTATATGCAAGTAGCGACAAAGTGGCGGCACAGGCGTGGATCATCGAAAGCAAGTCCGCGTGATGCCACATGCGCTCGATGACACTGGCTTATGTGGAACGAGGGGCTCGATCCGTCGAACTGGATATACTAAGCTGCCGCCCTCGCAAAGGGCCGTGGGGATGCTTGGCACCAACGTTTCGAACTCGGCTGATCTATGGCCCTCGGTCAGCTAGAACCAAACTAGACCCAACGACGCGTCGGGTTGAAAGAGTGCGGCGGACGAATGAGCCGTCCGATCTCAACTCGTTGTCACCAGATCCGCCGGGGGTGCCGTCACCCTACGGCAGCAAATCACACGTTGGTCGCCAAGGCATTCGAGTTGTCGTTCTGTTGCCATCAAGCGCTCACCAAAGGGATGCCGCAGGTGGTCAAGGGAGCTAAGAACCTATGCGCTGCGCCGCGTAGGTTCTGCTCTTGTTCGCGCCTATCCGGTACACAAATTGGTCTCGACGATCGCCTCGTATTTGTCCATCGCACCAGGAGGGCTGTTCGCTCCATCACTGGCGATCGGTGCCGGGGATCGGCGCCACGTTGCACGTGCCATTTTCGGAGACGAAGCGTCCAATACGAATCGGATTCCTAATGAGTGGCGACCTACACTTGTTATTTCTCCGCTGGCACCTGCCCTCATTGAAAGCAGGGAATACCTATTCTTCACGCCGTCCCTGTATGATGCGCTACCACCCCGGACACGGCCAGTGATTTTCACATACGCGTCCATATCGCATGCTTTGGGGGCGGCTGCGGTGTGGTCAGCTACCCGCCGCCCGAGTATGTCAAGGTTGCGCCTCACCACGTTCATCCTGTCCGATCAGCAACTCGATCGGCGACAAAAACATATAGCGCGGGACGTCGAGATTCTGCGGCGCGGGCTTGTCGCGGAAGACCCGCCCCGCGAGATCGTACGTCGATCCGTGGCATGGGCACAGGAAGCCGCCAGGCCAGTCGTCGGGAAGGTTCGGCTGGGGTCCCGACTGGAAGCGCGGAATCGGAGTGCAACCGAGGTGCGTGCAGACGCCGACCACGACGAGTATGTTCCGGTGATCGGTCCGCGAGCGGAAGGCATTCTTGCAATAGTCCGGCAACGGTATTGAAAACGGATGAGATGAGTCGGGATCAGCCACCATCGAGGTCGCTTTGATGACGCCATCAAGCATCGCATCAGTTCGATTGACGATGAACACCGGCTTGCCACGCCACGCAACCGTCAACATCGCGCCTGCGGACAATTGACTGATATCGACTTTGACCGGCGCGCCCGCGGCCAGTGCGCTGTCGGGCGGCGACAACGAGTCCATGAAAGGGATAGCTGTCGCGACGCCGCCAAGGCCGCCCACGACGGACGTCGCAATGAGCCATCGCCGTCGATTAACGTTCACAACGACGGATTCAACCGCTTGTTCATCCATCGTAGCTCCTTCTAGACCGGAATGCTTTAAGCCTTCAAGTCCAAGTGCGCTCGCGGAGAAGCCTGAATGACAGTCCGTTTAGGCTTCTCCAATATTGACCTACATCGTCCAGACGAACACGGCGTGGAGATGCGAGGGCGCGTGCACGTCGAAGCTTCGCCGCTTTATCTGATCGTTGTACGTTGCCGTTACGGAATAGTGCCCGTCCGGCAGCGACACGAGCAGGAATGGTCCCGTGGTCACCGTCGAGAGGACTGTCTTGGCATGTGCGTCGGTGATCTGGACAGGAATGTCTGCCAGGTAGTCGTTGCCACCTCGCGTGCGGCCGGCGAACTCCAGGACCAGCGAATACTTACCCATCTCCTGCTTGATTGCAGTCGATTGATCGCTGCCGATCCCGCCCGACAGATAGGCGATCTTGCCCGCGTGTTCGGGCGGTGGCAATGAAGCCGGCTCAGCGGCCAGCACGCTCCCGGTCGCAGCGACAAGTACGATTACTGCTACGTGAAACGCTAAGTTGGATCGGTATTTCATCGCTACCTCCGCAAATATGCTCCATGAAGAAGCACTTGTATCGAGTCGAGTTCAACTCGCTTCCATGGTCACGAACATTCGTGTGCCGTGGCGTTCAACGAGAAGCGCCACGGCCTGCTTGGCATGCGCGATTTGCTCGAGAAATTGGGCAGTGCTCGATACCGAGGTGTTATCGACCTTCAAGATGATGTCACCCGGCTCGATTCCGGCGAACGCTGCCGATCCGCTGCTTTGCTCGACGCGGACGCCTCCCTGAATGCCTGTCGTGCGACGCTCGTCGCGCGTTAGATTGCGCACGGTCAGACCGTACGTGTCGGCCGATCCCTGGCTTCTCGCAACGACGGAAGCGTCATTGGTATTCACGGCCGCCAGGGTGAGCGCGGTATGGTGCATTGCATGAGCGCGCCAATAGGACAATTCGATCGCTGTGCCGGGGCGCATGTCGGCAACCGTCACGGGTAATCGAATCGAGTCCGGCACTGCCGCGCCATTCACGCCGACAATGATGTCACCTGCTCGCAGGCCTGCTTTTGCAGCGGGGCTACCTGCGTCGACCGACGTGACGAGCGCGCCGTTCGGTTTCGGCAACCCGAACGAAAGGGCAAGCGGGCCCGTCACCTCTTGGACCGAGATTCCCATACGTCCATGTTCAGCCTTGCCATGCAGTTTCAACTGCCGTTCGACCTTCATCGCCTCGTCGATCGGTATCGCGAATGCGAGGCCTTGGTAGGTATTACCGTTGTCCGGCGGTGGTGTTTCGATACCGATGACTTCGCCCTTGAGGTTCAGGAGCGGACTGCCGGCGTCGCCGGCATTTTCCGTAAGATCCGTCTGGATCAACGGAACATACGATTGATCGGGAAGCAGGCGGGAGGTGTTGCTCACAATACCTCGCTCGATCGAGTTTCCAAGTCCATAGGGAGAACCAATCGACGCGACCCATTCGCCAGCTTTGACAGTGGACGCAGATCCGATCTTGGCGACCGGCAGCCCATTTTCGGGAATTTTCAGCAGAGCTACGCCGCTTGCCGGATCGCTGCCGATCACCTTGGCCCGGTACGTCCGACCGTCCGCTAGGGTGACCGATATTTTCGATGCGTGAGCAACAATGTTGCTTGCATTCGTGAGGATATCGCCGTCCGCTGTAATGATGAAACCGCTTGCATGCTGCGCAGCCAACTTACCTTCGACATCCGTATGGCTCGGCGGGAACTGCTGAAAATATCGGAGGAATGGGTTGTCCTCGGGGCCGCGCGGTGGCCACAGCTGTTTCAAGTCGGACGTGCCACTGCTGCTTGAAATACTGATCGAGACCACGGCAGGACCCTGGGTCCGTGCCATGTTCTCGAAGTCGCTGACGATCCCAGGATAGGGACCTGTGAATGAGGTTGCAGTGGGGGCGCTCGGAACAGCCGCGTTCGTCGCCAAAGACGTATGCGGCGTTTGTGCCATACAACCCGCGGATAGTGCTGCGGTGACCAAATTAGCGAGCGCGAACCGCTTGAACACAATGTTTGCCATGACGCTACTCCCGCCGCGCGATCCCGAACATTGCACGTCACGTGCGCAACTTGCAGGATGACCGCTTCACTACGCGACAATTCAAGCGTAGGTGGGGAAGATTAAGGCGCGCTTAACGTAGTGACCTTTATATCCATGCAATTTGCTGGTGAGGATAATCTAGACTCGCACGGCGTTTCTGACTGTCCCCAATAAATGATCGATCTAGATCAAATGGTTGCTGTCCGGGCGCCAAGCCGGTGCTTTCCGGGCTTACCATCAGAAAAATAGGAAAAAGGAAGATGAGCTGGCGGATAGTCATGACTATCTGCCAGCTCATTTGAGGGAAATTTGGATTGCGTTGTCAGCCGCTTTCACCGCGAATCTTGTGCCCGTGGCAGCGTTCCTCAGGGCAATTCACGCTTGCACATTCGGCCGTCCATTTTTAGTATGCGGAAACCACACGCGAAACCAGCACGCAAGTTTGCGTAGCGAGGAGACCCATGCAACCCCGGACAGCGGCCCCGTTTACCATCGTGGTGGTCGCAATTGTGATTGCCTGCGCGCTGATGGGCTTGTGCGTGCTGCAACTGCTTCAGAGCCGAAACGACGCACGCGAGCGCGCCAGCGAAACCTCGCGCAATCTCGGTCTGATGGCGGAACGCGATATCGAGCGAAACTTCGAGCTCTACGACCTATCGTTGCAAGCGCTGATTCATGGTCTGCAACAGCCCGACGTGATGGCGGCAACACCGGCTGTGCGGCGCGACGTACTGTTCGATCACGCGATGACCGCGCAATTTATCGGCTCGATGCTGGTGCTCGACGCCCACGGCAACATCATCCTGGATTCCGCCAATGACGTGCCGCGCCGGGGGAATTTTTCGGATCGCAAGTACTTTACGGTCCATCGTGACAATCCGAAAGCAGGACTCTATGTCAGTGACCCATTCGCTTCGCGCCTGCGCGGCGGCAAACTCAGCATCGCGCTGTCGCGCCGGATTTCGAACCCGGATGGTTCGTTTGCTGGCATCGCGCTGATCGCGATCAACCTCGAGTATTTCCACCAGCTGTTCGCCGGCCTGTCACTAGGGCAGCGTGGCTCGATCTCTCTGATCGGCGAGGATGGCATCATGGTGATGCGTCAACCATACAATGTCGGCATCGTCGGCCGCGACATCAACAAGGCGGCAACGTTTCGGCGGTTCCAGACCGCACCGGAGGGGGCGTTCTCGGAAACAGCGTCGATTGATGGTGTTCGCCGCCTCTATTACTTTAAGCATCTCCCGAAGCTGCCGCTGATCATCATGGTTGCGGAAGCGGAGCAGGACATCTATGCGAAGTGGCGCCAACGCGCCTTGACGATCGGCGCACTGGTGGTGACCTTCGGCGCGGCCTTCATCGTGCTCTCCACCGTGCTCGGCGCGCAACTGCGACGTCGGATGCGAGCGGAGTCCGAGCTCGTGCTGCTTGCACGCACCGACGGTCTCACCGGGCTGAACAACCGTCGCAGCTTTGGAGAAGTACTGGACCGGGAGTGGCGTCGGGCGCGGAGGGCGCGTTCCGTTTTCTCGCTGCTGTTCGTCGACGTCGACCGCTTCAAGGCCTACAACGATACCTACGGGCACCAGGCCGGAGACGAGGCGCTCGCTGCGGTCGCGCGCTGCATCGGCGAAAACATCCGGCAGCCGATCGATACTGCGGCCCGCTATGGCGGGGAAGAGTTTGTCGTGCTGCTCCCCGATACGTCGCAGATTGGAGCCACCCAGATTGCCGAGCGGATTCGTGCGGCAATCAACGAGCTGGCACTCGAGCACGCCGGAAGCGAATACGGACGTGTGACCGCCAGCATTGGCTTGGCGAGTTGGCTGCCGGATCAAGACGATGAACCCGGTGCGGTGATCAAGGCGGCTGACGAGGCGCTGTACTATGCGAAGGCAACCGGCCGAAACAAGGTTGCAGCTTTTGAGTCTCAAGCGTGACAGCGCCCCGGCCTGGCACTCCGAGTTCTTTTATATAAGCGTGCGACGCGCTATTGCGGCGCCGGTCGCAGGCGATGGCAAATTCGCGAGATCGGCTTGCGAATCATCCTATCGAGGTAAATCGAGACTCCAGCACCTCAGTCGAAGGTGTGGTCGTGGCTTGCTCGACACCTGTGGCTTGAGCTGTCGCGGGAGGCAGAGAAGTCGGTATCGGAAGCGCGAGCGGGAGCGGATATGCGGGTCGCGAACGGGGATACCTCAAGGAAGCCGTCTAATGGGAGGCTGGAGGCAACATTCGAGGCGGTAGATTTACAGAATCCCGTGTCGATCGACTACCATCGAAAGCGGTCGCCTACCAACCGGGAGTGCGTACCCCAGCCATCCGGGTGATACGTGACGCTTGGGATATAGACCGGACCAGAAGCCGACTCGCTTGCCCACCCGTGACGGGCTGTCGGTGTGAGACTTGGCGACAGCAGCGGGTTGCCCACACGGAGGATCTTCCGCGCAGGAACAACGACGTGGCTGGCCGTTCCCGTATGTGGGCTTATCGAATGGCCGGGCTGTACGACGACCAGGGCGATCAGCATCGGTATCGAAATGCCGTTCACTTCTCCTCACCTAGATCGGATGATTCGGGTCAATCCATGTTGCGATCGGAGTAGCAATTGATGAAAGCACTTTGCACTACCCTTCATGCGCGCCTATATTTTAGGTCACATGATGACATAATTCCAGAAAACCCCCGGCGTTTCTGGAGTTTGTAATGGCAGCGAGCAACCGAAGGGCTGGCGGAGCCGCCACGAAGCACGACCTCGAGCAGTTGTCCGAATTCCGTTATCGGCTGAGGCGCTTTCTGCGTTTCTCCGAGGAGATGCTGCGTACCGAGGGGCTGACACCGTTGCAGTACATGTTGATGTTGCACACCTGTGCATTTCCTGACCGATCATGGGCGACCGTGGGCGAGATTGCCGAGCGGCTACAGGCATCGTCGCATGGCACGGTGGCGCTGGTCACGCGCTGCGAAGCGGCCGGGCTCGTCAGGCGCCAGACGAGCCAGCATGATCGAAGGCAGGTGGAGATCCATCTGACGCAAAAAGGGGCGGATTGTTTGCGCAAGGTCGCGGCTTTGCACAAATCGGAAATTCAATCGTTCGGCTGGGCGTTCCAGGACGTCACGGATACGAACTGAACGCCGCGACGTCGACGTTCGCGGTATGAGTGACAAAGTGGTGAACGCAATCGGCCGCCGTCGCGGCCGGCAGAGGGGGATAACGAACACACATGCAGCAGGGGGAGGTCGTTTGCAAGGAGTGGGAAATGAGCACGACCTCGAGCCTCAATCTGGAAGGCAAGCTCCGGCGTGACGCCGGGATCATCGGGCTGCTGTTCGCCAGCACGACCAGCATGGTCGGTTCCGGCTGGCTGTTCGGCGCCTATCACGCATCCCGGATCGCCGGGCCGCTAAGCATCGGTAGTTGGGTCCTGGGTGCGATCATCATCATGCTGATTGCACTTTGTTTCGCGGAACTGGCTGCGCTGTTTCCTCGCAGCGGCGCGCTCGTGCACATGAGTCACGCGAGCCACGGCGCGGGACTGGGGCGCATCTGGTGCGGACTTCTGTTTCTCGCTTATGTGCCGGTCCCGGCAGTCGAGGCGGAGGCGATCGTCACCTACGCGAACAACTATCTCCCGTGGTTCATCCAGCCGGGAAGCGCAGGCCTGTTGACGGCGATCGGCTTCATGGCCTGTGGCGGGCTGCTCGGCATCATGGCCCTGCTGAATCTGATGGTGATCCGCTGGCTGCTGAGCGTGAACTCCACCATTACATGGTGGAAAGTGCTCGTGCCGCTTCTGACGATCGCCGGCCTGCTCGGGGCAAGTACGCACTGGGGTGTGATGCAGGCCGCACCCGACAGTTACCATGTGTCGGGCATGTTCACCGCACTGCCGGCCGCGGGCATCGTCTTCAGCTATCTCGGCTTTCGGACTGCGATCGACCTCGGCGGCGAAAGCGCCAATCCGCATAGAAACATCCCGCTGGCCGTGATCGGCGCGGTGCTTCTCGCCGCTGTCATCTACATCCTGCTTCAGGTGGCGTTCATCTATGCGCTCGCGCCGGCCGACCTTGCCGATGGATGGAACAACCTCAGCTTCAAGGGCGAGATGGGGCCGTTCGCCGGGCTCGCCGCAACTCTCGGCATGGGCTGGATGGCAACGCTGCTCTACATCGACGCGTATGTATCGCCCGGGGGAACCGGACTGATGTATGTCACGGGCGGCTCGCGCATCCTGTTCGCGGCGGGTGAACTGGATGCCGGCCCGCGTATGCTGACGCGGCTGAATGCCAACAGGATTCCGTGGGTCGCCGTACTGATCATGTGGGCAGTCGGTGTGCTGTTCCTGCTGCCGTTTCCGGCCTGGCAGCAGATGGTGAGCTATATCACGTCAATTACCGTTCTCACGTATGGGCTGGGGCCCATCGCGCTGCTGGTTCTGCGGCGCAACATGCCTGAACTGCACCGACCGTTCAGGATGAGTGGAGCCGGGTTGATCGCGCCGGTCGCATTCGTCTGCAGCAATCTCGTCATCTACTGGACCGGCTTCAAGACCAACAACTTCCTGTTCTCGCTTGTCGCAATCGGCTTTGTCCTCTACGCGCTTCACCACCACGTCGTCGCGCGCCGCAGCCCTCGAGACTTCGGCTGGAAGCATATCGCATGGTTGCTGCCCTGGTTTGGCGGGCTGTGGCTGTTGTCCTGGCTGGGTGGAATCGGCGGTGGCCTGGGCGTGATCGGATTTGGCTGGGACATTCTGCTGGTCGCCATCTGGAGCGCGGTTGTGCTTGCACTGGCCATGCGCAGCGCGCTCGATGCCGGGGAGACGTCGGAGATGATGGAGCGCATGAACGAGACCAGTTGAAGGATCCCTTGGGTTGAAGCGGAGCACGCACATTCGACAGGAACCGGACCATGGCATCGGAATCGACAGGACGAGACAGCAACGCGGCCGGTGACCTCACGTCGATGCGGGTGGAAACCGGCCGCGTACAGCGTTCGACGCAAGCCGAGGACGACGCGTCGCCAATCGACATGTACCGGCTGAGTTGCCTGGGGATTGTGGTTGGCGTCGTGACGGGAATCGGCGCCGTGGCATTTCGCAGCCTGATCGGCTTTGTGCACAACACCTTTTTCCTCGGCCAGGTCTCAAGCGCATATAACGCGAGCGCCTTTACGCCGCCAGCAGTTTGGGGGGCGTTCGTCATTCTGGTGCCGGTAGTCGGCGGTCTGATCGTCACCTGGCTGGTTGGCACCTTTGCGCCGGAGGCGAAGGGGCACGGCGTGCCCGAGGTGATGGACGCGATCTACTTCAAGCGCGGCGTGATTCGCCCTGTCGTTGCCGTCGTGAAATCGCTGGCGTCTGCATTCGCAATCGGGACGGGTGCCGCGGTCGGCAGGGAGGGACCGATCATCCAGATCGGTTCTGCACTCGGCTCGACGCTCGGGCAGGCAGTCAGGATGAGCGCTGGTCAGCGCATCACGCTCGTGGCGGCAGGCGCAGGGGCCGGAATTGCCGCGACGTTCAATACGCCGATCGGCGGTGTCCTGTTCGCGACCGAACTGATGATGCCGGAAATCAGCGTGAACACGTTCCTGCCCGTCGCACTGGCGACCGGCACGGCGACGTTCGTCGGGCGGTTATTCTTCGGCAGTGCGCCGGCGTTTCTGGTGCCAGCCCAGTTGGGTGCGATTCCCGATCGCCCTGGCAGCGTGCTGACGCTCCTGCTGTATGCCGTGCTCGGCATCGTTACGGGCGCCGGCGCGGCACTGTTGACCCACGGGCTCCATTATGCGGAAGACACCTTCGAGCGCATTCCCGGTCGTTATGTACGTCACGCGCTGGGGATGTTGATCGTCGGGGTGACGATCTACTTGCTGATGCGCTTCGCCGGACATTATTACGTCGAAGGCGTGGGCTACGCGACAATTCAGGCGCTGCTTTACGGTCAGCTTGGCGGATGCATGTTTCTCATATTGCTAGCTCTATGCAAGACCCTCGCCACGTCGATCAGCCTGGGTTCGGGATCCTCCGGCGGTGTCTTCTCGCCATCGCTGTTCATCGGAGCAGCATTGGGCGGGGCGTTCGCCGCATTCGTCCAGGCGGTGCTCCCGGCTGCGCCCGTGAGTGCCCCTGCATTCGCGATGGTCGGAATGGGCGCGATGGTGGGAGGCGGTACCGGTGCGGCCATGACGGCGGTCGCGATGATCTTCGAGATGACCCGCGACTACGACATCGTGCTACCGATGATCATCGCGGTTGCGGTCAGTCTCGCGACCCGGCGCCTGCTTTGCCGGGAAAGCATCTATACGCTCAAGCTGGTCCGTCGCGGTCACGTCATTCCCAGCGCGTTGCATGCCAACATGTTCCTCGTCCAGAACGCTGCGCAAGTGATGGAAACCGATGTGCTCGTGCAGGACGCCGACGTGCTCTTCCGCGACATTCTCGGCAATCTGGATGGACCGCCATTCCGCCATGTGGTCGTGACTCGGTCGGGCCGAATCGAAGGCGTGCTCCGCATCAATACCGGGCTGCGACGCGCCATCTCTCACGATCATCCATCGGTGACGCTCGGTGCTCTCGCTCAACACAATTTCATTGTCGTCACGCCGAACGAAGCGGCGTTCGACGTGATCAGCCAATTGCGCCAGAAACACGCAACCATGGCGGTCGTTGTGACCCGGCTCGAAGCGAACGGCACGTTGGAGGTCGCCGGCGTGATTGCCAAGGAGCACATTGCGGATGCGGTGGCGAGCAGCATCAGGATCTTTCCGGAGAACCGGTGCGTGGATAGCAGGAGGCGGCCGGAACCGCCGCATCCTGACAACTACGTGCCGACGCGGGCCGACGTGCATGCCGGCAAGGAGGTTCCGCATGAAACTGAGCGTTGAACTGGCCGTGCTGCGTCGGCGACTTGCGGTTGCCTTGCACCTCGATCAATGGAAGGAGGTATTGGCCGGAAATCTGGACGATGAGGCGAACCACGATCGCGAGTGGGTCATCGTCTACCGAACGGCGAATGGATATTGCTGCCTTTACAGGGGGAAGCCGATCGCGTTCGACGAACTCTCCGACGTGCAGTCCTGGTCCGGCGAGATGGATGTCCGGACGTACTTCATGGGCTTGTGATCACGATGTCGATGACGATCCGTTCCCGCCCGAAATCTGTGGCGAGGGCGGGCCCCGCCACAGCGACGCTTCATCGATACACGATGTCCGCGCGACGATTCTGGGCCCACGACGCTTCGTCATGGCCCAGTGCAACTGGCTTCTCCTTGCCGAAACTAACCGCCTCGATCTGTGAGTCCGGTACGCCGAGCGTTTCCAGCGTGCGAAGCACGGCCTGCGACCGGCGTTCACCCAATGCGAGGTTGTACTCGCTTGTGCCACGTTCGTCGGTGTTCCCCTGAATCCGAACGTGCCGGCTTGGATGAAGGCGCAGATAGTCGGCGTGCGCCTGCAGTTGCGACTGGTATTCAGGTTTTACTTCATAGCTGTCGAAATCGAAATAGATGCTGCGTTTCGCGAGCGGACTGTTGGGGTTGTTCAGCTCGTCAGCCATGGTCGAAGGCGTGCCGATCGCCTGACCATTTGCAGCGCTCTGATTCATCATGCCGGTGGTGCCGGACGTCTTGGTTGCGGAGTGGCACCCGCCGAACAGTACGAGCACCAACACCACCGCATATCGCATCAAGCCTTTCATTACTGGTCTCCCGAAGGATGTGCTCAACCGAACTGAATGCGTCGCGGATCCTTGGAACAGGCGACAGCGCAGCTGCCGGAAAGCGCAGTGACCTTCGCTGTTCTTTTTTGTGTGCGACGGGATTTTGTAACCTGATTGCAGGGTGATCCGAAAGATTTGCGTGGATGGACAGCTAGTGGCAGGGATCACATCATGTAGCGTAGGAGAAATGTCACATCATGACTAGTTGGCGTGCTACGATGCAGGAATTCTGCAGTATTGTGAATTCAGATGTGCTCTCTCAGCTTGCTGAACTCGACGTTCGGCCGTCCCGATACGAAAGGCCGGGGCGAGCTTCCAGAACCCGGCTACCCAGCTGGGTTTTTTTTGTCCGTTGTTTGGTCTGTTCGGTAAATCGCATCAACGATGTCACAGTCGTCCTCCACGTCTTCCCGCATGACCGCGCCCGAACTGCGCGCGACCACGTCGCTCGCGGCGATCTTCGCGCTGCGCATGCTCGGCCTGTTCATGATCATGCCGGTATTTTCGGTCTACGCGAAAACCATCCCGGGCGGCGACAACGTGCTGCTCGTCGGCATCGCGCTCGGGGCCTACGGCGTCACGCAGTCGCTGTTCTACATTTTCTACGGCTGGGCGTCCGACAAGTTCGGCCGCAAGCCGGTGATCGCCACGGGCCTCGTGATCTTCGCGCTCGGCAGCTTCGTCGCCGCGTTCGCGCACGACATCACGTGGATCATCGTCGGCCGCGTGATCCAGGGGATGGGCGCCGTGTCGTCCGCGGTGCTCGCGTTCATCGCCGACCTGACCTCCGAGCAGAACCGCACGAAGGCGATGGCGATGGTCGGCGGGTCGATCGGCGTATCGTTCGCGGTCGCGATCGTCGGCGCGCCGATCGTGTTCCACTGGGTCGGGATGAGCGGGCTGTTCGCGATCGTCGGCGTGCTGTCGATCCTGGCGATCGGCGTGGTGCTGTGGATCGTGCCCGACGCGGCGAAGCCCGTGCACGTGCCCGCGCCGTTCGCCGAGGTGCTGCACAACGTCGAACTGCTGCGCCTGAACTTCGGCGTGCTGGTGCTGCACGCGACGCAGACGGCGCTGTTCCTCGTCGTGCCGCGCCTGCTCGTCGAAGGCGGGCTGCCGGTCGCCGCGCACTGGAAGGTCTACCTGCCGGTGATGGGGCTCGCGTTCGTGATGATGGTCCCGGCGATCATCGTCGCGGAAAAACGGGGCAAGATGAAGCCGGTGCTGCTCGGCGGCATTCTGGCTATCCTGATCGGTCAATTGCTGCTGGGCAGCGCGCCGCATACCATCCTGATTGTGGCGGCGGTCCTGTTCGTGTACTTCCTCGGGTTCAACATCCTGGAAGCGTCGCAGCCGTCGCTCGTGTCGAAGCTCGCGCCGGGTTCGCGCAAGGGTGCGGCCACGGGCGTCTACAACACCACGCAGTCGATCGGGCTCGCGCTCGGCGGCATCGTGGGCGGCTGGCTGCTGAAGCACGGCGGCGCGAACACGGTGTTCCTGACGTGCGCCGGATTGGTTACGGTGTGGCTCGCAGTCGCGGCCGGCATGAAGCAGCCGCCGCCGCGCATTTGAACGATCTCGAAGTCGTTCGACATTCGAAACAGGCAGACCAGTGTTTGGGGGGAGACCGATGATTCGCATTTCCGCGCTCGCGGATCGACGTGCGTTGCTGCACGCCCGGCGTCTGTGGCTTCACTACGGCGTGTTCTGGCTGGGCGCGGTTGCCGTGGGCCTCGTGGCGGTGCTCTACGCGAAGCTGATCGATTTCGGCTACGGGTTTTTTCTGGGCTACGCTGCCCGGCACGCGTGGCTGCCACTGATCGTCACACCGATCATCGGTGCGCTCACGGTCTGGCTGACGCGGCGATTCTTCGACGGCGCGGAAGGAAGCGGTATTCCGCAGGTAATTGCGATGCTTCACGCACCGGGCAACGGGGGCGCACGGTTGCTCAAGTTCCGGATCCTGGTCGGGAAGATTCTCGTTTCGTTCCTGGCCATTCTCGGCGGTTTCACGATCGGACGCGAAGGTCCGACGATCCATGTGGGTGCTGCGCTCATGTTCAACCTGCGGAGGTTCTATCCGCAGCGGTTTCGTGCGATACGCCCCGGCGTGCTCGAGCATCGGCTGGCTCTTGCGGGCGCGGCCGCGGGTCTTTCCGCAGCTTTCAATGCGCCGCTCGCAGGCGTGGTGTTCGCGATCGAGGAACTCACGCGAAGCTTCGAGCAACGCACGAGCGGTGTCCTCATTACGGCGATCATCTTCGCCGGCATCGTGTCGCTCGGCATTCAGGGCAACTACGTCTATTTCGGCACGATCGACGTCGGGACGCACCTGCCCGAGTCGTTGGCGCTGGCGGTCGTGCTCATCGGCGTGATGGCGGGTGTCATGGGCGGGATCTTCTGCTGGATATTGCTCAACACGCGGCGCTGGATGCCGAGCAGGCTCCAGGATTTCCGTGCCAACCGGCCGGTTCTGTTTGGCGCCCTGTGCGGGCTGGTCGTCGCGGTCGTCGGCGTTGCGACCCACGGCCATACGTTCGGCAGCGGATACGCGGAAGCCCGGGGCATGCTCGAGAGCCACGCCGACGTCAGCATCCTGTACCCGGTGTTCAAGATGGTTTCGATGATCGGCTCCTATCTTCCCGGCGCGCCGGGCGGCCTGTTCGCACCGTCTCTGGCGATCGGCGCGGGGATCGGCAATACGCTGCATATCCTGTTCTCGGGGATGCAGTTGCAGATGCTGATTGCACTCGGGATGGTCGGCTATCTGGCCGCAGTCACGCAAAGCCCGATCACGGCGTTCGTGATTGTCATCGAAATGATCAACGGCCACGCACTCGTCATCTCGCTGATGGCCACGGCCCTGATTGCGAGCCGCGTGTCGCGATTCTTTGCTCCGCCGCTGTATGAAGCGCTTTCGACACGCTATTTCCCCGGAGACCACCGGTGACCTCAAGGGCATCGGTTCGCGGCGCGGGACATGATTAACCTCGTCCAGTTCTACTCATGAAGGGTTTGCTCATCTTTCTCTCAGCGTTGATGCTTCTGTTTGCCTATGCGGCACGATCCAGCGCTGACGACACGATTTCAGAGGATTATCGCTATCTGGCGCGTATTAACGTTCGCCCGGTCGTCATCAATTGCGTCGCGGAAATCGACCGATGGATCCGAACTTCGGCGAAATTCGACATGTTTCTCGCACCGGACGTTCGTTTGCTGAGGGCCAAAGTTCGCGCGTTTCGCGCGATCGACGGAAGTGCCGACAACGGACCGTCTGTGGATTCAACGGTGACCATTCGCGCTTCAGCGCGCCTGCGGCCTCGTGCTGCCTGGATTCCCGTGAAGGCACGGTGCAACATCTGGCGCACGCGCGTGGTGGGCATTGCAATGAAACCAATGGAATGACGGCGGTCGGCTCGCGCATGCCGAGCCGTGACCAACACGAGCGCTGACATTAAATCGAGCGCAGGTGCTGTCGAACCATTACGCCGGATCTGGCGCCCCGTGTGTCTCGCGGCGTGCTCATGATTGTGGAACGGCCGGCGTGCTGGCTGCGCCACGGATCACATCAGAATGCAGGCATCCGCGCACCATCGACCAGTAAAGCGGGTCGGCACGGCGCCGGCGGAAGTATTCGACGCGCGAGTGTCGTCCGTCAGTCACGACGCGCAATCCGATCGGCACGCCGCGGAAGAATGATTCGGCACGCAGCAGGATCGCCCCGGCACCTTCCGCGCGATGCAGCTGCCGCGTACTTGATTTCCAGCGATGGACGACGCATTTCGCGACCTCGGACGCAGACAGGCTCGATTGCTCCGCGAATACGGGCGATAGGGAGAAGACGCCGTCTCGGCGCGAACACGCCACGAGCATCACACAGAACCCTGCTGCAATTACCGTCTGCCAATTGTTCATCGGTGTTCTCCGTGTCGATGCGGCCCGACGTGGGATCCGTTGACGAAATTGCATCGCAGTGTGACACAAGAGCACATCGACGGCACTGCGTCGAGAGTTCGTCCTAGCGGATTTTTGCCTCGATCGATATGCGGCGTCCCCGTGCATCCTCTCGGGAGACTATGCCGCCCCATGTTCGTCTTGACCGATAAGCAGTTCGCTCGGCGACAGGAACATGTAACGCGGCACATCGAGGTTCTGCGGTGCCGGCTTGTCGCGGAATACCCGTCCGGCAAGATCGTAGGTCGAGCCATGACAGGGGCACAGGAAGCCGCCTGGCCAATTATCGGGCAGGTTTGGCTGAGCCCCTGGTTGAAACCGAGGTGTTGGCGTACAACCGAGGTGCGTACAGACGCCAACCACGACCAGAATGTTCCGATGGTCGGCACGCGAGCGAAAGGTGTTTTGGCAATAGACCGGCAATGGCATTGAGAAGGCGTGACGCGAGTCCGGATCAGCGACGAGCGGGGTCGCCTTGATGACGGTTTCAAGCATGGTCGGCGAGCGGTCGACGATGAACACCGGCTTCCCGCGCCATGCAACGGTCAACATTGCGCCTTCGGACAAGCGACCGATGTCGACCTTGACCGGTGCGCCAGCGGCGAGCGCATTGGCGGGTGGTGTCAGGGAATCAACGAAAGGGATGGCGGCCGCGATGCCGCCGATGCCGCTCGCGACGGAAGTCGCGATCAGCCAACGGCGACGCTTGACGTCGGGCCCCGCCGGCTCGGTCGGTTTCTCGTCCATGTCGACTCCTTCGATGTGGCCGTCTTTCATGCTTTCCGGGCCGCTGCCACGCCCGAACCCATGGTCGAGCAGATGGGCCGGCTCCCGGAGGTCGAGCTACATTGTCCAGACGAACACCGAGTGGGCATGCGACGACTCGCGTACCTCGACGCTTCGCCGCATGGCCTGCCCGTTATAGGTGGCCGTCACGGTATAGCGCCCGTCGGGCGTTGAGACGAGCAGGAATGGCCCGGTGGTTAGCATCGAGAGCACGGTCTTGCCATGTGCATCGACGATCTTGACCGGGACATCGGCCAAATAGTCGTTCCCGCCGCTCGTATGCCCCGCAAACTCGAGCACGAGCGGATACTTGCCCATCTGCTGTTTGATTGCAGTCGATTGATCACTACCGATGCCGCCGGATAGATAGGTTACGTTGCCAGCGTGTTCGGGCTGCGGCAGTGACGCCTGCTCGGCGGAAAACGCGTCTTGGGCGAACACGGCAATCGTCACGACGACGACGCCGAGCGCTGTTCTGGACGAGTACTTCATGACTGACTCCTTGAATGTGCACGATGCCGAGCTGCCGACAGCGAAACATGCTCAACCTGCGTCCGTGGCGACGAACGTGCGCGGACCGTTCTGCCGCATCAGCCCGAACGCCTTGGCAAGCGGAGCCGTCACCTCCTGCGCCGAGACTCCGAGTCGTCCATGCGCGGCCTTGCCGTGCAACTTCAACTGACGTTCGACCTTCATGGCCTTGTCGATCGGTATCGCAAAGGCGAGACCCTGATACACGTTGCCGTCGTCCGGAGGTGGCGTTTCGATACCGACGACTTCACCCTTGAGGTTCAGGAGCGGGCTGCCGCCGTCCCCGGAGTGCTCCGTAAGATCGGTCTGGATCAACGGAACGTACGATTGATCGGGAAGCAGACGGGAGGGGTTGCTGACGATGCCTCTGACGATCGAGGTTCCCAGCCCGTAGGGCGAACCGATCGAGGCGACCCATTCGCCGGCCTTGAGCATCGCAGGTGATCCGATCCGGGCGACCGGCAGACCTTTCGCATGAATATGAAGCAGCGCGACACCGCTTGCCGGATCGCTGCCGATCAACCGAGCGCGGTACGTTTTCCCGTCGGCGAGCGTAACGGCGATCGTCGACGCGCCGGCAAGGTCGCCGGCATCGGTGAGGATGTCGCCGTCCGACGAGATAATGAAGCCGCTGGCGGGCCGCTGTGCCAAGGCACCGCGATCGCCGCCGGGTGGGGGTGAAAATTCCTCGAAGAAACCGAGGAACGGCGCGTTCACGCTGCCTGGCGGGGGCCACAGTTGCCGCACACTCGATGTCGCGTCGATCCTGGACACCTTGACGGCAACGACGGCGGGGCCGTCGATTCGCGCCATGTTCTCGAAGTCGGACACGATTCCCGGGTAGGCCGTGAAACCCGGGCTTGCGGACAGAACAGCCTGCGGAGCCCGTGTTGCCGTTGCAGGCGACAGCGGTTCCTTCGCCATGCAACTCGCGGACACGGCTGCAATGGCCAGACTGGTAAGCGCGATACGCTTGAACCCGATGCTTGTCATGACTACGCTCCCGTCGCGCCGTACCGAACGCACTGCGTATAACCGCCCACACGGCTATTTCATGACGTGACGATTCCACCGTAGGTCGCCAGAATTAAATTTTGCTTAAAACGCCGGAATCAGCGTGCCCGTCGCAAGGGACGTGCGTTGCGGCTTCTCGAGCGGCAAGGTCGTCATGGCCGGCTAGGCGCGATTGCACGCCTATGCAAGTCAATGAACGGAGGAATGATCGGCAAGACGATCAGTTTCGACCGCAGAAAAGGCGGGGCGCTGCTCAGCCATTCCCAATGAACGGCGCGTTCGGGAAAGGCGAACATCCGGCCAGCTTTCTTTGGGGGGCCGAAGGTGGCTGGAAAGCGCAACATTCGCCATCCCGTTCCGGGCAGCATGGTATTCCTGTCACACTGTGACATTTCTATTTCGGCGCGCGGCAGCACACCGTTCGGCCAGACATCGGATCGATAGACATGACGTTCTTCCACGCGCTGACTGCATTGATCGTCCTGGCTGCATTGGGCAGCTACGTCAATCATCGCGCTTTCCATTTGCCGCCGACGATTGGGGTGATGACGATCGCATTGGTGGCAACCGTCCTGCTCGTCATACTGGGCGAATTCGGCGCAATCGACGTGACGCGCTTCACGCGGCTGATTCCGGAGATCGACTTCAGCGAACTCCTGTTTCACGGTTTCCTGCCGTTTCTTCTGTTTGCCGGCGCATTGCATGTCGATTTTCACGATCTCCGCCAGGTGAAATGGACGGTCGGCGTGCTCTCGACCGTCGGCACACTGATCTCCACCGTGTTCGTCGGTGCCGCGTTCTGGTATGCGTCATGGTGGCTGGGTGTACGGATCGGCTTCATCTATGCGTTGCTGTTCGGCGCGCTCATCTCGCCGACCGACCCGATTGCCGTGATGAGCATCATCAAGAAGGCGGGTGCTCCAAGGGAATTGGAAACCCGAATTACCGGGGAAAGCCTATTTAACGACGGGGTGGGTGCGATCGTTTTTCTGACGCTTCTGAGTATCACAACCGCCGCTCGCGAACCCGGTGTCCTCGACGTCACCTTGCTGTTTCTCCAACTGGCGGTCGGCGGCGCCTTGGCAGGATGGTTAGCAGGGTGGATCGTATCCCGTCTCGTCGCAAGTATCGACAATCATCACGTCGAGATCCTGCTATCGATCGCGCTTTGCATGGGATCATATGCGCTGGCGGAGCTTGCCCACGCCTCGGGCCTGATCGCGGTGGTCGTGGCCGGGCTGTTCGCCGGCAACCACGGGTCGATGAAGACCGTTTCCGGCCAGACGGGGGAGTATCTGAGCATGTTCTGGGAGGTCGTCGACGAGATGATGAACAGCGTGCTCTTTCTGCTGATTGGCCTTGAAGTCCTCTCGATCCATCAGAGCCGGACGTATCTGATAGCCGGAATAGTCGCCGTCGGCTGCGTGCTGGCGGGACGGACAGTCAGCGTGGCCATTCCGCTCTGGGTGATCGGTCTGCGTATCCGGTTTCCGAAAGGCACGACCAGACTGCTGATCTGGGGAGGCCTGCGCGGTGCCATCTCGCTCGCACTCGCGCTTTTGCTTCCCCATGGGCCCGAGCGGGAAATGATCGTGACCGTAACCTATGTCGTCGTCGTGTTTTCCGTACTGACTCAGGGCACCACGTTCGGATGGCTTTTGCGGAAGTTGACATCGCCGCCCGAACCGTCAAATACGGCACCGTAGCGATTCATGAAGCGAGAGTCCCCTCGACGCTCGACAATTCGACGATTTCGGCAGTGATCTGCTCCTGTCTCAAGCGGTGATAGTCCCGGTTCAGCCGCTGTGCGGTGTCGTCGATATTACGTTTCGCCGCGATCATCGCGCGCATTCGCGCTTCGTTCTCCGCGGCGAACGACAGAATGATGGCCTCGCATACCTGGGTGTAGACGTATTCCTCGGCCAGCCTTTCCTGCAGTTGTTGTATCGGGAGCGTGACGACAGGCGGGAAGGGGCGTCTGGCCGGTTCGAACCGCTGGAAATCGAACGGCAGCAGCGAAGTGGACTGTACAGGCGATTCACCGGCCGCTTGCGGCGCGCCGTGGACAAGCGTGACGTGCGATGCGTTGCCGTGGCGCAGGCGGCCGTAAAGCGCATCGATGATCCTGGCTGCGAGATCGGACACCATATCGGCGTGACCGATCATTTCCGACGACCAGGTGACCGGCAGATTGAGCGCGTCGGCAGCGACCCTTGCGCGACTCCCCACGACGAAGTACTCGACGGCAACAGTCGCAGGAACGCAAATCGACTGGAACACGCGTTGGTTGTAGGTGCCGACGAAGCCGTGCTCTGCGCCGATGACGATAAAGACGTGAGTGTCGGCCGGAACGCGGGGCCTTCGGCTCTCGGAGGGGCGTTGGGCGGCAATGCCCATTGCATCTGCGATCGCAAGGCCGATCAGATCGGCGCAGGCCCGGATGCCCGGCAGGCGGGAGAGCGCTTCTCGCGTCCGTGTCGCTGCGATACCGCGCATTGCACTTACCACGGATTCCAGTTCGCGGACCGTACCCAATCGATTCTGGACTTCGTCGAGCCGATTGCTCATCGACCGCTCCTGACTTCCGCGGACTGCGGGATGAGGTCGCGGACAATGCGAACAAGCGCCGCCCGGTCGTCGGATGACACTTCTCCGCCGGCAACGAGGATTGGGCCCAATCTTGTCGCGATGCCGGTCGAATCGAGACGGGCGGGAAGTGCGACTCGCACGGCAGCGATCGTTGACGGTGCACACGCATCGAATACACCGTCGGCCAGCGCAAACAGCAACGCAATCTCGCCAACCGGGCGTAGCGGCGCAAATCGCGGCTGCGCAATCAACGTACGAATACGCTCTCCACGAGCGATTTGCGCCTTGATCCTCGTGTCGCCGAGACCGCCGAAGCGCGTGAACATCTCGAGCTCGAGAAACTGTGCGTAGTCGAGTCGCAACCTTCCGGAGGCGGCTCTCAATGCCGGCAGCTGGGCCTTGCCGCCAACACGGCTGATGCTGAGTCCGACATCGATCGCAGGGCGCTGGTTGGCCGCGAACAAGTGTGCATCCAGCACGATCTGGCCGTCGGTAATCGAGATCAGATTGGTCGGGATGTATGCTGCCAGGTTCCCGGCATCGGTTTCCGCAATGGGGAGCGCGGTCAACGAGCCGCCGCCTCGTTCCGCGGAGAGCTTGGCGGCACGCTCCAGCAGACGGGCGTGCAGATAGAAGATGTCGCCCGGATACGCTTCGCGCCCCGGCGGATCTCGTGCAAGCAATGCGAGTTCCCGATGGGTGGCGGCATGCTTGGTCAGGTCGTCGATGACGACGAGCGCATGCTCGCCCCGATCCCTGAAGTATTCCGCGATGCTGAACGCGGCAAACGGGGCAATCCATTGCAGGCCGGGCGGATCCGCCGCCGACGCGACGACGAAGATGCAGCGTTCCGGCGCACCGTGCCGTCGAACCGCCTCGATCACGCGCTCGACCGCGGTGGCCCGCTGACCGATCGCCACGTAGACGCAGATCATGTCGGAATGTTTCTGGTTGACGATCGCGTCAACCGCGATGGACGTCTTGCCGGTTGCGCGATCGCCAATGATCAGTTCGCGCTGCCCGCGGCCGATCGCGAAAAGCGCATCAATCAACAGAATGCCCGTTTCGACCGGTTGAGAGACCGGTGCGCGCTCGATGATCGACGGCGCGGCGCGTTCGATCGGGAGGGATAGCTTGCATTTCGGCGGCCGTCCGCGATCGAGCGGCCTCCCGAGTGGGTCGACAACGCGTCCGAGCAGGTCCGGACCTACCGGAACTTCAACCACGCGGCCGGTGCCCGATACGCGCGTGCCGGCGGCAATGCCGCTACTGTCGTCGAGCAACACGCAACTTAGCGTGTCGACGTCCAGCTTGAGCGCGAAGCCGTACTGTCCGTCCCCGAACTGCAACAACTCGTTCAGGCGAACATGCGGGAGGCCGCTCACCCGTGCAATGCCGTCAGCGATATGCTCCACGCGCCCAACCGATTCCGTCTGCGGCGCAAGATTCAGCGACTCCAGCACGGCTCTGCCGTTCGTCAGCCATGCGTCGTCGGAGTCGTTATGCGTTTCGTTCGTCGCCATGGGAGATGAGTCCGCTTCTCAGGGATTCCAGGCTATGTCGAAAGCTGTTTCGCACGATAAGGTGAGGTGCGACGAGTTCGAGTCCCGCGATCAGGGTGGGATCGACTTCGGTTCGAATGGAGAGGGCGTGGCCCGATGCCGTCGCGAGCATCGAACGGCAATGAGCCAGTTCGTCGTCGTTCAACGTGCGCGGGGCTATCAAGCGCAACGTTTCGCCTTCGCGGCCGAGACAAGCGCGGTCCTCCGCGGGCAGGGCACGGACTGCGTCGGCGAGCGGCGCAATGAATCCTTCTACCAGCGTGCTCGGCGGGAGCGTCGCGAGCAACCGCGCCGCGATGTCGACGGCAAACTGACCGGCCCGCTCGGCATTGGCTCGCAGCGCATCGTCTTTCATCGCCGCGGCTTCGGCCTCGGCCGTCTTTCTGAGTGTATCGGCCTCGGCGTGCGCATCGGCGAGCAGGGATGCCTTGAGGCGCTCTGCCTCCGACGCCACCGCACTCAATCGATCAAGGCGCTCTGCATCCTGTGCGGCGCTTTCCCTTGCAGCGTTGTCGCGATCCTGCCGCGCTGCATCGCGGGCAGCCGAGGCATCTTGCAGGAGGCGTGCGGCGGCCTGCTGACGATCCGCCATGATCTTGGCGACCGGCTTGAACAGCAAGCGCGACAGCAGCCAGATCAGGACGAGGACGTTGATCGTCTGGAAGCCGAGTGTCCACCAGTCGATTCGCATGGCTAATGCCTACTTGATAAACGGATTGGCGAACAGAACGAGCAAGGCGACCACCAGACAATAGATCGCCATGGTTTCGATCATGGCCAGGCCGACAAACAGCGTTCGCGAAATCGTGCCTGCCGATTCCGGCTGACGCGCCAATGCGTCCATCGCGGCTGCGACGGCGCGACCTTCGGCCAGCGCCGGGCCGATCGCGCCGAATGAAACGGCAATGGCTGCCGCGACGATGCTCACCAGTTGAATCCAGTTGCTCATGATGCTCCTTGCCGTGGATGCGGCGTGGCTGAGCGCTCGTCGCCGAGCGCGGCGCCAATGAATACCGCCGCGAGTACCGTGAAGATGTACGCCTGAACCGCGCCTGTCAGCAGATCGAGCGCCATGAGCGGTATCGGCACCAGAAGGCCCGCGAGCGACAGCACGATACCGATCACGAACACGCCGCTCATGACGTTGCCGAACAGGCGCACGATCAATGAGAAGGTACGGGTTATCTGCTCGACCAGATTGAGCGGAATCATGATCCAGGTCGGTTGAGCGAACGAGGCGAGATAGCGAGCGAGCCCGCGTTCGTGGACGCCGTAGAACACCGTCGACGCGAACACGACGGCTGCGAGGGCCGCATCGGTTTCGAGATGGGCGGTAGGCGGCTCGACGCCTGGAACCAAGCCGGACCAGTTGGAAGTCAGGATGAACAGGAACAACGTACCGAGCAAGGCGCGGCAACGCGCGGGGTCGATTTGCATCGTGTCCTGCAACTGGCTGTCGAGCGTGGAGACGAAGAGTTCCACCGCCGTCTGGAGTTTGCCCGGGGTCAACGACAGTCGCCTGCGCATCGCGGCCGCGGTGACGGCGACGAGCGCCATCAGTGCCCAGGTGGTTGCGACCGGCGTCGACACGGGAATCGCCCCGATGCGAAACAGCGGTTCGGTCAAGAGCGGTGAATGCATCATGACGAACCTCCCGGCAAGCGGATCATCGCGCGGCGAGCGAGCATGATGCCGGCGAGGCCGCTCAGCAACGCAACGTATCCGATATGTGCCAGACCGAACAGCACCAGAGCGAGCGTGCCGAAACGAACGAGATGCACGATGATGGCGACGCTGATTGCATCCCTGACGTACCAGCGCACATTAGCGAGTAGCGACGCAAAATAGGCGAGCCCGACGACGCCACCGGTCACGCCACCGACAGCCATCTGCAGGGGGATCCACAATGGATGGACTGGCATCATGTTTCAGCTCCCTGGGCCCTGGCGATGCATCCAGCGCCACGCGGACCACAAACCGAATGCAGCGCCCAGCATCAGTAACGGCGCTGAGAAAAACACGCCGGTATGAAAATGTCGGTCGAGCCAATGGCCCGCCCAGAGTGCCAGCAAGGCCGGAATCACGATCATCCAGCCAAGCATGCCGATCTGCCCCAGTCTGGAGCCCAGTGTCGGCTCCGGTACATCGCGCGCCTGCCGGTCTCGCCGGACGGCGCATTGCGTGATTTGCTCGAGTACCGGCGCAGCGGGCTCGGGCGCTTTCACGTCCCGGTCGCGCGGGCCAGGAGCGGTTTTTCGTGAATTACCGGCCATGACCGTCGCCTTCATTCGTGCCATCCGCATGTCCGGCCGCCGCCGGGGCGCCGGGGCGCAAGTACTTCAGTACCTGCCGGATCGCCTGGGCATTGAGGCGCGTTTGCTCGACCCGGACGCGGCGGGCCGCATCGATTCGCGATTCGCGGGCGTCCCGGACGCGGCTTTCGAGCGTCTCGAGCGCGTCCCCGAGTTCGCCGTCACGACACGCGATATTGACGTCTTTTCCGTTGACGACTCGCAACACGCCACCGCTTACGGCGCAAAACCTGCGCGTGCCATCCGCGGTGCGCCAACGCATGACGCAGGGCGACAGCACGGTGAGAAAATCCGCATGGCCGGGCAGAACACCGAAACTGCCGGTCGCATCCTCCGCACGGAAAGCAACGACATCAGGTGCGTCGACCAGCATCCCGGCGGGCGTCGCGATGGTCATATGAAGCGCCGTGCTCATGACGTTTCTCGCTCCCGCTCGCGTGCTTCGTCCAGCGTCCCGACCATGTACAGCGATTGTTCCCGCCACGCGTCGCATTCGCCGTCCAGAATCGCGCGGCATCCTGCAATGGTGTCGTCGACCGAGACGGAGCGGCCGGGCACACCCGTGAACGCTTCGGTGACGGCGAACGGCTGGGTCAGAAACCGCTGCAGACGGCGGGCCCGGCCGACGATCCGGCGGTCGTCCGCTCCCAGTTCCTCGATGCCGAGCAGCGAGATGACATCCTGCAGTTCGCGGTAGTGCTCGATCGTGCGCCGCACGTCGGTTGCGACCTGAACGTGTTCGGCGCCGACCACCAGCGGATCGAGCAGAATCGACGACGAGGTGATCGGGTCGATCGCCGGATACATGCCTTCGGCGGCCATCGCGCGGGACAGAACGACCATGCTGTCGACGTGTGCGGCGATGGTCGTGACGGCAGGGTCCGTGAAATCGTCCGCCGGAACGTAGACGGCCTCAATTGCCGTGATCGAGACGCCACCGACCGATACGATGCGCTCCTGCAGCGCAGCCACTTCGGTGGCCAGCGTCGGCTGATAGCCGACGCGTGACGGGAGTCTCCCGAGCAAACCCGACACTTCGGCGCCGGCCTGGACGAAGCGGAACACGTTGTCCATCAGGAGCAGCACATTCTGGTGCTGGTCGTCGCGAAAGTACTCAGCCACTGTCAGGGCGGTCAGCGGAACGCGCCAGCGCGCGCCTGGGGGCTCGTTCATCTGACCATACACGAGCACGGTCTTCGACAGCACGCCGGAATGCTGCATGTCCATCAGCAGTTCGTGGCCTTCTCGCGAGCGCTCCCCGACGCCGGCGAACACCGAGATTCCCTTGTAACGCTCGACCATCGCATGAATTAGCTCCATGACGAGGACGGTCTTGCCCACGCCGGCACCGCCGAACATCGCCGCTTTGCCGCCCCGGGCGAGCGGGGCAAGGAGATCGACGACCTTGATGCCCGTGGCGAAGATGCCCGTTGCGCTGTCTTGTGAGGACAATGCTGGCGGAGGCCGATGGATCGGACGGCGCTCGATATCGAGCGGAAGCGGCTCGCCCTGGTCGCCCGGCGTGCCCATCACGTCGATCAGGCGTCCGAGTACGGCGTTGCCGACCGGAACCGCGATCGGCCGACATGACGCTTGCGCCGATGCGCCTCTGGGCAAACCGCTGGTCGACTGCATCGCCAGTGCCCGGACGGTCCGCTCGCCGAGGTGGGCTTGTACTTCCGCGACGATCGAACTGTCGCCATCGACTTCGATCGAGATCGCAGTGTCCACCGGGGGTAGCGTACCTGCCGGGAACGCGAGATCGACAACGGCGCCGCGCACCGCGACGACGCATCCGGGAAGCTGCGGGCTGGAGACATTGGCGATCGTCGCGGTATTCATCGGTTTTCGTCGCTGTTGGAGGGCACCCATGCACCGGTCATTGCCGTACGAGTCCTAGTCACTGGCAAAAGCCACAAGCCAATATTTACTGCGATGCATCCTGTCGACGATTGATCGTGATCAAGGGGCCTGTCGCCGAGCTGACTGAGAGGTGGGGATGGGGACGTTCACGCCAAAATGCCGGCGATACCCGGCGATGTGCGCTGTGCAAGCCAGATTGATGCACATCAACGAGCCGGTGCGCTCGTCACCTAATCTCGATATCGGAAACACAGGCAAGCGCCGGCTATTGGCGCATGACTGAAACAGGTACGAGGAGGCTGACAATGCACGCCATTGACGTCATGACACCCGTAGTCGTTTCCGTGAAACCGGATATGACAGTTCAACAAACGGCAGCGCTTCTCGTCGAGAATGGAATAAGTGGCGCGCCAGTGATCGACGCGAATGGACGGTTGGTCGGGATGATCAGCGAGTCGGATCTGGTGCGACGCGTGGAGATAGAAACGGACAGGCCACATCGCGCCTGGTGGATGGAACTGCTGACTGCCCGCCGCGACGATGCCGCCGACTATGTGAAAACGCATGCGCATCTCGTCAAGGATGTCATGACGAAGCACGTCGTCACCGTTCAGGAGATGACGCCGATCGACGAGTTGGCCCACATCCTTGAGAAGGCGCACGTCAGACGTGTCCCCGTCGTGCGCGGCAATGAGGTTGTCGGGATCGTGAGCCGAGCCAATCTGGTTCAGGCACTCGCGATTTCGCCGTCGACGCCGAACTTGCAGCAGGTTCTAAGCGATCGCGAGATTCGAGGCATGCTGTTGGCCGAGATTGCAGGTCGCAAATGGAGCTTTCCCGGTCGCAATGTGATCGTCAAGAACGGGATTGTCCATCTTTGGGGCTACTACGCCTGGGCACCGAACGAGGTCCAGGCGATGCGGGTAGCAGCAGAGGGCATTCCAGGCGTCAGGGGTGTGGAGGATCACACTGGCGCATCGCATTCAGATGCGTAGGACGGGAAGCAGGGGCTGTGCGTAGAGCACGAGCCTGGTTGACGTTGCATGCGCGACCAACGGTTGCTTTGAGCCTCGAGAGAATTGCTCGACGCCTGCGCACCGTCGGTGAAGGTGTTGTGCTTATCCTTGTAGCCAAGAGACCTGAACGGCACGGTGGGCCTGTCAGGAATTTTGTGTTTAAGGCATAACATGCTCTCAAGGAGAGTTTATGCCTCGCAAACCGAAAGCCCAGCCGGCGGCGCTGCCGGCGATTCCGGCCGAGCTGCTTGAGCAGTTCGGCAACGGCCCGATGACGGCTGAAGCCATCAATGCCGCGACGCTGGCGCTCAAGAAGGCGCTGATCGAGCGTGCGCTGGGCGGCGAGATGAACCATCATCTCGGCTACCCTCTCGGTGCTGCCAAGCCGGCCAACGCCACGAATCAGCGCAACGGCAAAGGCGCCAAGACGGTTCTGACCGAAGACGGTCCGATCCGCATCGAGGTGCCGCGTGACCGCGACGGCAGCTTCGAACCCGTCCTGATTCCCAAGCACGAAAGGCGCTTCACCGGCTTCGACGACAAGATCGTCGCCATGTATGCCCGAGGCATGACCGTACGCGAGATCCAGGGCTTCCTGCTGGAACAGTACGGTACGGAGGTCTCGCCCGACTTCATCAGCTCGGTCACCGACGAAGTCATGGCCGAAGTGACTGCCTGGCAGGCCCGACCGCTTGAACCGATGTATCCGGTCGTGTTTTTCGACGCACTGCGGGTCAAGATTCGCGAAGACGCCGTCGTGCGCAACAAGGCGGTGTACCTGGCGCTGGGCGTGCTGCCCGACGGCACCCGGGAGATCCTGGGCCTGTGGATCGAGAATACCGAGGGTGCCAAGTTCTGGATGAAGGTGTTCAACGATCTGAAGACGCGCGGCGTTCACGACATCCTGATCGCCGTCACCGACGGTCTTAAGGGCATGCCCGAAGCTCTGGCGGTGGTGTTTCCGGCGACTACGCTGCAAACCTGTATCGTCCATCTGATCCGCAACAGCCTCGATTACGCCAGTTGGAAAGATCGCCGAGGACTGGCCGCCGCGATCAAGCCGATCTACGCCGCTCCCAGCGCGGAAGCAGCTCAGGCCGAACTCGATGCGTTTGCGGATGGGCCGTGGGGTCAGAAATTCCCGACCGTCAGTAGCGCGTGGCGCAACGCCTGGGATCGCGTGATCCCGTTCTTTGCGTTTCCGCCGGGTGTGCGCAAGATCATCTACACGACGAACGCGATTGAAAATATCAACTCGCAGCTGCGCAAGATCATCAAGACCCGGGGTCACTTCCCGACCGACGAGGCAGCCACCAAACTCATCTGGCTGGCCTTGCGCAACATCACCGCGAATTGGGGAAGTGCCGCTCATGACTGGAAGACGGCCATGAACCAATTCGCTATCCTTTACGCAGATCGATTCGCTCGGCCTTCCGTGTAATTACTCCACCCGCCTTGAACACGGAAATTCTGACACCCCCGGCACGGTCACCGCGAGTCATATTTCTGGCTTCAGACAATATCCTCCGTCTGATCCTCATACTGTCCGGCGCGCGTCGGCCAGGGCAGGATGCGGGGGAGAATGCTTTCCGTCCGGATTACCTGATGCGCCAATGCGCCGAGCACATGGATGCCGACCAATGCGACAAGTCCATATGCCGTCAGTGCATGCAGTTCTCCTAGCCACTGCGATATGGCACGACTTTTCGGCACCAGCGTCGGTAACGAAAAGAATCCGAAGCAACTGGCCGTGTGCCCGGCGGCGTTCGTCTTCATCCACCCGAGCAGCGGGATGACGAGCATCAGCACGTAAAGCAGGCTGTGGACAGTGCGTTCGACGAGGCGGGCCGCCGTGCCAACCGGATTGATCGACGGCGGCAACACGCGTCGCTTTCGGACCCGATTCCCGAGACGAACCAGTACAAGGCCGAGAATGACGATGCCGATCGACTTGTGCAGACCGACGAGATCCTCGTTGTCGTCCAGCAGCAGGCCGACGATCAAGTTGCCGATCAGCGCGACGGCCAGCAGCCAGTGCAGTACGCTGATCGACAGCGGATAGCGGGTGACGATTTTCATGACGGGAATATCTGTTCAGTGGCAAAAGCGTGGTTGGCCGCAGTCAGCCGAGAAGGTCGTGATAGTGCTTTTTCGTGCCGTTGATCCGTCGTAGCGCTTGCTTGGCGGCTGACAGATCGTTGGCCTGGATCGCGCGGTCGACGTCGGTCAATTCTCCCTGCAATGTACGCATTCCTTCGTCATAGGTCGGCTGGTCATCACGATACCTCTGGCGGCTAGCCTGTTGCGCATCGCTTTCGAGCCGGGCCACATAGGCTTTCATTTCGGGAATCGTCCGGCTGTTCGTCGCACCTTGCATCGCGTGCTTCATGTCCCTCATCAATGTCTTGATCTCGCCGGCGCAGGCCGGCGCGGTAGCCACGGAAAGCAGCACGGCCAGCGCTGCGCAGAAACGGAGTCGGAACGACAGGCTGTTCATGGTCATCGATTCGATTGCGAATGTCGGTGACCGCGACCTTAGGGTGCCGACGTTAACGAATTCTTAAGGCCCGGAATTTTCCGCGACCGACTTGATGGCGGCCCGCGCCTGCGGTTATCGTGCGGCTATGGACGCCATGTGCGGAACTAACAGGAACGCGACGCCATGCGGGTACTACTCGTGGAAGACGACAAGCTGATCGGAAGCGGGGTGGAAGACGGCCTGATCGACGCTGGCATGACGGTCGACTGGGCGCACGACGGCAGGCATGCACAGCTCGCGCTCGAAACCACGCCATACGATCTCATCGTGCTCGATCTCGGCCTGCCCCGCATGTCGGGGGTCGAATTGCTGGATTGGCTTCGCAAGCGCCGCGACCATACGCCGGTGCTGGTGATGACCGCGCGCGACACGGTGGCCGATCGCGTGAGTGGCCTGAGCGCGGGTGCCGACGACTACCTCGGCAAGCCGTTCGACCTGACCGAGCTGCTCGCCCGCTGCCGGGCGCTCGTGCGCCGTTCGCAGGGCCGCGGTACCGACACGATCGAATACGGCGACATGTCGATCGACCCCGCGCTGATGACGGTGACGCGCGGCACCGAGCGGATCGCGCTGACCTCGCGCGAATGCGCGTTGCTCGTCGAACTGCTGGCGAACCAGGGGCGCCCGTTGTCCCGCGCGCGCCTCCAGGACAGCCTCTACGGCTGGAACGAAGAAATCGAAAGCAATGCGATCGAAGTGCATGTGTCGAATCTGCGCAAGAAACTGGGGGCCGACCTGATCCGAACGATCCGCGGCGTCGGGTACGTGGTGGAGAAGGCATCGTGATGCGCTCGATCCGGCAACGGCTCACCTTGCTCGTGTTGTCGGGTGTCGTGGTGGTCTGGGCGTACTCGCTGTTGTCGAGCTACCGCCAGGCGATTCAAGAAGCGGAGGAATGGGACGAAACCCGCATCGAGCAGATCGCCAGGGCGTTCGCCGCGCTCGATGCCACCGATCTCCCAGTCTTTGCGGACATCGCGCTCGGTTCGTCGGAAGACGATGACGGCGACAACGATACATCGCCGCGGATGTTGTATCAGGTCAGCGATACCGGCGGACGCATCCTGGCCGCCAGTCCGGGGCTTGACTCGCTCGATCTACCGGTGTTTCCCGCTGCCGCATCGAGCCCGATCCGGTTCGGCAATCCGAAGTGGCACGCGTACGTGCTGACCGATGCCGCGCGCGGCCGTACCGTGCGTATCTTCGAGCAACGCTCACACCGTTCGGATTTGTCTGCGGAGGTAGCGCGTCGCGTCGCCCGGCCGCTCGCATTCGCGTTGCCCGTGCTGGCCGTGTTGATCTGGCTGGCGATCGGACGCAGCCTCACGCCGCTACGGACGCTGTCCGAGGCAATCGAGGCGCGTTCGCCCGACAGTCTCGATGCAATCGGCACGAAGGGCATTCCCGACGAAGTGCGGCCGCTAGTCGCCGCACTGAACACGTTGCTGCAACGTCTGCGCGGATCGCTCGATCGCGAGCGCGCGTTCACCAGCGACGCGGCACATGAGCTCAAGACCCCACTCGCCGCGCTCAAGGTTCAGGCGCAGGTCGCGCTCACGGCGCGCGATCCTGACCGTCAGCGGCGCGCAATGCAACGAGTCGTCGAGGGCGTCGACCGAAGCACGCATCTAGCGGACCAGTTGCTTGCACTCGCACGACTCGACGAGACGGTACCGATGGCTGGCGAGGACATAGATCTCGCGCGCGTGGTGCAGACCTGCATCAACGACCACCAGACGCGCGCGGATCGCAAGCGGATTGCGCTGAATTCGCGCGTCGACGGCCCAGTCATCGCACATGCGCCGTCGACGCTGGTGCGTGTCTTGCTAGACAACCTCGTCGATAACGCGATCAAGTACGGTCGCGAAGAGGGGCGCGTCGAAATCACGTCGTGGCAGGATGCCGGCGCGGTCAGCCTCCAGGTACAGGACGACGGGCACGGCGTCTCGGACGAAGATCTGTCCCGATTGCAGGATCGCTTCTTTCGCGGTGCGGACCATCAAGAAAGCGGCAGCGGGCTGGGGCTATCGATCGTTGCGCGCATCGTGACCAAACTTGGAGGTAGGTTCATGTATATCGATGGGCTCGATGGAAAGGGGTTTGGCATTCGTGTCGTGTTGCCCGCGTCGGCTTGATTCGGCATCCACGGTATGAGGTCGCCATTCCTTCTCGGGCAGGGTAGGCGATGCGCAGTGTTTCCTAAACGCACGCGCCGTCATGATTTCAGTCGTTCCGTGTCGATCGGCTTACTCCGGACCTGCCGACGTCATGGCTAATGCGCTCAAGGACGCGCAGTTAACATTGCCTTCATGTTGAGCGGGGCATGCTGTCATTACGGCAGAAGAGGTTTCCTTGGATGCCGACCCTGTTCATTGGAGGTTGAAATCATGAAGTTCGCTATCGGTACCATCATGCTGGTCGTGGGCATCGCCCCCGTGTTTGCCTCGGCAGGTCAGTCGAATGGCGGCTTGACCAGGGCGGAAGTTCGTGCCCAGATCGTACAACTCGAGCAAGCCGGCTATAACCCAGCCAGAAAGGACATCCATTATCCGCAGTCGATCCAGCAAGCCGAAGCGCGCATCCGGTCTTCGGAATTGAGGCGCGCAGATGCATCGGGATACGGGTCCGCTCAGCCGTCTGGATTTGACTCGGGGGCAGCAGTCCAGAGCCACGCTCCGGCACGTTCGTTGTACATGCATCATTGACGCGGCGTACATGCCATCGTTCTGTCATCCTGTGGCGTATTCGGGACCGGACCGAGATTTCACCGATCAACCGCGTCTTTCGAGGAAGTGTTCGCTCGCCGATGTGTACTCGCAGTACGGCACATGAAAGATCGCGCGTAGCCAAAAAAAGGGTTCATCGCGGATTACCGGGGAACGCGGCGCGGATTTTGAGGAAGAAGTATTCCTCGTCGCGGTACCCATAAGCCCGACGCTTGATGACCTTGATGGTGTTGTTGATGCCTTCGACGACGCTGGTATTGAGCGGATGACGGCAGCGAGTCACGATTCCGTGCCAGTAACCCTGCAAGCGCTGAGCGAACTTTTGCAGCGCGGCGATCCCGCTTTGCTGAGCCTGTTCGAACCATTGCCCCCAAGCCTTTTCCGCCCAGGCGGGCTTTCGGTAGAACCAGAGCCGTTTGAGTTCGTCGCGCAGCACGTAGACGCATAACAGCGACTGATTGGCGGCCAGCAGATCCTTCAGGTGCACGGCCTGTTCTGGTTTCAGGTTGTGACGGTTGCGCAGCAACAGCCAGCGGCTGGACTTCAGGACCTTGCGGGCCGGCTTGTCATGTCGTAGTTGATTGGCCTGATCCACTCGCACCCTGTCGATCACTTCGCGGCCGTACTTGGCCACGACGTGGTACAGGTCAAAGACGATTTCCGCTTGCGGGCACTGCTCCTTGATCTCCAGCTCATAGGCCGTGGTCATGTCGATCGCGACCGCTTCGATGCGCTCGGCAACGCCTTCGGGCAGTTGTTCGAAGAAGGTTCGAGCCGTTTCTCGTGAACGTCCGGGGCCGACCCAGAGCACCTGTCGGCCGATCGGATCAACTACCACCGTGGCGTAGCGATGGCCCTTATGCAGCGCGAATTCGTCCATTGCCAGATAGCGGATCGTCGACCAGTCCGGCTCGGCCACGCGAGCCCGCAAGCGCATCTTGTCGATCGATTTGACCGTGTGCCAGCCCAGGTCGTAGAAGGCTGCCACCGCCTGCACGCTGGCCGCTTGCAGCAGCTTCTCACAGGCCTTGGCGAACCGCTCCGTCACTCGCTGGTAGCGGCCCAGCCACGTCAGCTTCTCCAGCCTCGGGCCGCCGCAGTGTGCGCACCAGACCCGACGGCGGGGGACATGCAGCACGACTCGGTACTCGAACAGTGGCAGATCGCGCACTCGCCGAACCGTCGTCTCGTGGATTTGCTGGCAGCGCGCGCCGCACTGTTCGCAGTGCATGACCTTGCTGACTGGCTTCAGATGCAGCGACAGCGTATGGCCGTCTCCTTCCGGCCATTCCACCCGTTCCAACCGATAGCCGGTCCAGCAGCCCAGTGCCTGAAGCGCCTTGCGATCGAGCAATTCTTCCCCCTGACCTCCATAGAATCAGGCGTCAGGTTACGCAATCGCCCTCAAACGCTCCACGGTTTCCTGCGATGAACCAAAAAAAGACCCGGTGTTGAACCGGGTCAAACGAGAGCGGCAGCCGGGCAGGTCCCGAAGATCGCGGGGTGTACTGCAGTTAACGCCACGTTTGCCGTCACTCGGCGTGGACGACGCGAAACATGATAAGCGTGATCGTCGTTATCTCCGTTGGACGAGATTGACACGCGATGCTTAAGTTATCCTTAACAGGCTGTTGAAATTGGATACGGTGTAAGCGGGCCCTGAGGGCGATGCGTTAGAGATATCGTGTTCATGATCTTGGGCAGACGAGAGCGATGCGCGGAATGGACGAGATGCAAGAACCGCTGTTCACGACGGTAAAACTGGAAGATTTTGTTCCGGCCGACCACCCGCTGCGGCCGCTTCGGCTGCTCGTCAACGACGCGCTGAAGCGGCTCAGCGGGCTGTTCAGTGTGGCACGCTTGGGCCAGCCACAAAAGTTTCCGGCCCAAGGAGGGGGCGGACGATGAGCCGCCGCCGGCGGGCGGGCGTAACGCCGACACTGACTGGAAAGGCAAGCGGCGCAGCAACGAGACTTACGAGTCGAGTACCGATCCGGACGCACGGCTGTTCAAGGAGAGCAAAGGCACGCCGTCCATTCTGTGTTACCTGGGCACATCCTGATGGAGAACCCCTTAAACAGTGCCTCGGTCGTCAAATCGATGCGCTTTTCAACAGCCTGTTAGACCCCTGGGGTTGCGATGTTGGCGCACAACGGGTACCAGCGTGTTCACGGTTCCGAGTTCAGTAGACGGAGTCCGAATACGTGGTGCCGACGCCGAGTTCGCCGAATGCTGGGCCGACGTGGTCAACGGCAACGACATGCCGGGCGCGTTAGAAGTTATCCGTAAATAGTAAACTCTTGCTCCGGGCCGCACTGCAAGCGGCGACGGAACGAAGAGATGGCAACACGCAAGCGAGTGGAATCGTGGGTGGTGACGGAGGATTTCTGGGCGCGGGTCGAGCCGTTGATCCCGCAGCGTGAGCGTCCGGCAGGCCAAGAGTACTTGCGCAAGCCCGGCGCGGGGCGACCCGCCAAGCCGGCGCGACAGGTGTTCGAGGCGATCATGTATGTGCTGCGCACGGGCTGCCAATGGAAAGCGCTTCCCAAAGAACGATTTGGCAGCGCCAGCGCGATGCACAAGCGCTTCTTGGAATGGGAGGCGGCAGGCGTGTTCGAAGCCATCTGGCAGGCCGGACTCGCCGAGTACGACCAGATGGAAGGCATCGCCTGGCGATGGCAAAGCATCGACGGGGCCATGTTCAAAGCGCCCATGGCGCAAGAGGCTGTGGGACGCAACCCGACGGATCGGGGGAAAAAAGGGAGCAAGCGCCACCTGCTGGTGGACGGGCGTGGCGTCCCGTTGTCGCTCGTCGTGACCGGAGCCAATAGGCATGATGTCACGCAACTCGACGCGGTGCTCCAAGCCATCATGGTCAAGCGCAAGACGCCGAGAACTCGACGCAGCAAGCATCTTTGCGCCGATGCAGGCTATCGAGGCAAACGTGCATTGGAGACGATCGAGTCGCACGGCTACATTGCCCACGTCGTCGATCGACGCAAAGAGGCCGATGCCAAGCGGCGCGATCCAACGAAGAAAGCGCGACGGTGGGTGGTCGAGGTCTGTCACAGCTGGTTCAACCGTTTTCGTAAGTTGCTCGTGCGATACGAAAAACTGGAGCGCAGCTTCGTCGCGCTCAATCACATCGCCGCGGCGATCATCGCGTTCCGTAAAGTGAAGTTGTCGGTCAACATTATTTACGGATAGATTCTTAATCACCGCGTCCGAGCTAGTGGGGGTGTGAGATGGTGCGACAGGTGCGCACCAGAAATCACCATCGCCGCCAGCAGGACGTGCAGAGCTACCGCCAGTCCAGGCGCTCACCCCGTGCCGTACTCGTGCGGTGGCCAAACAGGCAAGCTGGATTTCGTGTTTACGGCTGCTTAGCGCCGGCCCGCACCTCCATGAGCGCGCCTCGAACCGGTGCTCCGTTCGTTACTCATTCCAGTTTAGTCGTGGCGCGACAGTAAATCACAATGGGTAACTGCCGGCGGACTTCCGGCAACCATTCGACAGTGTTTGGTACTCCATTACAAAAACGTAAGAGCAATGGCCACCGGCGTTGCACCGTTTTTCCATCATTAATCCGCGTTAGCTGGATCGACGAGTACGTCGGCGCGCATTACTGGCCGAGCTTAGGCTTCGACTCCATTTCGAACCGATTCTCAGCGGACACGCGAATCCGATATGAGTCAATTAGCCGCATGGTCGAACGGATGCAAACCGTCCGTCGCCAAAGCCAGTGCTGGCGCACGGGTGCGCGTGATCACAAAGGCGCTCGAGACGTGGTCCCCAATGATTAACGCAACTCGACGATCGACGTCATTGTGGATTCGCTGACAATGAAGTATTTTTAATGCATGTTATGTGTCGCCGTTGAACAGCTTCGCACGCGCGGGTCCAACAGCGCCGTTTCAGGGATGGAGCCACCATGCACCTCACTCTCTACACCGATTACACGCTTCGGGTGATGATGTATCTGGCTCTGAAGTACCCGGGCGGTGGCGTTTCGACCATTGACGAGATCGCGGGCGCCTACGGTATTTCACGCAATCATTTGACGAAAATCGTTCACGGGCTCAGCCAGGTCGGCTTCATCGAAACCTCGCGCGGTCGGGCTGGCGGCGCTTGCCTTGCGCGCGCGCCCGAGCAGATTTCGGTAGGGGAAATTGTGCGGGCCGCCGAAAAAGATTTTGCCGTCGTGCGTTGCCAAGATATGACCGTCGCACACGGCTGCACGATTTTTCCGGCCTGCAACCTGAGGCACAGGTTGTACCGGGCGGTCGACGCCTTTCTCCACGAGCTCGACACTATGACGTTGCGAGAAGCCATCGCGGCGCCCACGGTGGCGGCGACTGTCCTGGGCATGGCCGACCCTCGCGAGTTGGTATCGGTGGCCGTGTCGCGCCCGCGTGGCAGTACGAGCCGCCGCACAGGAGGCCAGCAATGAAAATGCATCTGCCGCACCGTTCTTCGTTCGTGTCACCTGCATCGGAGCTGGCCGTCCTGAGACTCGGCTTCCGGCCGTTTTACCTCGGGGGCGCGCTGTTCGGTGCGCTCGCCATTCTGGTCTGGCTTGGCGCGCTGCATGGCATTGTGTCGGCAGGTCGGATGACGTCACTCAGTGGCATCCTGTGGCATACGCACGAGATGATCTTCGGGTTTGCCGCAGCCATCGTCGCTGGCTTTCTGCTGACGGCGGTGCGGGCCTGGACCTCGCTCAAAACACCATCCGGCGCGCCTTTGGCCCTGTTATGGCTTCTGTGGCTCGTGGGGCGCATCGCGGTATGGTCCGGCCCGGAGCTGCTGGCCGCGATCGTGGATTCGGCGTTTCTGCCGGTCCTGATGATCGCCTTGCTGCGCGTGCTTATCCCGGCACGCAACCGCCACAATATCTTTGTACCCGTCGTGCTGGGCATGCTCGGTCTTCTGAACATCCTGTTTCACGCCTGGGTGTTGCAGGGACGGGCCGATCTGGCATTGCGCTCTGCTGGCGCCGCTGTTGGGCTGCTGGTGACGCTCGTCACTATCATCGCGGGTCGAGTGACGCCGATGTTCACTGCCAACGCTGTGCCCGGCTATACATTCAGGCGCTGGCGGGTAGTCGAAGCGCTGGCCGTGCCGCTGCCGCTGCTGGCTTTTGGGTTCGACGCGCTAGGCGCGAGTGCGTGGCTTGTTGGCAGCGCGGCGGGTGCGACGGCGGTGGTCCATGGCATCCGGCTTGCTGGATGGCGCTCGTGGAAAGTCGGCCGCCGGCCGATTCTCGCCATCCTTCACGCGGCATACGCCTGGGTTCCACTCGGCTTCGGCCTGCTGATGCTGAGTGCAGTCGGACTGGTACCGCATTCCATCGCGCTGCATGCCCTTACCGTCGGTGCGCTCGGAGGCGCGATCATCGCCATGATCACACGGACCGCGCTCGGACATACCGGCCGCAATCTCGTCGCCGGACCAGCCGAGATTGCCTGTTACTGCCTCGTGATCGCCGCCGCCGTTCTACGCGTCTTTGGTCCGTTGCTGGCGAGTGGCTGGAGCGCGTGGTGGATCGACGCCGCCGGCTTGTGCTGGTGCGTGGCGTTCGCCATGTACGCACTCCAATATTGGCCCTACCTGACACGCCCGCGAACTGACGGCAAGGCTGGCTGAAGCGAAACGATGTGAGTGATGCAAAATGAAGTCGAATAGTCTATTGGTCAAGTCTGCGCCCTCGTTCGACGAACCGATCGAGATGCTCAGGGCGTGTCACGAACGCATTGCCGCACAGTGCGCCACGCTCAAGAAGCTCGCGGCGCACCTTCCCGTGCATGGCACTGATACCCAGGCGCAGCAGGCAGCCGGAAACATCCTGCGCTATTTCGACGTCGCGGGCCCGCATCATCATGCGGATGAGGAACAAGACCTCTTTCCAATGCTGATTGAGGTCGATCGACGGCATGGCTCGTCGGTGACTAAACGGATCGCGTTCTTATTGGACGAGCATCAATCGCTGGAGGCAGGGTGGGGGCGGTTGCGACCTGTGCTCGCCGACATTGCCCAAGGGAAAGCAAGGCTGCTTGAACGCGTTTGGGTGGATGACTTTGCCGATGCGTACCGCGGCCACATCGCGCTGGAGGAGAGCGAGGTTCTGCCATTTGCCGAAGCGAGCCTGGATCGGCGGCAGATGGCCAAGCTAAGCGCGGCTATGGTGGCCCGACGCACCACTACGCCGTAGCGACGGCCACGGCCGACGGCCTTTCAGAAGAAACACCCATGCGAAATCGCACAGAAGTCCTGCCCATTCTTAACCAGCAATACGTCTTCGATGCCTGCGGCATCGCCAAGCGTTTCCGCTACGCGGCCATTTTCGGCGCGCTCGATGAGTTGGAACCAGGCGAGGTGATGCGCTTCGTCAACGATCATGACCCGCTCCTGCTTCTGGCCCCAATCGAGCATCACTTCGGGCCGCGCGTGGATTTCGGGTACGTCGCTCGCGAGCCGGGCAACATCGTGATTGACTTCACGGTGAAGGCGGTGAATTGAAATGTCCGCTACGTGCGGCAACAAGTCTCGCGGTGGCAGAGACATTTCTTTGACTAAGCCAGTTGATCCAGTGCGTTGCACGAGAGATTAGCGTCTCGCGATGGCCGCCAACACGCCTCCGATCACTTGGATATTTGTGGATAGAGAAAAACATGTTGACCATGACTGAACCTTATGGAGGTTCGACATCTCTCTACTATCGCGAGCCGTTCGCGCGGCAAACCGACCAAGGGAGGCCGGCGTCAAACATCGCCTGCAAGACGTGCGCGATGGCAGGACTATGCACCCGCAGTTCAATTGACACCTTGACCCACGAGCGGCTCAACGCCGCCGTGCAGTGCGTCCGTACCGTGCATCGCGGGCATGCTCTGTATCGCCCGGGCGACACCTTCGCGAGCATCTATGCGATCCGCGCGGGTTCGTTCAAGACCGTGGTCATGCATCACGAGGGGCATGAGCAGGTCACGGGCTTCGGCATCGTAGGCGACACGCTCGGCATCGATGGCATTGCCACCGGCAGACACAGTTGCGAGGCGATCGCGTTGGAAGACAGTTCCGTGTGCGTGATGCCGTTCGACCTACTCGAGATGCTGTGCCGGGAAGTGAAGGTAGTCCAGCGCCATGTGCATCAGATGCTGGGCGCTGAGATCGTGCGCGAGTCTGTCCTCATGATGCTGCTGGGCACTACGACGGCGGAGGAGCGGGTGGCTACATTTCTCGCCGACCTGTCGAAGCGTTGGCAGGCGCGCGGCTACTCCGCCGCTGCGTTCACACTGAAGATGACGCGCGAGGAGATTGGCAGCTACCTCGGTCTGAAGCTCGAGACAGTCAGCCGGATGTTGTCGAAATTGCAGGGGCGAGGGCTGATCGAGGTGCGTGGCAAGGATCTCCGGATTCTCGATATTGACGGGTTGCAGAAGCTGGCGACAGACGTTGGCCATGCTTCCTTCCGGGGTCAACCCCACCGGGAGGCATTCGGGTACGCGCCTGATGTTCGCTTGCCAGAACATCGGCCAGGAGGACATTGATGGAAACTCAATACGAATTCGAAGGCATTGCATCCCGACAGGTCAACCACCTCGACACCCAGCGGGATGGGCAAGCACGGTCTTCAGAGCGGACCGCGCTGCAATGCGATGCGTCTCCCACTTGCGCCACGAATTTCCCGATGCTGACGCCGCACGAGATCGCCACACTCATGCTCGTCGCTCACGCCCCTGAGCAAGTCAGCATCGAGCGGCCCGACTTGCTGCCATTATTGAGTGGCAATCTGGTCAAGATTGACCGGTGTCGCAGATGCCGGGGCAAACCTCAGATGACGCCGTTGGGAGAAGTTCTCGTTATCCGGCTTTGCAAAACAACGCGCCAGGTCTCGAAAGATGCGTTGTCAAACCTTGATCGCAGTCGAGACCATCATTGAGGCCCATCATGCAAATCCCTCATGAAGCTGAGTGCGTGGCGCGTCAGCGCGCCGATCACCTCGAAGCCCTGATCGACGAGGCCGGGGCGGAGAGCTTCCCGGCAAGCGATCCCCCCGCTAGCGGGCCGGCGCGAATACCGTCATAGATCCGTTGCTGAAGGCGGGGTGGCCCAGGCCGGCAACCGTCCCGTCTTCACTGCAAGGGGCTCTACGCGTCGCCCTCCGGGCATCCGCAATCGGCTTCGGCAGCGATTACGCGGTGCAGCTGCACAAAGCGCTCGTGGACCGGGGTCTGAAAAAGTGGGTCAGCGGACTGGTTTGGGCTTGCCTGCAGAATCGAGGACCAGTCGCCCGAATCCAGATGACGCGTCGCGATCGGAAACAGCGTGAGTTCCTCAACCGCCATGTTATGGCGCAGCCGCTCCGCGTACAGCCGGATGCGAAATTCGAGGAGCTCTCTCGACATATTTTCATCGCGCACCTTGGATTCGAGGTCCTGAATCAGTTCGTGGCCCTGAAGTGCCAGCGTCGCGTGCTGCGCCGACAGCTCGCTTGCCAACTCGGTGGATAACGCCTTCTTCTCGAGCAGCTTGCCGATGACGCGATCCTCCAGTGCATGGTGGTTCACGTCGGGAAACCGCGTGAGGTAATAGAGGGCATCCACGAGCACTGCGGCGTTCGGTGCCGCCTGCGCATCACGGAGCATCGATTGACGTTCGAGGAGCCGCACGAGTCGCTCCAGGCGCCGGTGCTCGGTGATCAGGTTGTCAATGATGCTCGTCATGCCGGGCCTCGCACGACTGCCGCTCTTGCTTCATCACGTCGAGCGCGAGTGCCGAATGTGCGTAAGCTGCACCGGCACGCATCTCGGCCGCGACCCAGATCGCTTCCATGATCTCATTCTCCGATGCCCCGGCCTTCAATGCCTCCTTTGTGTGACCGCGGATGCAATAGGGACACTGCGTCACATGTGCGACGGCCACGGCGATCAGCTGTTTCGTTTTCGCTGGCAGCGCGCCGTCGCCAAACACGCTGCTATTGAAAGCCCGGAACGCAGCGAGCGCTTCGGGGGCGAGTTCCCGGCGTCGCGTAGCAATTTCCGCGTGCCACTGCGGATACATTGAGTCGCCCATCATTCACCCCCCGCTAAAACGCAAAAAACGCGGATGTCCGCAGTCGACATCGTCGCACTCGCAATCCAGCCCGACGGGCCGGTGTTGACGCCGCCATGAAAGAGGTTCCCGAAAACCCGCCGTCACGCCGACCGGGCGGTGGAACCCGTTCGTAACCATCTCTTGAACTCCAGATACGCAACGATGAAGCGGTGCCGGTAAGGATGCGTGCGCGCGAACGTCGATCAGTTCCCCTGTGTCATCCGTGGCATGGCCATAACAGCCTCCCTGTGTCAGTTTGCGGCACTCAGATCGTCCGGCGCGCGAGCATGGTGCGAATCTCCCCGATCGCCTTGGCCGGATTCAGGCCTTTGGGGCAGACGTCCGTGCAGTTCAGTATCGTCCGGCACCGGAAGAGGCGATACGGATCGTCAAGATTGTCCAGCCGCTCGCCCGTGCCCTCGTCGCGGGAATCGACCAGAAAGCGGTAGGCCTGCAGGAGGCCGGCAGGACCGACATATTTGTCTGGATTCCACCAGTACGAGGGGCACGCGCTGGAACAGCACGCGCACAAAACACATTCATAGAGACCGTCGAGTTGATCGCGTTCCTCGGGCGACTGGCGCCTTTCCCGTTCGGGTGGGGGAGTGTCGTTGATCAGGTAGGGCTTAATCGAGTAGTACTGCTTGAAGAACGCGGTCATATCCACGATCAGGTCGCGAACGACCGGTAATCCGGGCAGCGGACGCAGGACCGTATGACGGGGGAGATCGTTAAGGTTGGTGATGCAGGCGAGCCCGTTCTTGCGGTTGATGTTCATCGCGTCCGAGCCGCACACACCTTCACGACACGAACGCCGAAAGCTGAGCGTCTCGTCCTGTGCCTTGATCCGGACAAGTACATCCAGCAACATCCGGTCACCAGGGGGGGCCTCTATCTCGTACGTTTGCATGTACGGCTTGGCATCCCGGTCCGGATCGTAGCGGAAAATTTCAAAGGTTCTAGTGTTACTCACGATGTTCCTCCTCGGTGGAACGGATTTCGTATCCAGCGCGGGTTGTCTCCTATGTCACTCCCAACGGTATCCCAGACGGAGAATTCGGTCACGGACGTGCTCCAATAATTGTTCGCGTTGGTAAGACGCCGTCAACACCGGAAGCCATGGCTGTTCTGCCAAAAATTGGACGCAGTTTAGCAAGAGGGCTGGATCATGTTCCGTTCGAGCTGCTGCGGCAGTCACATCGCGTCATGGACCGCTGACTCTCACCCTATCGAGCGGAAATCGGGGGGGCTTTGCTCCATGTCAAGACATTCAATTTATATCACGACATGATGTATATTGGCAGTCGCGATACTGGCCAGAATCAGGCCGGGCCCGTCTGACCTTCGAGTAGTCGATGCGCGCTGGCATGTCGTCGTTGCAAGTGCTGCACCGGCTCGGTAAGGGAAAAGACGGCAGGCGAAATGGTGCGGCCCGCATGACATTCATGAGGAATACACGTGACATCCCCGGAAAATTCGTTGGTCTCGAATCTTTTGCGAACCGACGTGTTGATTGTCGGCGCAGGCCCTGTGGGCCTGTTCGCCGCATTCGAGGCAGGCATAATCGGACTCTCGTGCCAGATTGTCGACGGGATCGAGCGCCCCGGTGGCCAGTGCATTGAACTGTACCCAGACAAACCGATCTACGATATCCCCGCGATACCGTCGTGCACGGCGCGCGATCTCGTCGATCGTCTCGTCGAACAATGTCGGCCCTTCAATCCCCCGATGCATCTCGGTCAGCGCATCGAGACGCTCGATCCGCTCGAGGGCGGTCGATGGCTTGCCCGCACCGACAAGGGGCATGAGTTTGACGCTGCGGCAATCCTGATTGCGGCGGGCAACGGTGCGTTCGTGCCGCAGCGGCTGGCCCTCGACGAGGCGGCACTCCTTGAAGGCCAGTGCCTCCATTACAGCGTCTCCGACATGAACAGCTTTGCCGGAAAGAACATCGTGGTCGCGGGCGGCGGCGACTCGGCGCTCGACTGGGCGCTGGCGCTACGCTCAGTCGCGCGGCACGTGACACTCGTCCATCGACGCAGCGGCTTCAGCGCGACGGACTCGAGCGTCGCCCGGTTCCATCAGGCAGTCGCGGCAACTGAAATGGATTTCGTGGTCGGCACGATTGCCGGGCTGAATGCGCCCGGGGGGACACTCGAATCAGTCGAGGTTCGCCAGATCGGCGGCTCGGTGTGCCTCGACGCCGATCAATTGCTCGTGCTGTACGGAATGGTCGCGGATCCCGGTCCGATCGCCAACTGGGGGATCGCCATGCAGGCGGGACGGATCGTCGTCGATACGTCGTACTACGAGAGCTCACGGCCAGGCATCTTCGCGGCAGGTGACATTGCCGGCTACCCAAACAAGCAGAAGCTGATCCTGTCCGGGTTTCATGAGGCTTCGCTCGCGCTGCGCAAGGCATACACTTATGCATTTCCCGACAAGAAGCGTGTGCATGTGCACTCGAGCTACGACGCAAAGCTTGCCGAGCGCGTGGCCGCCGCTCATCCGTAGCTGAGGCCCGAGATGTCACCACGCTTTACACGCATATCCACCGACCACACTTGCGGAAAACTTCGATAGGCGATCGCATCGTCGGTGGTGAGCGACGACAGTGCGCAACTGCCCTCAACGCGCGCCCACAGAATCAGGCGTTCGGCCTCTTTTCCGTAGTCCGAGGTCTCGACGCCTGAACAGCGCGACATGCCCGCGCATCTGGCGGCATGGGGCCGATCAGCTATCGGCGTTGCAGGATCAGATTCTCGCACTGGTCGACGAACTGTCTCAGGACACCATCGACCGGATCATAGGCATGAGCGATGCCGACCTCGCCGCAGCGGTGCTATCGGGGCACCTCAAGTTCCCGAAACGCTGATCGATCAACAATGCCGAGACTTCGAGTATCTAGGCCGCATCGATGACCAAAATTCACGAACCCGCGTACCCGGTACTCCCGGCGGAGCTGGAGGACGCGGAATTGCGGACGGTCTACACACCCAGGGCGGCGGAGATCCGGTTCGTCTTCGGTCAGTTCCGCCAAGCGCCTACCCGCGTGCTGATCCTTGCGCAACTGAAGCTGCTGCAGCGCCTCGGGTACATGCCGGTGATCTCGGACGTGCCGCCCGCCATCATCGAACACGTGTGCGCGGTGCTCGGCGTCCGTCCGCTGCCGCGCACAACTCTCGCGCGCTACGACCGCTCGGGCAGCAAATCCCGGCACCAGAAAAGCCTGCGCGAGTTCGTCCGGATTCTCCCCGTCGACAGTACCGCACATGCATGGCTGGTCGACATCGCCGCACATGCGGCCCGAACCAAGGCGGAATTGCCCAACATCGTCAACGTGGTGCTGAAAGAGTTGGTCCGGCAACGCTACGAGTTGCCGCCCGTTGCGACGCTCACCCGGATCACCGGTCACGCCCGCAGCCAGCTCCATGAATCGATTTACCGCGCGTTCGTCGACTCTCTCGATGATAATTTGACGGCGTCGTGTCGACGCGCCGTTTCAGATCCGGCGCGGCCGAACACAGTGGAACGAACTCAAGCGGGAACCGAAACGACCCGGACTACGGGAGATTGCATCCTGGATATCCTCACCGAAACCGAGCGATGGCTCGATTTGCACCGACTCTTCGGTTTGCGCTGGTCGACCAGGGACGTAGCAGAGCCCGTGGGGTAACTTGTCGGGAATTTTCTCGACGTCTCTTTGCCGGCAAGGCATTGCGGCCGAGATTGGATCGCCGCCGGGAAATATGGGTAGGATCATGGGTAGGAAGCCGTCTGCGATTGAGGGAGTCTTACCTGGCGGGTCTGTGCGAGCGGTTGTTGGAATCTGCTGCCTTCCGCCACATGGGTTTCCGGCGATTTCGGGCGCGCCAAACGGAGTGCTCCTACATTAAGGGTGTGGGTTTTTCTGCCCGATTCGTGTCGGACGCCTACGATCGGCCGATCGTCTTCACGGCCTCGGCGAGCCTATCCGTTACCAAGTGCGCGTATCGCTGAGTATTCCCACCAGCATTGCCCGGCGCGGAAAACCACACTGCAGTGGCCTGGGAAAGGTTCGATGGGTCGTTGAGCGTACGCATGCCTGGATGCACCATTTTCGGCGTCTGCGGATTCGATTCGAACGGCGTGCCGACATACATGAAGCGTTCTTCAAACTCGGCTGCTGCATGATCTGCTGGAATACCTTGCAGCGCACTCAGCAGCCTTTATGAAGCCGTCTCCAAGTGTTTCTGGTGACGTTCTTATAAAGAACCATTGATCGTAGTGCATGCCCGCGAAATTCGTGCGGCGCGCGACTATTGGGGTTTGATTTATAGGTGAATGGGGTGCGCGTATTTATGGGCGGTTTGAAATAGAGCGTAATTAGCATTCTTTGGTTGTAAGTATATTGGAATTATCTCGTCACATAAGAGCTCGTGTTGGGGATCATGTGACAACGACGCAAATTCATCAACTAAACAGCCGGGATGGCCAGGCGTCGGGACGAATCGCGGAACGCGACACGTCGATGTCCCCGCTCCAGTGCATGGACCGACTTGTAACTCGGGCGAACACGCTCGGCACTTCGTATCGCCGGCACTCTGGATCTGTCCCCTGATCAACCGCGCCGGGTAGCCTGCGGAATGTCGTAAACAATAATGACAATTATTTCCCGCACCGGCGTACTTTTAAAAACAATACTCCCACCCCATTTATTTTAATCCTTGTCTTACGAATTCACGCTAGACTGTTTTAAGCTTCAGCCAACATCCGGCCGTGACGATTTAAGAATCGGGAATCTGAAATAAGAAACGTGCTGTAGTTTGATTCGACAAGCGCTGCTGTCGTGCTTTGTGGAAAAAGATTGAAAAAATCGCTCTCGAATTCGACCGAATAGGAAAGAGCATGCAAAAACCGGGGACAGAAATCCGCAGCGTGGGCAGGTTGCCCGATTCTGACGCGACGGCGCGCGCCGGCACCGCTATTCGGCGGCCTGACGTCATCCTGCACCGGCGTGCATCGCGATTTCTGCGCATCGCGCGATGAATCCGATACGAAACAGGGCCGCCTCCGGCCCTGACGCGTGCGCATGCGACACGGGTACACCTGAAGCGCATCCGCTGATCGGCGTGTCGTCCGCGTTCCGCCAACTGGTCGGGATGATCGACCGTCTCGCGCCGACCGAGCACACGCTGCTCATCGTCGGGCCGACCGGTTCCGGAAAGGAACTGGTCGCGCGGCGTCTTCACGCAAACGGGCCGCGTCGCGACATGCCGTTCATCGACGTGAATTGCGGCGCCATCCCCCACGACCTGATCGAAGCGGAGTTCTTCGGTCATATGCGAGGTGCCTTTACGGGCGCCGTCGAACACCACCGCGGCTTGTTCGAGCAGGTAGGGTCGGGCACGCTCTTTCTCGACGAGATCGGCGAGCTCCCGCTTGCGCTGCAGCCCAAACTGCTCCGCGTGCTCGAAACGCGCGCGTTCCGTCCGATCGGGGCATCGGCAAACCTGCGGTTCCACGGGCGCGTCGTCGCAGCGACGCATCGAAACCTGCTGGAAGAAGCGCACGCCGGCCGGTTCCGCGAAGACCTGTTCTACCGGCTCGCGGTATTCATCCTCAACGTGCCAGGGCTCGCGCAGCGAAGCGAAGACATCCCGCTCCTCGCAGCCCATTTTGCGGCCCAGCAAGCGCGCGCGATCGCGTTCACGCCGGCTGCAATCAAGCGGCTGTGCGAACAACCGTGGCCAGGCAATGTGCGCCAGTTGCGCAACCTCGTCAGTCAGCTGAGCGTGTTTGTACAGCATGCGCGGATCGACGCCGAGACCTTGGCGCCGTTTCTGGCGACAGAGGCGCACGACGCCGCCGCGCGTGCCCATCTCGCGGATCGCCTGCTGGAACTTGGCGGCGACGACAAGCTGGCCGCAGCCGAACGACTGCTGATCGATCGCGCGCTGGAGAGGGCTTCGTATAACAAGAGCGCCGCGGCCGCGTTGCTCGGTGTCGGCCGCAAGGTCATCGAGCGCCGGCTCAAGGCGCGCGAAACACAACACGGGGAAGCGAGACAGTGCCTGGAGCGTGCGGAAGCACTGGTCGGCACCGTCGAGTTTCGCGAAGCCGTTGCGCTGCTGCGTCGCTGCCTCGATCTGCTGCAAAAGACCAGCCCGACCGAAGACAGCCGCCGACTTCAGTTCGGCGCGTATCGCCTGCTTGCCGTCAACCTGCGCAGCATCCATGGCTGGCAGTTTCCCGAGGCGATGGCCTGTTACAAAGCGGCTTTGTCGATTGGCGACGGCGTATGCGACGCGTGTGAACTCGCGGCGGTTCAATTCGGCATCTGGACGACGCAACTGGTGACGCTGCAGCTCAGCAAGGCGCGCGCCACGGCTCAGGAACTCCTTCAGCGCGCGCACGCGATGGGGGATCGGGCCGCGCTCGACGAGGCCCACGTCGCGCTGGCCAATACGCTGTTCTGGCTCGGCGACAGCGAGGAAGCGCTGGCATCGCTGTCCCGCGGCGGGCTGCGCAGCATCGGCCGCGCCGACCGCCGGCTCGGGGCCCAGGGCGTCGATGTCGCGGGACTCGCATTGACGCTCGAGGGGCTCGCCGCATACCAGACCGGGGCAGTCGACGATGCACGCCGTGCGATGGACAGTTTGATCGCGCGAACGGAGGAAGAACATCCGCAATCGCCCGGTCGCGCGGCCGATCTCCAGGGTGCTGCGTGGCTCGCGATGCTCTTCAACGACACCGATCGGCTCAGGGATCTGACGAGCGCGCTCGACGCTGCATCGTCAGCCGGCGGTCCGGCTTGTTGCAGTGGGGCGGCCCGAATATTCAGGGCGTGCTATCTGAGCGCAGTCGGCAAGCACGGAGAAGCCGAGGCGATGCTGCTGGACGGTTATGACAACGACATCGCGAAGCATGGTGGCGCGCTGTTCTATTCGATCAAGACCTGGAAGCATGGTGAGCTCCTGTTGAGCACAGGTCGCGCGCGGCAATGCGAAGCGCTCGTTTCCGAGGCGCTCGACGAAGTGATCCGCAGACAGGAGCGCGCTTATCTGGGCGAGTTGCTGATCGTCAAGGCACGTGCGCAATGGATGCTCGGCGATACCGGCGCGGCCGAGCAAGGGCTGCGCATCGCGATCTCAACGGCGCTGGCGCTCGGCTCGGTCCCCGCGCGGCTTGCCGCGACGGCGTATCTGGCGGATCTGCTGAGACAGTCCACGCGGACGACATCAGCCGTCGAAGCCCTCGAGCGACCGTTGCACGTGTCTGCGGCTGCGCTCCCGGCCCCGGGCCTGATCCAGGCGCCAGGGCTGCTGTAGCGATGACGTCAACGCGATTTCCTGAATGCGAGGCACGACGAATTGGGTCCCCTGACCCTGCATCCCCGGGCGGATGTCGGCACCGGCGACGTCGACGCGGCGTGACAGGCGATCGACATGCCCGGATGTTGGCAAGCTTCCACGATCTGCGTGTGCTTTGCCAGTGACGAGTCGAGATTCGCCCGGCGCTTCAATGCGGCGTACACGGTAGTGATGCAGCGCGCGTGCAGCGGAGTCGACGCGTGTCACTCCGCGTAGACCTGTTGCTCGGTTCGAACCGGCGAGCACCGTCGCCGCGCGTACTTGCGCATCCTGTCGGCAATCGTGCATTCCCCCTTCGCTGATCGACCTTCCCCAGCCGCCGCGCTCGCGGCGGTCCATCCATACCTTCTTCCCTCGAGCCCCTGGTCGTGACTGTCATTGCATCCGAGACGCTGAACCATGCAGCCGCACATGGACGAATTCGTCCATCGCGCAGCAAGCGACCGGACGAATTCGTCCATTGATCGGCGAGCCGCAGCGGATCCTGCGGGCGCATGCCGGACGTGCGGCAACTGGCACATGCGTTGCTTTGTCTAGTGCTCGCGGAGGCTCCGCGAATCACGGCGACCATCTTTTCAGCGAGAACGGTATGAACAGGGAAACCGGGCATGTCATTCCGCCTTACGGCGTAGCGATCCACCAGGCCATATCGGAAGGGGATCTGACAAAAATGAAGGCTTTGCTGAGCCAGGCCGAAGAGGTCCTGAAGCAGCACGGGGACCTTGCCGCTGTGGTCGGCAAGCTCAAGCAGGAAATCGTGAAGCGCGAACGGGCCTGACCGGTCGTCGCGCGCATTGCTGTTTCGTTCACCACCCAGGAGGACCAGATGTCCGAGAACACACGTACAGGGCTTTTCCCGGCCGGCTACCTAATCGGCACGGCGATGCCGGGCGCGCCGACGCTCAGGCTCGCGTTGCTCGTCGACACTCCCGAGCGCAGTGTGGTCGGCACCGCGACCATCACGCAGGCAGTGAACCCGCCCGTCGAGTTTCATGCCGACGTCTGGGGCAACTACACCTATATGGCGCTGATGCCGCCCGTCAATACGCGAATTCTGGTGACGCTGCAGGGCAATGACGGCGGGCCGAACGCGAATTCCATCGTGACGTTCCGGCTCCATCTCGTGCTGGAAAACGACTGGCAAAGCGGCGTGGCCTCCTACAGTTACTTCGACAACGGCAACTGGCACGCAATCGAGAACGTACCGGCAAAGATTGATCGCGAATTCGTGCCGCTCGAGCCGGGCCCGGTGATCCTGGAGCCGCACGGGGGACCGCGGCCCTTGTACGGGGCGCCCATTCAACAGGCGACGGCCTCCGGCGATCTCGCGCACATGAAGACGGTTGCCGCTGCCGCGAATCATCAGTTGCAAAGCCGCGACGAAATCGCGTCGGCACTGGCTGCGCTGAAGGCGGAAATCGCCCGACTGGAAGCCGGGCATTGAGCCCGACCGGGTTTTACCGATCACTATTCGCTACAGGAGCTACGTAATGTCCGCCGCTCTTTTTCCCGTAAATTTCCGCATCGCAACGCCGGCAATTGGCGCACCTGTCCTCACGCTGGCGCTGCTCATCAACCCGCCGGCCAAGAAGGTCAGCGGCGTTGCTCGCATCACTCAGACGACCTGGCCGCCGCTCGAATTTCGTGCGCAGGTATGGGGCCAATACAGCCAGATGGTGCTGGCGCCCGGCGCCAAAACGCAACTCGTCCTCAGCCTGCAAGGCAATCCGTCGGGGCCGACCAGCGGCCTGGCCGAAACGTTCCGCCTACAGGGCATCGTCGAGGCGGACTGGAAGTCGGGTGTCGCCAGTTACCGGTTCTTCGAGGGGGAACGCTGGCACGAAGTCGAACACGCGATCATGACCGCGACCGGCGCGCTGCAGCCGCTCGAGCCACGACAACAGCCGGTGACGCCGCTGTACGGTGTCGGCCTGCAGCAGGCGCGGCAATCGGGCGACCTTGGTCGCATGAAGGCGTTGGCCCGCGAGGCCGAACAACAACTCGCTAACACCGGCCGCATCGAGGAAGCGCTCGCTGGGCTGAATGCCGAGATCGCACGCCTGGAAGCGCGACGCTGAGCGTTTGCGACGCGGGGAACGCGTGCCGCCGTCCGCGGCACGCGTTGCAGACAGCGGGCAGGAAAGACTACGGACAACTCGGTCGACAAGCGGCCGACGCGGGCGAAACAATCTTCGAAGGACATCGGCATGGACGAGACCCAAGTACGCCCGGTTCGATTCCTGGGCGATGAGGATTACAAACGTTTTACCCCGGTTCATGTCGTGTGGGAAATCACGCTGGCTTGCGATCTGAAGTGCCTGCATTGCGGATCCCGTGCAGGCCGTCGGCGCACCAACGAACTCTCGACGGACGAGTGCCTCGAGGTGATCGAGTCGCTGGCCAGGCTCGGCACGCGCGAAGTGTCGATGATCGGCGGAGAGGCCTACCTGCGCAAGGACTGGACGCAGCTCATCAAGGCAATCCGCTCGCACGGGATGTACTGCGCGGTCCAGACGGGTGGCCGCAATCTGACGCCGGCACGGCTTGCTCAAGCCGTCGAAGCGGGCCTGAACGGTCTGGGCGTGTCGCTGGACGGCCTGGCGCCGTTGCACGACAAGGTGCGCAACGTCCCGGGTTCGTTCGACCGGGCCGTGGATACGCTCAAGCGCGCCCGCGCGCACGGTCTTGCGATCAGCGTGAATACGCAGATCGGCTCGGCGACGATGCGCGATCTTCCGGCGCTGATGGACACGATCATCGAGATCGGGGTCACGCATTGGCAGATTCAGCTGACGGTCGCGATGGGCAACGCGGTCGATCACGACGAATTGCTGTTGCAGCCGTACCAGCTCGAGGCGCTGATGCCGCTGCTGGCCGATCTCTACAAGCGGGGTCTCGATCGCGGCCTGCTGATGAACGTCGGTAACAACATCGGCTACTTCGGCCCCTACGAGCATCTGTGGCGCGGTTTCGGGGACGAGCGGGTGCACTGGACCGGATGCGCGGCCGGGCAGACCGTCATTGCGCTCGAAGCGGACGGCACCGTGAAGGGTTGCCCGTCGCTGGCGACGGTCGGCTTCGCGGGCGGCAATGTCCGCGATCTGTCGCTCGAACAGATATGGCGGACCAGTGACGCGATTCATTTCGGCAGGTTGCGCTCCGTGGACGACCTGTGGGGATTCTGCCGCACGTGCTACTACGCCGACGTGTGCCGCGGCGGCTGCACGTGGACATCGCATTCGCTGCTCGGCAAGCCGGGCAACAACCCTTACTGCCACTATCGCGTGCTCGAACTGAAGAAGCAGGGCCTGCGCGAGCGCATCGAGAAGATCGAGGATGCGGCGCCGGCGTCGTTCGCGGTGGGGCGCTTCGATCTCGTCACCGAACGCATTGCGGACGGCGTGCCCGTGTCAAGCATCTCCCGGTCGGGTCAAACCGTCGAACTCGCGTGGAGACACAAGGGCAAGCGTGCGCCGGACGTCGGGAGAATCCCGCCCACGCTCGGTCTGTGCCGTGCCTGCAACGGCTACGTTCACCAGCACGAGCGCGAGTGTCCGCACTGCGGCGCGGACATCGAGGCCGCTGCGCGCGCTTACGAGCAGGATGCGCAACGGCGCCGCACGCTCATCCAGGAGGTCGAGCGGCTGTTGAGTTGACCGGTGCCGGCGGTGTGCGTCCTTGCTCGGGACAACGACCGTGCGCACCGTGATACCGAGCCTGTTCGCCCGGCAATGTCGTGCATCGGGACCGGGCCGGCGCGTTGCGTGACGGAAGGCCAAACCAGCCGTTCCCTGTCGCCGACCGACAGGCCGACCTGACAGCGCGGCATCGCAGAGCAAGGAGCCGGCGCGGCGTTGTCGTCGAAGCGGAATCCGCAAGATGCGGGCGTCCTGTCGGCCGGTCCGACAGTGCGCGAATCAACTTCCACAGGAGGCCAGCAATGGATACGTGGGTTTGTCAGCAGTCCGATCCGTCGCCGTGTTCACCGTATCGCGCATGGGTGCAATGAACATGGCCACTTACCCGATCAACGTCACCAGCACGTACGGCGCGGCGGTGAATGTTTACACGACGATGTCGCCGACCCCGACCAATCCGCCGTCGACCGATCCGTCGGCCTACGTGCCGACCTATACGCTGCTCGGCAGCGTCCCCGCCGACAGTACCGGCCACTTCACGACCGACGAGCCGATCGCGCGCGTCGTGATTACGCGTCAGACGGACGAATTTCCGCTCAAGGTGGCCGTCGCGGAAGCGCTCACGCCCGGTTCGCAGACGATTCCGCTCGCGCAGGCCGACGTGGACATCGCGCAGGCTGGCTGGAATTTCTACCGGAATACCGTGAGCCAGCCGTTTACGCCGACGGCGCTCAACTTCAACGCGCTGGTCGAGAATACCCCGGTGACCAGCCTGCCGGATGCGGCGGCGACCTATTTCTCGCAGAACGGCGCGGCGGGGCTCACGTTTGGCCTCTACTCCGCGCTCGGCTACTGGGCGACGAACCAGCTCTATGCGTTCCCCGGCACCTACTATTGCTATGAGCCGCCGGTAGCGAGCTCGATGGGCTTCATCTTGCCGACGACCTGCGTCGGCACACTGTCGATCACCGGCGGCAAGGCGACGTACACGCCTACCGAAGGCGCGCCGATTCCGCTGGATTTCGCGACCTCGCAGCTGTCCAGCGCAGGGGCAACCGCGAAGAACGGCATGCTGCTCACGGCTGTCATACGCGACCTCGCGTGGGAAGGGCACCCGGACACGATCACGTGGGCTTTCGTCGGCACGTACAACGGCCAGCAGTTCATCGCGCAATCCTACGAGGACCCGAAACTGCCGTGGTACGCGGTGCTCTACGACCTCGTCTACGGCGCGTTCTTCACCGTCCAGCTCGCGATGGCGGTCGATGCGGCGATCAACCTGCTGGGCGCGATTCCTGGCGGACTGCAGTGGCTCGCGAACAACGTCGGCGAGATCGCCGGCAAGATTCGCGGCGCGCTGAACGCGAACGGCGACAGCGCGGCGCCGGACAGCGCAGTGGGCGACGATGCCGATCCCATCAACGTGGACATCGACATCGACATCGATATCGACGTGGATGTGGACGTGGACATCGATATCGACGTGGATGTGGACGTGGATGTCGACATCGACGTGGACGTGGATTTCATCGCTGTGGTCGACGTGGATGTCGATGTCGATATCGACATCGACATCGATGTCGTGACCGACAGCGACATCGATATCGATGTGGACGTGGATATCGACACCGATGTCGATGTGCAGCCCGGCACGGTGTCGCGCGTGCTCGGCGCGGTCGGCAACTGGATCATGACGAAGGCGCTGCCGACGCTCGTCGAGGGCGTCGCGATCTACGTCGCGTTCCAGACCGCAGGCAAGCTGCTCGACGCATGGCGGCAGCAGGACGAGCGCGACATGCAGAATCTCCAGCCGCGCCAGACGTCCGGGCTGGGCCTGCTCGTCAACTACATGCTGAACGACCCGATTCCGGTCGACACGCGCTGGACCACCTTCAGCCAGTACGTGCAGGAAGTGCAGGGCGATTCGACCACGCTGCAGGTGACGCTGTCGACGATCCTGCAAACGAAGAACAGTCAGGCGGATACCGAAGCGCAGAACTGGCGCTGGCCGCAGGATGCGCAGGACGCGCTCGTCGCGCAGATGAAGCAGAACACCGGCGCCAACGCGTATCTGGCGTTCCAGACGCTCGCGAAAGCGACGTACCAGAACCGGCCGCTGCCCGTGAAGACCGGGGCGTCGGTTGCGATGGTCTACCTGAAGGGCTGATTGCCCGTCCGTCACGAGGATCGATCATGAGCACTGCCTGGTTTCAGCCGGACCATGAACGCTATCCCGATGCGGAAACGCATCGCCGCCGCTGGCGACACCTCGCACGCGAGATCGCGGCGCGCGCGGCGTCCATTACCGACGATCCGGCCGCGATTGCACCGCCGGCCCGGCCGGGTTCGCTGGAGATCCTCGGCTCCGGGATCGAGGCGAGCGGTTTCACCCGTGCCGACGAAGCGCGCATTCGTGCGGCGGATCACGTGTTCTTCTGCGTCGCGGACCCGGCGACGAAGGTCTGGCTGCTGCGCGAGCGGCCCGATGCCTACGACCTCTACACGCTCTACGACGACAGCAAGCGACGTTACGTCACGTACATGCAGATGGCCGAAGCGATGCTGCATCCGGTGCGACAGGGGCGCCGGGTCGTCGCGATCTTTTACGGTCATCCTGGCATCTTCGTGCTGGCGACGCACCGGGCCGTCCGGATCGCGCGGCGCGAAGGGCATCGCGCCGAGATGCGTGCGGCGGTCAGCGCGCTCGACACGCTTTGCGCGGACCTCGGCGTCGATCCCAGCCAGCCCGGCATGCAGATGTACGAGGCGACGGACATGCTGATCCGGAGCCGGCGGCCCGATACGGGATTGCACCTCGTGCTGTGGCAGGTCGGGCTGATCGGCGAGCTCGGGTATCGCCGGCAGGGGTATCTGAACAGCAACTTCTCGGTGCTGCTCGACTATCTCGAGGCGCTGTACGGTGCCGACCATCCGGTCGTGAACTATGTCGGCTCGCGCTATCCCGGCGTCGATCCGCTGATCGACCAGCAGACGATCGCATCGCTGCGGGATCCGTCGGTGCAGAACTGGGTGACGGGCATCTCGACCTTCTACCTGCCGCCGAAGGACGCGGCCCTCGCCGATGCGGCGATGCTCGGGCGGCTCGGGCTGCTGCACCCCGGCCAGCCGCTGCGCTCGACCGCCGATGCATTGCGCGTGATCGATCGCTATGGCCCGCGCGAACGCCGGGCGTTCACCGATTTCGCGACCTTCGACGTGCCGCAAAGCTACCAATGGCAGCCCGACAGCGCGGCCGCGCGGTTCGTGCTGGCGTTATGCGACGATCCGCACCTGCGCGAGCGCTATCGCGACGATCCCGCCGCGGCCGTCGCCGGCTGGTCGGGCCTGTCGCAGCGCGAGCGCGAGCTGCTGAGCCGGCGCGATGCGGGCGCGATCCAGCTCGCCGCGAAAGGGCTGCGCTCCGGTGGGGAGCCCGAAAACCGACGGCTGCTGAGCCTGCTGCTCGACCTCAAGTCGGCGAGCGCGACGCTGCTCGCGGCCGTCAAGCGCGCGCCGGCCGGCCGCGTCCAGGCGGCCGCCGCGTCGTGGAGCGGCGCACGCGGCATCGCGGCCGACTGGCCCGCGCTCGCCGCCGATTTCCAGCAACTGCTGCGTCGCGACCTGGCGGTATGGAGCGGCTTCTATCTGGCCGCCGGGCATGCGCTGTCGCTATCGGTGTTCGGCCGGCCGGACGGCAGCGTCACGCGCGTCGACCTGAACGGCGTGCGCGTGCAGGGCGCGCGCTTCGACAAGGGCGTGCTCACGTGGTCCGCCGATGCCGGCAATCCGTATTCGGGCTACCTGCAGCCCGATCTGCGCCCCGGCGGCCAGCGGCGCTGGGTCGGACTGATCTGGCCGGCGGGCGCCCATCCCGATACGTCGCACAAGCTTGTCGTGGACGAGTGCCTGGCGCGCCCGCGGCTGCCGACGAGCGCGATCGCCGGCGTCTATCCGTGGCTTGCGCCCGACGATGGCGAGCACCGGATCGCGATCCTGCCGACGCCGGCCGGGATGAGCGTCACGCTCGACGGCACGCCTGTCGACGAACCGCTGACGATCGGCCGCGACCATTTCACGCTCGGCGAACGCCGCGTGCCGCTCGCGACCCGCATCCGCGACGATGCACCCGCCGCGCACCTGCATGGCGAATACCGGTTGCTCCTGCGGCACGGGGCGCTGGCCGAGGTGAGCTCCGCTTGCGTCGATGCCGGCGGATTCTCGATCGGCGGGCGGCGCGTGGCGGCGACGTTCGACGGCGACGCGATGCAATGGCGCGACGGGCCGCCCGCGATGGCGAGCGGATCGCTGACTTTCACGCTCGACCCGATCACGCTACGTCCGCTCGTGCACGGCACCGCGCACGGCGCTAGCGGCGCGAGCATCGCGCTGCGCGGGATGGCGGCTATGAGCGACGCCGACGCCGCCGTGCTCGCCGCGACACCGCGGCTCGGACTGCCCGACTGGGCGTGGGCGCATCTCGTCGCGATCATGGCCGGGGCGAGCCGCAAGGGCGGGCTGTTCCTGTGGCACGGCTACGAGCGCGCATCGACCAATCTCGCGCGCGTCCGCCAAGTGCTTGCGCGACTGCATCGGGACGGAGCGGACCACGCATGAGCACGGTCATGTCCACCGACGCATCGATTGCCGACGTCGATCGCGCGAAACTCGTGCGCGAAGCCGGGCCGCGCCCGCGACGCCCATGGGTGCTGCTCGACTACGACACGGCGCGTTTCCCGTTCGCGGCCGTGCTGAGCCGCGACGTGTACAAGGTGCAGCGCCTCGACCGGCTGCATGCATACCTGCTCGACCATCGGCGGCGCAACGGGCGCAGCGCGCGGATCGGCCCACGCGACAACCTGATGGTGAGCGCAATGATGGAGCGCCAGCCTGCCGATGCCGATTTCTGGAAGCTCTACCACGGCTTCATGCTCGCACAGCTCGCGCCGCTGGTCGGGCGCGGGATTTCGTACACGAGCCATCCGAAGCTGCGCATCCACCTGCCCGGCACGGCCAGCATCAGCTCGTTCCATCACGACATCTGCGTCACACGCCGGATCGACCAGATCAACTTCTGGATGCCGTTCACCGACGTGTTCGACGGCGCGACGCTGTGGCTCGAGCGCGACTACGGCAGCGGCGATTTCGAACCGGTGCCGGTGCGATACGGGCAGGTGCTGATCTTCGATGGCGGCTATCTGGGCCACGGCACGGTCGCCAATCATTCGGGCGTGACGCGCGTGAGCCTGGACATGCGGTTTTCTTACAAGCGGGCGACGACGCGCGCCGAAGGCGTCGCGCTGATGGACCGGATCGTCGACGTGCTCGAGCGGCCGCGCGTCAGCGGCGACGACGCGGGGCCCGTCGAGCGATCCCTGACGACGCAGGAGGCACCATGATTCAGGAACTCGGGCAGCAGGCGCTGGCCGTCGCGGCGGACGTGGCGAATCTCGGACGCAACCGGCCGCGATCGGTCGGCGCAGTGCATTACGGCCCCGACGGCGCGAGCGTCGCGACCACCGGCCAGGCCAGCTACGCGGACGTGTCGGACGCGGGCGGCACGATCCGCTATGCGGCATCGCTCGCGGGCGGCGCGCCCCATTCGACGTCCGACATCGTCATCGATGCGCAAGGCCGCGCCGTGTCGTCGGCGACGCGGCTGCTCACCGCCGACGGCACGCTGCGGCGCACCGTGCAAGGCATCTATCGCGCGCTGGTGCTCGACCCCGCCGGCTGGCCGACCGACGGCGTCGCGCGTTTCTCGCTCGCCGGCCCTGACGGGTCGCCAAGCCATGTCGCCGAGATGACCTACGCGAACGAACGGCCGGCGCATTACTCGCTCGTCAACCACGCATCCGGCGGGAAGGGCGCGATCGCGGGCCGTCTACAGATCGATTTCGCGAACGCCGTGCTGGTCGGCACGCGGCTCGCAGGCGGCGAACTGGCGATCGTCCGCCAGGTCGGCCCGGCGCTGACGCTCGCGAGCACCGCGCGCTCGATCCTGACCGCGCACGGAACGCCCGGCCGGCTGCTCGCCATCAACTACGCGAAAGACGGCGCAACCGTGCGCCAACGCGTCGAATCCGACTACGGCGGCGTCGTGTTCGATGCGCGCGGCAAGATTCTCGACGGGCATCTGCTTGTCGCGCTGCAGCCGGCGGGCAGCGACACGCAGGTGGTGACGCTGTTTCGCTTCGCTAACGGCAAGCTGACCTCGACGCGCGTGCTGAAACCGGGGGACCCCGTGCCGCCGCCGCGCGAAGCCGCGCCGGCGAAACCCGTGCCGGGGCCCTGGCAGCCGACGCGTGCGCCGGATCGGACGCGGCGCGCGTTCCGCGCCGACGGCAGCCTCGCGCAGGTGCGCGACGAATGGATGTCGAGTGGCGGCGCCGCGCCGTGGCGCTCGCTCGTCACGGGTTTCGCGACCGACGGCAGGACAGCCGTGCGCGTGACCGACGTCGACTATCGCGCGGCGCAGTTCGCGACCGACGGGCAGCCGAGCGGCGGCACGATCATTTCCACCCGGTTCGAAGGGGGCGTGCGCTCGAGCACGACCCACGTCGTGTACTAGACGCAAACAGACGCAAACACGGCGCGCCCGCCGGGCAGGCGGCGCGTGTGCCGCGAGCGACGTCATCACCGTCAACCCGCGTTGTTCCTACTCACCTACGGAGAAAAGCGATGGCTATCAACCAGAACTGCTCGATCACCAACAAGTCGGGCAAGAGCGTCGTCGTGCTCAATGCGTTCAACTCGTCGACCAACGTCGCGAAGAACTCGTCGAAGCAGGGTTATCTGCAAGAACTGACACTGCTGGCGCTGTCGTCGGGCAGCAAGGTGCTGGCCAACGGCGCGACGGGCGCGGTCACGCTCGACGGGACCTACACCGATTCGAAGGGGCAGACCAAGCCGTGCTACATCTACCAGCTGCTGATTTCGCAGCCGGACTCGCTGTTCCCGGTGATGTCGGTCGGCGAGGCGCTCGATTTCGGCACGCAGGGCTACCCGCCGATCCCGGTGACCGAAGCTGCCGCCACCAACATGGCCAAGGCCCTCAGCTTCTGCCAGAACATCATGACGTCGCCGACGTCGAAGATGGCGACCGGCTTCCAGAGCGCGATGACCGACGCGTTCAAGCTGCCGTCGGTGTCCGACAGCGAGAAGGCGATCGCCGCGTTCTTCAACCAGTACGACCTGTTCAAGGGGCTCGACTTCCCGAGCTACGTCGCGGTCAGCACCTGGATGCGCGGCTATGCGTATCTGTGGGGCATGGACGACAAAGGCCAGCCGGGCCGGACCTACTACGTCTATTCCGCGCCGGGCGACGGCAAGACCGGCGCGACGTCAGAAGGCACGATCGTGTTCGCCAGGAAGTCCGGCGCGCCGTCGCCGGCCGATCCGGCCGACCGCCTGAGCGGCATGACGATCACGCTCACCGGATCGAGCGGCTCGACCAGCACGCTGTCGTTCGACAATGGGCAGGTTGTCGATAGCGCCGGCGCGGTCGCCCTCAATGCAGCATTCGGCTTCAAGGGAACCTTCACGGGCAAGGAGAGCGACACCACCGCATGGCCGATCCTGACCGGCACGCTGCTCAACAAGAAGGTGATCGCGATCCCGCTCGCGCCCGAGTCGGGCTGGGACAAGTTCTGGTCGAACCTCTCGTTCGAGAAGGTGCTCGGCTACTTCCTGCAGGCGATGGGCGTCTGGATGGCGCTCGATTTCCTGAAGCAGAAGCTGACCGGCAAGGACAACAAGCTTCAGGACGACCAGGCCAACGAGAATCGCGGCGATGCGCCCAACCAGCAACAGCAGCAGGATGCGCAGGATGCCGGCAACGAGATCGGCAATGACGCGCGGCAGCAGGACCAGCAACTGGCCGACCGGGCCGCGGGCGACGGCAACGTGCAGGTGCCGGCGGACGATGCCGCGTTCGCGAACGACGTGAGTGCGGCGCGTCAGTCGGGCTCCGAAGCATACAGCGAGGTGGCCGGGGACAACATCGGCGGCGGGATCGAAAGCGCAAGCACCCAGCTCAAGGATCTTGCACAGATCGAGGTCAACGAGCAGATCGAGGAGGCCGAGGGCAACCTGGTCGACGCGAGCTCGAAGCTCGAAGCCGGTCAACTGAGCGAAGCGAACCAAAGCCTCGGCGAGGTCACGCAATCGCTTCCCGACATCGTCGAGAATCTTGGCGACCAGGTGAGCCAGCAACTGAAGGATCAGGTCGAGGAAGCCGTCGAGGTGCAGCAAGAGGCGTCCGACGTCGCCGAAGAGACCAGCGATAACGCCGACGAGGCGGGCTCCGGCGAAGAGGAGCCGTTTGACGATCCTGTCATTCCCGAGTGAGCGGGAGGCGTTGATCCGTCGGGTTGCCCGTATGGGTGACCCGCCATGCTGCCTGCCCGGCTGCACACGGGTTCCGATTCGGTCGCCCCATTTCACAGACTCGTCGCACGGTTCGTCCCTGCAGCGGTCCTGCCGAAATTTCCGGCAGGGCCGTCGCGCGTCCATTTCCGGGAGAACACCATGCGATATCCATTGCAGTACGCAGACCAAGTTGCCTCGGCGCCGCTTCCATCCGAACCCGAACCGCACGCATCGGCGCCGCGGGCGGACATCGAGGAGGTGTGAGCCATGAGCAACGAAGCACTCGACCCCCTGCTGCGGCAGTTCGCAGAGAAGCGATTGGGACGGCCCCTCGAGCCTGGCGAAGAACGGGTGCTGCTGGAGCGGCTGCCGAGCAGGCACGGGAACCAGCCGGCGCCGGCCGCCGGCACGGCCACGCAGGCGCCCGCCGCGAACCCGCCCTTGCCGCAGTTGAAAACCCGGCAGGAGGCGCGCGAGCAGGTCAAGCATTTCCTGCAGCTCAACCAGCAGAAGGCGTACGAGAAGATGCGCGGCATCCTGCAGACGATCGATGCGCAGAACGAGACGACCCTCGGCATGCTGGCGTCGGAACAGCGGAAAGTGTCCGGCGTACTCGACGCGCACGAGCCGCAGGGCGACGCTCAGGCATCCGGCGCGGCCGACATCCAGGACAGCACCCGCCAGGCGCTGGCGATGATCGGCGAACAGCTGACGGGCCTCATCCGGCAGGAAATCGAAGCATGCTTCCGGCAATACGTCGATTCGCTCGCCGAACGGCTCGCCATACGGCTCGACGCGATAGACGACCGGCTGCAAAGCGTTGGCGCCGGTCCGACCGAACTGCCCGAACCGACCGCGCCGGATGCTGCCGCTGCCGTTCACGACACCCGCGGCCCAGCGTCCATGGAGTAGCACGCGGGTCATGCGGCTGAAGTCAAGCGGCTGAACGCGAGACCGGCCGGCCCCGATGTGCGACCTCTCAACTACGTAATTCAAGGAGCAAAAAATGGGTGATACGTGTCAAGTGTGCCAGGTCAATCCCGCGATTACCGATGCGGTCACACAGGTCAACGTCAAGGTGGTCGCCGAAGCGCCGGCAATGGCGATGGGCTCGCTGTACCAGGCCCAGAGCCATTCGCTCAGCATCCTGTTCGAGAACGCGGTGCAGCAGCAGTCGCAGGCCGCGATCCAGTCGCAGACGTCGACGAACGTGGGGACGATGCAGCTCTACACGATCGGGCCGGAAAGCGCGGGAGCGGCCGCCACGGAAATTGGCGCGAACGGGATCATCTCCGTGCTGGCCGACGTGATCGCGATCGGGAAGGCGATGAAAGGCTAAGGCGCCATCGCAACGCCGTAGTTGAGCGGCGGCACCGGCGGCACGAGCCGCCAATGCCGCCGCCGTGCCGCGGATCAGCGGCGCGGCCGCCGGCGCCTGAACAGCGGTGCCGCGCGGTGTTCCGGAGCAGCTGATAGAACGGGCAGAGCCGATTCGATGCGGCGCCCATTCGCAAACCAGGAGAAATACGATGCCAAACGACGCAAACGCGAACGCCGACGACCTGAGGGTCCCGAATGACCCGAAGGATCCGAAGGACCCCTGCAACTGCAAGACATGCGCGGTCAATGCCGCGATCACCGACGCGGTCACGCAGACCAACGTCAAGGTGGTGGGCGAAGCGCCCGCGATGGCGACGGGATCGCTGTACCAGGCCCAGAGCCATTCGCTCAGCGTGCTGTTCGAGAACGCCGTGCAGCAGCAGTCGCAGTCCGCGGTGCAGCTGCCGACCTCGACGAACGTGGGCACGATGCAGCTCTACACGCTCGGGCCGGCGAGCGCCGGCGCCGCCGCGACGGAAATCGGCTCGAACGGCGTGCTTTCCGTGCTGGCTGACGTGCTCGCGCTCGGCAAGGCGCTCGCCTGACGCGTAACCCGGTGTCGACGCCGGGCGGTGGCCCCGATCCCGGTGGCTGGCGCCCGGCGCCCGACGTCGGGTCGACGCCCGCGACGGCGAGCGCCCGCGGCGCATCGACGGCGCCGCGCGGCGCGCGTCGCCGACCGACCCACTCATGCTTTCGCCGCGACTGCGCCGCAGCGGCGAGCAAACCAGGAGCAACGACATGCCGGAACAGGTTTCCGCCGCGATTACCGATGCAGTCACGCAAGCCAACGCCAAGGTGGTGGGCGAAGCGCCCGCCGTGGCCTTGGGCACGCTCATGCAGTCGAACAGCCATGCGTCCGCGATCCTGCTTCACAACGCGGTGCAGATGCAGGCGAACCAGGCGATGTCCAACCTCGCCGCCACGACCGTCGGCATCATGCAGCTCTATGCCGGCTCGCCGGTGGCGTCGGCCAGCGCGGCGCGGTCGGCGAACGACAACTTTGCGTCGCAGCTGGCCGCCGTCGCGCAGTTGATGAACGCCATCGGCCACTGGCGCGGCTGACCCTCACCGCGCGCCGCGCAACCCGGCGCGCGCAACCTCCCCGCGACGCTGCACGACACACGTGCGTGCCGGGGCGTCAATTGGCGTCGACGATGTACCGGAGCTGATCCGGTTTCTCGATCGTCACACCGTGCTCGTGCAGCCGGATCAGGCCGTCGCGCTGCATCTTCTGCAGGCTGCTGTTCAGTCGCGGCCGGCTGACGTTGAGCATCGCGGCGAGGATGCTCTGGTTCTCCGGCAGCGGCACCTCGAGATCGCTCCCTTGCATGCGGTTCAACAGATGGCGCGCGAGCCTTGCTTCGAGCCGGTACAGGCATGCCGATTCGACGAAGTCGCTCAGCTGATGGATGTGCCGGCACAGCTGCTCATGGATGCGCTCCATGAAATCCGCGTTGGCCAGCAGCGGCGCGAAGTACTGGCGATGCAGCAGCGAAATGCGGCAGTCGGGGCTCAATTGGGCGGTGAAGCTGCGCCGGTGTGCGCGAACTAGCGTGCTTTCGCCGATGAGTTCGCCCGGCATCGAGTGGCCGAGAATGATTTCGCGTCCGCCGGGTTCGTGCAGCGTCTTGTAGACGCGGCCGCGGTGCACGAAGGCGACGAAATCTCCCGGATCGCCCTTGAAGAACAACAGGCGGTTGCCGTGTTCGGGCCAGGGCGTGACATGCCGCTCGATGTGAGCGAGCAGGCTTTCCGGGAGATCGGTGAGTATCGGTATAGTGCTCAGCGTTTGAACATTAGCAAGGGCAGGCATGGTTTCCGCGCGAGGTTGTTTGACGATGCGGCCACCTAGCGAAAAACGCTGCCTTTGGCACTGCGTGAAAAATGAATAATGAAGATGGCGAAATAATCGGCAAGCAGTCCGCATATGGCGGCACTTCGGCGGCAAGGACGCTTGGTCGATCGACAAGGATAGCCGCGTGCCGGCGCGCGAACGCATCGCGGCTGCAGTCGTTCTTTTTCATCGCGATGCCGTTATTCACGTCCGGCGGCGCGCCTGAAACGACGGTTTGGGCTATGCCGGGGGTTTAAAAATTTCCGTAATAATAATCAAGAAAATTTACCGAAACCGATTATCGTAATAACGGTGTTACGCGGGTAACAGCGCCATTCGCGGCATCGAATCGATTCTGTGTTTTCCATGAAAAAGGAAGGCACGGGATGACAACCTCGAACCAGCACGCTGCCCCGACGCCTGAGTCACCGGCGCAGCAGCTCGATCGCACGTGGCGGGAAATGCAGGGGAAATTGCGGCGCCGCGCGCGCCTGTTGTGCAAGGGCGATATTCACCGTGCCGACGAACTGCTCTCCGATACCGCACTCAAGGTCCACATTTACCTGCAGCGTTCGCCCGAGCGTGTTCGGAACCTGGCCGGCTTTCTCTTTCTGGCGCTGAACCACGCGTTCCTCGATGGCGCGCGCCGCCGTCTCCGCGAAAACGGCATGCTCGAATTCGACTCGGGCTGGGACGACGATCACACCGTCGAGCTGGCTGGCCATGCACCGTCGGTGGAGCAGCAACTACTGCTCCGGCAGCAGCTGCTGCGTCTCGAGCAGGCGCTGTCCGCGCTCCCGCAGCAGCAGCAGATGCTGTTCACGCTGAAGTTCGAGGAGGACCGGCCCTATCTGTACATCGCGGCGACGCTCGGGATCAACGAGCCGCTTGCCAGAAAGCGCGTCGAGCTGCTGCGCAAGAAGTTGCGCGAGGAACTCGCCTGAGCGCGTTCACGAACGCGGGCACGCAGCGTTCCTAACGGCATGCGCGGCGTCGATGGCCTGCCGGCCCGCCGTTCCTTCAATCGCATGCCGGAGCCGAGATCCGAGGAGGCCTCGTGGCAGACAAAGTCAATGAGCAGGTTACCGACGCGCTGACGCAGACCAATGTCAACGTCGTCGCGGGATCCCCGGCCCAGGCGCTGGGCATGCTTTACCAGATGTTCAGCCAGGCCGTCGGCATCTCGGCGCAGAACATGACCCAGCAGCAGGCGGCGCTGAACCAGATTTCGAACGCCGTCGTGTCGAAGGCGGTGGCCATGATCCTGTCCGTCGAAGCGTCGCCGAAGGGCGCATCGGGCGGCGCGTTGCCTGCAGCGACGGGCGGGCCGCAGACGGGTTCCACGCATTAGGACGCGATGACTCTCGGGATACCTGAATCATGAACATGAAAGGCCTTTTGGGCGGACGCGGCGACGGCGCGCCGCAGACGCCGAGCGATGCCGCAGACGCCGCAGACGCCGCCGCCGAAGCAACGACGCCGGCCGATGTCGCGCCGCACACCGCGGCGTCGAAGGCCGGCGCGCGCGCATGGCCGGTCAACCGGTTGCGCAGGCTCACCGATGCGCTGAAGGCGCCGAACCAGATCGCGGATGCGGCCGGGTCCGGCAGCCTGGCGCTGCAGACCGTGCAGGCGATCAACGCGGAGGCTGCGTCCTACGCGACGACGCAAATCGCCGTCGGCCCGAACATGATGATCACGCAGGCGGGCGGCCTGGTCGCGCAGGCGGCGGCCAACTACTTCGAGGCGTCGACGTCGCTGGCGATCGCGGGCAAGAGCGTGCTGATGAAGGATCTGGCGCAGAAGACCATCGACGAGAACGTGCCCGGGATGGCGATGGATGCGATGGGCCTGCTGTTGACGGACCTGTTCGTCGCGACTGCGGCGATCGTCGCGGGTGCCGCAGAGGCGATCGAAGGGGAGGCCGCGAGCATCGCGCTCGACAAGATCGACGAGAGCCTGCAGAAGTACCAGGCGCTGCTGGACAAGAAGGGCGCGTAGTGCGCGCCGGTGGCGCCGCGGCGCATCGCCGCTTCACGTCCGGTGGCGGCGGACGTCCTTGAGGAAGCAGGACGAAGGCAGGCGACGTGCCGATTTACAGCCTGCCGAATCCCGAGCATGAGGGCCGGAGAAATAATGAGTACACCGGCAGGTTCAGACGTCTATACCGGCTCTGTACCGCAGTCGCGATCGACAAAACTTGATCGGGAAAAACACTAAAATCTTGCGAATTATTTCCCGGCTATAGTGGCGTTACTGGCGGTAGGCGCGGCGCTTTTTGCCGATACCGGCCAGGTAATGACTGTAGACGGGTGCTGTATGAAAAATAAAATCGAAAAGACCGCCGGACCGATCTGGGGCGTGGCTGCAGGATTGCTTCTTGCGGTCGCAGGATTGGGTCTCGGCATCTTCCCGACGTCCTTGCACAGCTCGGGAAACGCAAACGACTTCATGGCATCCGGTGCCGCGATGCTGGGCATCTTCCTGGTCGTTTATTCCATGCACGAATTACGAAGAAAGCGCATGCACTGAGCGTTTGCGCGTCGCTGATCCACGAAAAACGACTTGAGCCGGCCGACGGCTCATGAGCGTGCTCGCCCTCGATGCGCACGAGTCGCACGGGATCCCGGACGCTACACCTTGCGGATTTCGTGGTGATAGACGAGTTCGACGATTCGCTTCGTCGGGATGCTCGCGCGCAATCCGTCGACGCCGTCGATGGGAAACCACTTGCATTTCTCGATCTCGTTGTTCGCCTGCGGCGTCTCGTCCGGGCCGACTTCCGCAAAGAACACGTGATGGATCTTCGCGAGCCCGGTGAACTGCATCGAGTAAACGAGATGCTGGCCGGTGATGCCGGTTTCTTCGCATAACTCGCGATGCGCGGCTTCGAGCGGCGTTTCCCCGCGCTTTATCGTGCCGCCGGGAAGGGCCCAGCGCGACGACGCACGCGCCACGAGCAACACTTGCTCGTCGCGGTAGCAGACGACGGTAGCCCGTTCCTTGATCAGTACGGTGCTGGTTTCGTCGGGAATCGTGGAGTCAGGTGCTTGGGACATGAAGCAATTCTAACCATCATGGTGCGCGCGGCCAAGCCGGTATTACGACGACGCGGCCCGTCAGGCGCACCGCGTCGTCATGCGGTTCGCACCGTTACTTCTTTTCCGGCAGGAACCAGTTCATCACGAGCGCACAGATGCCGCCCGTCGCGACGCCCGATTCCAGCACGTTCTTCAGCGCGTGCGGCAGGCTGTTGAGAATGTCCGGCACCTGCGACACGCCGAGGCCGAGCGCCAGCGACACCGCGATGATCAGCAGCGCGCGACGGTCGAGCGGGACACCCGCGAGGATGTTGATGCCCGATGCGGCCACTGCGCCAAACATCACCATCGCCGCACCGCCGAGCACGGGTTCCGGCACGGCCTGCAGCACGCCGGCGACGACCGGGAACAGGCCGAGCACCACGAGCATTCCCGCGATCCAGATGCCGACGTAGCGGCTCGCGACGCCGGTGATCTGGATCACGCCGTTGTTCTGCGCGAACACGGAGCTCGGGAACGTATTGAATACGCCGGCCAGCAGCGAGTTTGCGCCGTTGACGAGCACGCCGCCCTTGATTCGTTGCATCCACACCGGCCCTTCGACCGGCTCGTTCGAGATCTTGCTGGTGGCCGTGACGTCGCCGATCGCTTCGAGCGACGTGACGAGGTAGATGATCAGCATCGGCACGAACAGCGACCACGAGAAGCCGATGCCGAAGTGCAGCGGCGTCGGAACCTGGAACAGCGCGGCCTGGTGCATGCCGGTGAAGTCGAGGCGGCCGAGGAACGCGGCCGCGAGGTAGCCGATCACGAGCGCGATGACGAGCGCGGTGCTGCGCACCCAGACGATCGGCACGCGGTTCAGCAGGATGATCGTGCCGAGCACGAGGCCCGACAGCGTCAGGTTCTCGGCACTCGCGAACGTGCCCTTGGCCATCGCGCCATAGCCGCCGCCCATGCTGATGAGGCCGACCTTGATCAGCGTGAGGCCGATCAGCAGCACGACGATGCCGGTGACGAGCGGCGTGATCAGGCGCTTCACGAACGGCAGGATGCGCGACACGCCCATCTCGACGAACGACCCGCCAATGACGACGCCGAAGATCGCGGCCATCACGGTCTCGACCGGCGTGCCTTGCTTGACCATCAGGCTGCCGCCGGCGATCAGCGGGCCGACGAAGTTGAAGCTGGTGCCCTGGACGATCAGCAGGCCGGCGCCCAGCGGGCCGAAGCGCTTGCACTGGACGAAGGTGGCGATGCCGGAAATCACCAGCGACATCGACACGATAAGGGTCGTATCGCGGCTGGACACGCCGAGCGCCTGGCAGATCAGCAGGCCGGGCGTGACGATCGGCACGATGATTGCCAGCAGGTGCTGCAGCGCGGCGACGAAGGCGACCATCGGCGCCGGCCGGTCGTTCGGGCCGTAGACGAGGTCGCGGGCCGATTCTGCGGCGTCGGCGCCGTGGGCGGCGGGTTGGGCGGAGGAGGTGGGGTGCATGGCGAGCGGGCCGGACAAGGTGGAAAGTGCGGCATTTTAGCCGAAGGGCCCGCCGACGCCGCCGGGGCGCGCGGCAATGGCCGGGATTCGACGGAGCGGGGAAACGGCGGCGGATCGGTACCAGGCCTGCCGTGATTGCGGCGCCCGTCGATCAGCGGGCCTGGCGCGTCGCGACGGTGGTGGTGGTCGCGGTCGCGCTGAAGCCGGGCAGTTCGGGAATCCGCTGTTCCATGAACTGCAGGAAAGTGCGGGTCCTGAGCGGCAGGTAACGGCGTGACGCATACACGAGGTGCAGGGCATGCGGCGGAACCATGTCCCACTTCGGCAGCAACCGGACGAGCTGCCCGGCGTCGATCAGATCCTGAACGAGCCACGCCGGCGCGCTGCCCACCGCGTTCCCGGCCAGGAAGCATTCCCGCAGTGCGATCGAGCTGTTCACGCGGTACCGGCCGCGCACCGGAACGGCGACCTGGTCGTCGCCCCGGGCGAATGCCAGTTCGCTTCCGATGCCCGCGCGCGCGTAGCCGACATACGGGTGCCTCGCCAGGTCTTCCGGCCGGCGGATCCGCGGTGCCTGCGACACATACGCTGGCGTGGCCACCAGCAGGCGCGGCGACGACGCGATGTGGCGTGCGACGACATCCGGCGGCAGCACGTGGCCGAGGCGAATGGCGACATCGACGCCTTCCTCGACCAGATCGATCACGCGATCGGTCAGGTGCAGTTCGACGTCGATCTCCGGCCACGCGGCGAGGAATTCGAGCACGAGCGCGTTCAGCTTCAGCTCGCCCAGCCCCAGCGGCGCGTTGACGACCAGCTTGCCGACCGGCCGCAGCGTTTGCCCGCGCACCTCGGCCACCGCGCTCGCATATTCGTCGATCACGCGCTTGCAGCGGTCGTAGAACCGGCGGCCTTCGTCGGTCGGCGCGAGACTCGTCGTCGAGCGCTCGAGCAGGCGAACGCCCAGTTCCTTTTCGAACGCGGCGACGATCTTGCTGATCGTCGGCTGGCCGGTGCCTTCCTCGCGAGCGACCGCCGAAAAATTGCCCAGCTCGATGGCGCGGACAAACACGCGCATGGATCGCAGCGAATCCATCTGATTCCTTTATGGCATGAACCTTATTCAAGTCTCCCACGTTCCGGTGCAATAGAGAATGACCTAACGTTCGCGAACCTTCAATCCCGGATGAGGAGTCGACATGAACGAGGCAATGCAATCTTCGACACTGGACGGTATGCACGTCGTGATATTTGGCGCGAGCTCCGGAATCGGCCTCGCGGCCGCGGCCGCCGCGAAGGCGAGGGGCGCCCGCGTCACGCTGGTCGGCCGGACACGCGCGAAGCTCGAGGCCGCCGCGCAGGCGATCGGCGGCGCGCGCATCGCGGTGGCCGACATCGCGGACCGGCACGCGGTGCAGGCCGTATTCGACACGATGACGCGCGTCGATCACCTGGTCGTCACGGCTGGCCGCTTCATTGCCGGCAAGCTGAACGAGACCGACCCCGATCATCTGCTCGCCGCGCTACAGGAGCGTATCGCCGGGCCGGTCTACGCGATCCGGGCCGCGTTGCCGCTGATGCTCGCGACCGGCTCGATCGTGCTGACCGGCGGGCAGTTGTCGGATCGTCCGTCCGCGCAGGGCACGTCCGTCATTGCCGCTGCCGTACGCGGCGTCGAAGCGCTGGCGCAGTCGCTCGCGCTGGAACTGAAGCCGATTCGCGTCAACGTCGTCGCGCCCGGCTTCGTCGAGACGCCGCTGTACGACGCGTTCGGCCCGGAAGCGCGCGACGCGATCCTCACGGGGGCCGCCTCGGCCCTGCCTGGCGGCCGCGTCGGCCGCGCCGACGAAGTCGGGGAAGCGATTGCGTTCCTGCTGGGCAACGGCTTCATGAATGCCGCAATCCTGCACATCGACGGAGGCGGCCGATTGGTCTGAGCCGCGCGCGGCGTGCGGGCCGGCTTCGGCTGCCCGCGCGGCGTCAGCCGGCCGCGCGTGTTCCCGCGCGGCGGCGCGCCGGTGTGCGCGGCGCGCGGGACTCCGGATACGCGCGCTGGCAGACGGCAATGACCGCATCGCGCAGGCGGCGATGGACAGGGTCGCCATGCATGCGCGGATGCCACAGCGCAGAGACGAGGATCGCCGGCAGGCGGACCGGGATCTCGAAGCTGCGCAGCCCGAGGGCCTCCGCGAGCCCTGGCGAGAGCGCGTTGCCGAGGCTCGAGCGCGGCACCAGCGCGATCAGGTCGGTGCTGGCCGCGACGCGCATCGCATCGGGGTAGCCGGGGACGACGACGCGCACGGTGTGGCGCGAGCCGGGCCTGTCGGTCGAATCGTCCGCCGGCCCGCTGAAATCGCCGAGCTGCGATGCGATGACGTGGCTGCAGGCCGCATAGCGCGCGGGCGTGATCCTGGCCGACGCGAACAGCGGATGCCCGCTGCGCGCCACCGCGACGTGCCAGTCGTGAAAGAGCATGCGCGTGTGCAACTCCGGCGCGTCGTCGCCGCGCTTGCCGATTTCCAGATCGACCGTACCGTCGCGCAGCGCTTGCGGATCGCGGTCGAGCTTCGGTACGAAGCGGATGCGCACATGCGGCGCGACTTCGCCGAGCGCGGCGACCACCGGGCCGGATAGCATTTCCATGAACGACGCCGCCGCGCGAATGGTGAACGTGGACGCGAGCGTCGCCATGTCCGCGTCGGCCGTCGCCGGTCGGAGCACGGCGCGGGCGTCGCTTGCGATCGCATGCACGCGGTCGCGCAATGCGGCCGCGTGCGGCGTCGGCACGAGCTTGCGCCCGGCGCGCACCAGCAGTTGATCGCCGGTGGAAATCCGCAGCCGCGTGAGCGTGCGGCTCATCGCGGATGTGCTCAGGCCAAGCCGGCGCGCGGCGCCGGTTACACTGCCGTCCGACAGCAGCGCGTCGAGCGCGGTGACGAGGTTCAGGTCGATGTCTTCCATGCGGACAGGATACGCCAGGGCACGATTTGGCATGGCGTCGTATGCAACTATGGATTGCATCTGATGCGTCTGGCGCTTGCTATAGCGCATGCCTATAGTGGGCGCATGACAAAACCTGGCAAAGGCGGAAACCATGCAATCGACTGTATCGAACCCGAACGCACCCACGATCCTGCTCGTCGCGGCCTCGCGCGGCCTCGGGCTCGCAATGGCGGAGGTGTTCCTGAACAAGGGCTGGAATGTAACGGGTACCGTGCGTGAAGGATCGGGGCGCACGAAGTTGCAGGACCTGGCCGACCGGTTCGACGGCCGGCTCGAGATCGGGACGCTCGACATCTGCGAGCCGGCGCAACTGGCCGCGCTGCGCGAGCGCCTGTCGGGCAGGCGCTTCGACATGCTGTTCGTGAATGCCGGGACGACGAACGACCCGAACGAAACGATCGGCGAAGTGACGACCGACGAATTCGTGCGCGTGATGATCACGAATGGACTTGCGCCGATGCGCGTGATCGAGACGCTTCAGGATCTCGTGACTGCGGACGGCCTGATCGGCGCGATGTCGTCGGGGCAGGGCAGCGTCGCGAACAACGTCAGCGGGATGCGCGAGGTCTATCGCGGCAGCAAGGCCGCGCTGAACCAGTTCATGCGCAGCTTCGCGGCGCGCCAGGCCGACACGCCGCGCGCGATGGCGCTGATGGCGCCCGGCTGGGTCCGCACGGAGCTGGGCGGGCCCGATGCGCGCCTGACCATCGACGAGAGCGTGCCGAGCCTTGTCGACGTGCTGATCGCGAAGCGGGCGCGCCCCGGGCTCGAATACCTCGACTATCTGGGGCGGACGGTGCCGTGGTGAACGGAAACCACGGCGGTTTGTCGCGTCCGGCCGCATGCGCATGACGTTGTGCCCGCAACTATTTAACGGCGTGATGACGTGCCGCTCGCTGCATCGCACAACCGACTGCGCTTGACACAGGCGTGATGCCCGCCGTAAATTGCGCGGGCAGATCTAGATAAGAGACTATCTGTAAGATGGTCTCTCCATGCGTCGATCGCATCTGCAATGTCGAGCCTCTTACAGAACAAATATACGGAGGCCGATTGTGCAAACGATCGCGGTCAAGCTTCATGGCATTGAAGACGTTATTTCCTTTCTCGACGCGCGCCCCGGTATCGCGGGCAGGGCGGGGCTCGTCTGGTGGTTGTCGCTCGGCGGGCTGTTTCTCGACGCATTTTCCAACTCGGCATTGAGCGCCGGCCTCGGGCCGATGACGCACGAATTGCATCTGTCGGCCGCGCAGGTTGCGTGGATGACGTCGTTCGCGTCGTGGGTCGCGATCGCATTCAACCCGATTGGCGGCTGGATGGCCGATCGCTGGGGGCGCGTGCGGCCGCTGATCGCCGCGAAGCTGCTGTCGGTGATCGGTGCGCTGCTGGTGGTGTTTGCACCGGATTTCAATACGATTCTCGCGGGGCGCTTCTTCGTCGGGATGGCGTACGGGATCGACTTCGCGATCGCGATGGCAATGCTCGCGGAGTTCACGCCGGGCCGCCTGAAGAGCCGGCTCAATACCTGGCAGGGCATGTGGTATACGGCCGTCTGCCTGAACCTGCTGCTCGCGCTGCTGTTTCATGCATGGCAGGTCGGCGATTCGATCTGGCGTTACTCGGTCGCGGCTACCGCGGTGTTCGGCGTGACGATTTTCGCGCTGCAATGCGCGTTCCTCGTCGAAAGCCCGATCTGGCTCGCGCGCAAGGAACGCCTCGACGACGCGGCACGCGCGATGACGCGCATCTATGGGCAGGCATTCGTCGCAGCGCCTTCGCATGAACGCACGCCCATCGTCAATCCGGCCACGCGCGGCCTGGCGAACGTGCTGCTGATCTTCCGTGGCGTCTACCTGCCGCGCACGATCCTGGCCGCGACCGTGCAGATCGGACAGTCGATCGAATACTTCGCGATCGGCTGGTATCTGCCGCTGATCAGCGCCGCGCTGTTCGGCAAGGACTTCGTCTACGCGACACTCGGCGCGCTCGTGTTCAACCTGTTCGGGATCGTCGGCGGTTTCTCGTCGTCGGCGGTCGGCCGTCGCGTCGGCCTGCGCCGCGCGTCGGCGATCGGTTTCGCGGCGGTCTGCGCGATGCTGGTCGCGCTCGGGCTGTTCCATGCACACATGCCGCTGTGGCTGTCGGTGGTCGTGCCGTCGCTGTTCATCCTGTTCCACTCGGCCGGCCCCGGCGCGAACGGCAAGAGCCTGTCGTCGCTGTCGTTTCGCGGCGAACTGCGCGCGGGCGCGAACGGCATTGTCGGCGCGCTCGGCTCGATCGGCGCGGCACTCGGCCTGCTGGTCTTTCCGCTGTTTCGTGCGCGCTACGGCCTCGAACACACGTTCCTGATCCTCGCGATCGTGCCGTGCGTCGCGAGCGCGATTTGCTTCGCGATCCGCTGGGATCCGACGCGCACGACCATCAATCCCGACAACGAACCCGACGCGCCGCACTTCGGCGATGACGCGCGCGCCACGTCGGCCTTCCTGAAACCCGCCATCGAGAAAACGCAGCGATGACCGATTCCCGAAACGCCATTCTCGCCATCGACGAAGGCACGTCCGGCACGCGTGCCGCGCTCGTCGACGCGAGCGGACACGTGTCGTGCCTTGAATACCTGCCGCTGTCGGTCGAGAGCCCGCGGCCAGGCGTCGTCGAACAGGACGCGAACGCGATCCTCGACAAGACGCTCGCGGTCTGCCGCGCGACGCTCGAGCACGCGCACGATCGGGGTGTGCGCATCGTCGCGCTTGCACTCGCGACGCAGCGCGCGACCGCCGTGCTGTGGGATACGCGGACCGGGCGCGCGCTCGTGCCCGCGATGGTCTGGCAGGACACGCGCCATGCGGCCGAGCTCGACCGTCTCGCGGCCGACTGGGACAGCGTGCTCGTGCCGCAGGTCGGCCGGCCGGCGGGCGTGCGTTCGCCGTATCTTTGGGCTGTGCACCAGATGCGCACGTCGCAGGCGGTGGCCGACGCGCGTCGCGCCGGCTGTCTCGCGTTCGGCACGATCGACACGTGGCTGCTGTGGCATCTGTCCGATGTGCGCGAGTGCGTGACGACGCCGACCCACGCGACTTCCGCCAGTGCGTACCTGCTCGGCGAACATCGCTATTTCGACCCGTGGCTCGACGCGCTCGGCTTTCCGCACGAACTGCTGCCCGCGCTGCGTGAGGACGCCGACACATTTGGCCGCACGCGCCAGGACGTGCTCGGCATCGACGTGCCGATCCTTGCCTGCGCGGGCGACCAGTTCGCGGGTGCGGTCGGTCTCGGCTGCGTCGAGCGCGGCCAGGCGATGTGCGTGCACGGCACCGGCAGCTTCGTCGACCTGCTGACCGGTACGGTGTGTCCCGATGCCGGATCGCATGCACAACCCGGTCACGCGCATGACGGTACGCTGGCGATGACCGCGCGGCGACACGGCGGCGTGTCGCATTACTCGCTCGAAACCTTCGTCGCGACAACGGGTTCGGCGCTACGCTGGGTCTGCGAAAAACTGCGCTGGTTCGACGATCCCGCGCAGATCAGCGCGCTGGCGGGCACCGTGCAGTCGGCACGCGGCGTGACGTTCGTGCCGGCGCTCACTGGCCTGCGCGTGCCGCGGATGGAGCCGAATGCGCGCGCGTTGCTGTCGGGCATCTCGATCGCGACGACGCAGGCCGAGGTCGCGTATGCGGTGCTCGAAGGCATCGCGCATTCGGTCGCGTCGTGCATGGAGGCCAACCAGGCCGTGGCGCGGGCCGACGTGTCCGAGTTGATCGTCGGCGGAGGCCTCGCGGGCAGCGACACGCTGCTGCAGATCCAGGCCGACGTGAGCGGTGTGCCCGTGCGCCGGATGCGCGAAGGCGATCGCGCGAGCCTGCGCGGCGCGGCGTTTCTCGCGGGCGCGTCGGGGCTGCTGTGGGATTCGCTCGACGCGGCCCGTGCGACGCTCGTTACCGACACCATTTTCGAACCCTCGATCGATGCGGACAGCCGGCAGCGCCGGCGCGCGGCCTGGCATGCGCGGATCGCATCCGAGCTCGCGCACGCGGCCGATTTTGCTCACGCGTAAGCACGGAGAACGACCAGCATGATGTTTTTGCCATCCAGAAAACCGCGGACGGACCGTGCCGGCATGACGGGAACCGAGCCGCTGCGCGTGAACCGCGACGAGCATCTGGCGCGACTCGAGACGGATACGTTCGACGTGCTGATCGTCGGCGGCGGCGTGACAGGCGCGTACGCGGCATTCGACGCGAGCCTGCGCGGGTTGCACGTCGCGCTCGTCGAGAAGAGCGATTTCGCGTCGGGGACGTCGTCAAAATCGTCGAAGATGGTGCACGGCGGGCTGCGCTACATCGAGCAGGGCAATCTCGGGCTCGTGCGCCATTCGCTGCTCGAACGGCAGCGGCTGCGGCGCAACGCGCGCCATCTCGTGCAGCGGCTGCCGTTCCTGTTCCCGGTGATGGAGCGCGAAGGCGTGTTCGACCAGCGTCTCGCGAAAGCCTTCGAAAGCCTGCTGTGGACCTATGACATCGCCGGCGGCTGGCGCGAGGGCATCCTGCACCAGAAGCTGACGAAGGCCGAGGTGCTGTCGCATTGCCCGACCTTCAACGAGACCTACCTGACGGGCGGCTTCCTGTACTTCGACGCGCGCGTCGATGATGCGCGCCTGACGCTGAACCTCGTGCGCACGGCCGCGTTTCACGGCGCGGCGGTGGCGAACCACGCGCGTGTGGTCGAGCTGACGCGCGACGGCCACGGCAAGGTCGACGGCGCGATCGTGCATGCGGACGGCCGCGAGCGGCGCGTGCGCGCGCGCGTGGTCGTGATGGCCACGGGCGTGTGGCTGCGCGACTGGACCGGCGCGCGCAAGGGCGACACGTCCGCGTTGCAGGTGCGGCCCGCGAAGGGCGTGCACGTCGCGATTCCGTGGCTGAAGATCCGCAACGACTGCACGGTGACAATTCCGGTGCCGGGCCGCAACCGCCGCGCGACGATCACGCGCTGGGGCAACGTGTCGTATCTCGGCACGACCGACGAGGACTACGACGGCGATCTCGACGACGTGCACTGCACGCGGCAGGAGCTCGATTTCCTGCTCGACGGCGCGCGTTCCGCGTTGAAGGCCGACCTGAGCGCGGACGACGTGGTCGGCAGCATCGCCGGATGCCGGCCGCTCGTCGGACCGCCCGGCGGCAAGACGATCGAGATGAAGCGCAATCACGAGATCCATGTCGCGCCCGACGGGCTCGTGACGATCGTCGGCGGCAAGCTGACGACGTCGCGGCACATGGCCGAGCAGACGATCGATACGGTCGGCAAGCTGCTCGGCCGTCGCACGCGCTGCCGTACGAAATCCGCGTACCTGCTCGGCGCGGCCGGTTACGACCCGCAGGCGATCGTTGCGTCGGGCGGGCTCGCCGCGCATCTCGGCGAACGCTACGGCACCGAGGCGCGCTTCGTCGGCGATCTCGCCGATGCGACGCCGTCGCTGCTCGCGCCGATCGTCGAAGGGCTGCCGTACAGCGAAGCGGAAGTGCTCTATGCGGTGCGCCACGAATTCGCGCGCAGCATCGACGACGTGCTGTCGCGTCGCACACGCGCGCGACTGATGGCGCGCGACGCATCGGCGCGCGCGGCACCGCGCGTCGGCGCCATCCTCAAGGCGGAGCTCGGCCTGTCCGATGCAGCCGTCGCCAGCCAGGTGCGCGACTACGTCGCCGCCATTGCACTCGAAAAAGCCATCCTCATGGGAGAAAACGGATGATCAGCAAGGAAGCCATCAAGCGCGGCTACAACCGCGGCAACTACGTCGTCGGCGCGCATACGCCGCCGCCATACGCGCTGAACCTGCCCGCGGCAGGCGGCGCGCAGGTCGAAGCCGGCATGCAGCGTGCACCGGTCCCGGTGTCGCAGCAGCAGGTCGACGCGTTGCGCGCGGTGGCCGACGAGGTGCTTGCGCGGCCGGCCGACGTCGTCGCGTGGACGCGCGACTGGTGGGCCGCGTCGATGGTGGCGGAAACAGGCGGCCGGCCCGCGACGCCGCACGCGGTCGTCGTGCGCGTGTCGACGGTCGAGCAGGTGCAGGCCGTGATGCGCATCGCGCACGCGGCGACGATTCCGGTGACGGCGTCGGCCGGCCGCAGCAACGTGACGGGCGCGGCGCTGCCCGTGCGCGGTGGCATCGTGCTCGACGTGTGCGGGCTGAACCGGCTGATCGGGGTTGACACCGAGAGCCAGATCGTCGATGTCGAAGCCGGGATGTTCGGCGACGTGTTCGAGGAGACGCTGCAGCGCGAGCACGGACTGACGATGGGGCACTGGCCGTCGTCGTTCGGGATCAGCACGGTGGGCGGCTGGATCGCGTGCCGCGGCGCGGGGCAGCTGTCGACGCGTTACGGGAAGATCGAGGACATGGTGTTCGGGATGGACGTGGTGCTCGCGGACGGCAGCCTGGTCACGCTCGGCGGCTATTCGCGCGCGGCGGTCGGCCCCGATCTGCAGCAGCTGTTCATCGGCAGCGAAGGGACGCTCGGCATCATCGTGCGCGCGCGCCTGAGACTGCATCGGCTGCCCGACTACGGCCGCGCGATCGCGTACGGCTTCGGCACGTTCGCGGCCGGCCTCGATGCCTGCCGCGAGATCCTGCAGCGCGGCGCGAACCCGGCCGCGCTGCGGCTCTACGATTCGCTCGAAAGCGGCGTGCAGTTCGGGCTGCCCGATACGAACGTGCTGCTGATTGCGGACGAAGGCGCGCGAGAGATCGTCGATGCGGTGATGGCGATCAGCGCGCGCGTAGGCGAGGAAGGCGGGCGCAGGCTCGACGGCGACGCGATCTTCGAGAAGTGGCTCGACACGCGCTACCTGACCGGCAAGAGCGCGGAAGGCTTCAAGCGCAGCCCCGGCTTCGTCGCCGATACGCTGGAGATGTGCGGCCGCTGGCGCGACCTCGCGGCGATCTATCGCGACGTGGTGGCCGCGCTGCAGGCCGTGCCGGGCACGCTGGCCGGATCCGCGCACCAGTCGCATGCGTATGCGGACGGCGCATGCCTGTATTTCTCGCTGCGCGGCGACGTCGCGGTGGCCGAGCGGGCTGCGTGGTACCGCGCGGCGTGGGACGCGGCGAACGCGGTGCTGATCCAATACAATGCGGCGTTGAGTCATCACCACGGCGTCGGGCTGCTGCGTTCGCCGTACATGCGCGATTCGCTGGGAACGGCGTTTCCGGTGCTGCAGACGGTGAAGCGCGCGCTCGACCCGAAACACATCCTCAACCCCGGCAAGCTCGGTCTCGGCGACGAGACCGGCCCGCACGTCGACCGGTAAACGTCATGGACAAGTCGCTGGGCGCGCGTCTCGCCCGTCATCCCGTCATCGCCACGCTGTACGGCGCCGAGCAGGCCGACAGCTTCATCGATAGCGCGGCCGAGGTCGGCATCGTCGCGAACGTCGACCTGCGGAGGCTGCAGGAGGTGGTCGTTGCGCTCGCCCGGGCCGGCAAGTTCGTGATCGTCAACATCGACAGTTGCGACGGGCTGTCGCAGGACAAGGGCGGCGTCGAGTATCTGGCCGATATCGGCGTCGCGAGCGTCGTGTCGACGCGCGTCGCGACGATCCAGCGCGCGAACCGCGCGGGGCTGATCACGATGCAGAAGGTGTTCGTGACCGACCGTTCGACGTGGCCGCGCAGCGTGAAGGCGATCGAGCAGAGCGATCCGAACCTCGTGCAACTGATGCCGGCGCCGATGCTCGCGCACCTGAGCGAAGCCGACCGGCAGGCGCTGCCGCCGATCGTTGCGTCGGGTTTCGTCGGCAACGCGGACGACGTGCGCAGTGCGAGGCGGCACGGCGCGGTCGCGGTGTCGACGAGCGACCGCGCATGGTGGAATTTCGACCCGTCGTCGTGACGGCCTCCTGTCGAACACGGAGCACAGCATGAACGAACCTTACCTGCAGGTCATCGCGCATTACTTCGCGAAGCCCGGCAACGGCGAGCGCGTGATCGAACTGCTCGCGGAGCTCGCGCCGGCGACGCGCGCCGAGCCGAAGAATCTCGACTACGCGTATTTCCGGTCGCCAGCCGATCCCGACCACATCGTGATCCTCGAGCGTTACCGCGACGCGGACGGCCTCGACGCGCATCGGGAAACGCCGCATTTCCAGCGGATCGGGATCGGGGCGATCATTCCGTTGCTCGATCGCCGCGACGTGTCGCGCTACATGGTGCAGCCGGACACCGGCACGGCGACACCCCCGGGAGACACCCGATGAACCCGTTTCAATTCCGTACCGTTCCGACGCAGGTCGTCGAATTCGGCGCCGCGCGCCGGCTCGGCGTGTTGTTGCGCGAACGCTTTCCGGCACTCGTGCGGCTGTGCGTCGTCACCGATGCGTTCCTGCATCGCAGCGGCGTGCTCGCGCCCGCGCTGGAGAGCCTCGCCGCGCACGGCTGGCAAGTTACCGTGATCGACGACGTGATCGCCGATCCGCCCGAGCACGTGGTGCTCGAAGCAACCGAGCGGGCGGTGGCGGCCGATGCCGAGATCGTGCTCGGCCTGGGCGGCGGTTCGTCGATGGACGTCGCGAAGCTGATCGCGGTGCTCGCGCCGGGGCAGCAGGCGCTGGCCGACATGTACGGCGTCGACAAGGTCGCGACCGCGCGGCTGCCGCTCGTGCAGATGCCGACGACGGCCGGCACGGGCTCCGAGGTAACGGCCGTGTCGATCGTCACGGTCGGCGAGGCGCGCAAGATGGGCGTCGTGTCGCCGCACCTGTTCGCGGATGTCGCGATCCTCGACGCCGAGCTGACGCTCGGCCTGCCGCGCGCCGCGACGGCCGCGACGGGCATCGACGCGATGGTGCATGCGATCGAAGCCTATACGTCCGCGCGACTGAAGAATCCGGTGTCCGACATGCTGGCCGTGCACGCGCTGACGCTGTTGTCGCGCAACCTGCTCGTGGCCTGCGACGACGGCGGCAACCGGCCCGCGCGCGAGGCGATGCTGGTCGGCGCGATGTTCGCCGGGCAGGCGTTCGCGAATGCGCCGGTCGCGGCCGTGCATGCGCTGGCCTATCCGGTCGGCGGCATCTTCCACGTGCCGCACGGGCTGTCGAATGCGCTGGTGCTGCCGCACGTGCTGCGCTTCAACGCGCCGGCCGCCGCACCGCTGTATGCGGAACTCGCGGCGATCGTCGCACCGTCGGCGACGGGTAGTGACGAAGCGAGGACGCATGCGCTGATCGGCGAGATCGATCGGCTGATCGTCGCGACCGGCATCCCGTGCACGCTGCGCGAGGTCGGCATCGGGGAGGGCGACCTGCCGGGGATGGCGTCGGACGCGATGCTGCAGACACGCCTGCTCGTGAACAATCCGCGCGAGGTGACGGAGGCCGACGCGCTGGCGATCTATCGGCAGGCGTGGTGACGCGGCCGGCGTGAACGGTCGGCGGGCAACGGCGCGATGCCGCTGGCCGGCCGGGCGCCGCTATTTCAGATCGCGATCCTTGCAGGTCGGCTCGAGTTCGCCGTCGAAGTACTGATACAGGTGCACGAGCAACGTGTTGGCGCCGACCTTGCGCCCGAGGTAATGGGTGCCTTCCATCGACGTGCAGGTCGAGAACGCGAGTTGCAGCCCGCCGTCGAGCACGGCTTCCGGGCGCGCGCCCTGGCGCACGAAGCGCGCGGAGCCGGCCACGCCGAAGCCGCGCGTGTCCGCCGGAACCGACTTCGGCAGCGACAGCGCATACGCCGCGATCGTGCGGTCGTCGTGCAGGTTGTCGAGAATCTGGTTGGCGGGCTTGCTGGCGGGCCCGGTGATCGTCGCGCAGCAGTGCGCGATGCCCTTGTCGTCGTCCGGCAGGACCTGCAGCGATGTGCCTGCCGCCAGATGCGTGTTCGGCGTGTAGTAGACGCCGTCGGCGACCACGCCGACCTGCTGCGCGTGCGCGGCGAGGGAGACGGCGAGTGCAGTGGAGATCAGGAGCGGACGAAGCGGTCGGATGGGCATGATGGCGGCGATGATACACGTCGTGCGCGAGGCCGGCGAGCGCGCCGCGCGGCCCGTCACGATGCGCGCGCGGCCTGCCGCGCGGGCCAGGCCGCGACGCACGCGCACGCCAGTGCGACGGCCACGAGCAGGCATCCGGCCCACGGCGTGACGCGCAGCGCATCGTGCCCGACGAGCACGCCGCCGAGCGCCGAACCGAGCGCGACGCCCGCGTGCATGGCCGACACATTGATGCCGACGCTCGCATCGGCCAGCGACGGCGCGGTGTGGATCAGGTAGTTCTGCACGATCGGCGAGATCGACCAGCTGATGCCGCCCCACAGCATCATCGCGGGCACGAACGACAGCGGCGACGCGCCGGCCGCCGGCAGCACGGCCATCGCGACGAGAAACACGGCCGGGCACGCGCACAGCGCGCGCGACGCGCCGAGCCGGTCGGAGCACAGTCCGCCGAGCCACGCGCCGGTCACGCCGGCGATTCCGAACGCGACGTACAAGCCTTCGAGCGCGGCCGCGCCGGGCGACAGCACGGCCTGCAGATACGGCGTGAGATACGCAAATAGCGTGAAATGTCCGCCGATCATCGCGATGGAGACGAGTTGCGCGGCCAGCAGCCGCGGGCGCGCGAGCGCGGCGCGATACGACGGCGTGGCCGGCGTGCCGGTCGCATCCGGCACGACCGTGGCAGCGGCCGGCGCGATGCGCGGCAGCCGGCGGCCGAGCCAGATCCCGAGCGGCAGCGCGGGCACGGCGATCGACACGAACACTGCGCGCCAGCCGGCCCATTCGGCGATCCGCATCCCGCTCGGCACGCCGAGCACGAGCGACGCGCTGATTCCCATGAACACGATGCCGATCGCGCGGCCGCGTTGCGAGGCGGGCGCGAGTTCGGCCGCGAATCGCGTCGCGACGAGGATCAGCGTCGCGCAACTCGCGGCCATCAGCACGCGTGCGGCGAACAGGCTCGCATAGCCGGGGCTCGCCGCGGCGAACAGGTTCGCGGCCGCGAACGCGCCGAGCGATGCGAGCAGCGCGGTGCGCCGCTCGACGCGCGCGACACCGGCGGCCGCGACGAGCGCGGCCAGTGCGAACACGGCGGAGAAGATCGTGGTGAGTTGACCGGCGGCCGCGATCGACACGTGAAGGCCGGCGGAGATGGCCGGCAGGATGCCGACGCAGATGTTTTCGGCGACGCCGGCCAGGAACACGGCGGTGGCCAGCAGGTACACGCGAACGTCCAACGCAACCCCCTCCTGTACGCGCGACGCGACGGCGCCGGGCAGGGGCGGGGTCGCATCGGATCGAATCGACGGATGGGTTTCGACGCGAGGCTTCGGTTATCCCGGAAAGCAGGACGGTACCGCACGGTCAGGCCGTGCGCAAGTATCGGCCGCGCGGTCGTTGTCGCGGCATGGAGCCGAGGCGGGAACCGAATCCGGCTCCCGCTCCCGCTCCCGCTCCCGCTCCCGCTCCCGCTCCCGCGATGGGCGGCAGTCCTACGCGCGTGACGCGTCGCCACCGGCCGTCACCACGTACGCCGATGCCTGCTTTGAGCCGTCCGGCTTCGTCTGCAGGTAGACGCCCTGGATTTCCGGTTCGAAGCCCGGCAGTGCGTTGATTCCGGCTTCGAGCGCGCGGAAGTAGTCGAGCGCCGGGCCGCCCCAGGCTTCGCCGGGCACCACGCAGAAGATGCCGGGCGGATAAGGCAGCGCGCCTTCGGTCGCGATCCGGCCTTCGATGCGATCGAGCGTGACGAGCTCGACGTTGTTGCGGATCAGCTCGGCGTTCGCGGCCTGCGGCAGCATCGCCTGCTTCGGGAACTGCGCGCGCCGGAACATCTGCTTCTGCAGATGCTTCATGTCGTGGCTGCGGTAGAAATCGTGCATCCGCTGACACAGCTGCCGCAGACGCATGTTGCCGTACAGCTCCGGATACGCTTCGCACAGCGACGGGATCGCTTCGCGCAGCGGCGTGTCCTGGTCGAGATGGCGTTCGAACTGCGCGAGGTGCGCGACCAGATGCTGCAGCTTGCCGAAGCTTTCCGACGGCGTGAGCAGGAACAGGATCGTGTACAGGTCGGCCTTCTCGGGCACGACGCCGTGCTCGCGGAGATAGCGCGCGAGGATCGGCGCCGGCGCGCCGAACGGCGCGTACTCGTGCGTGTCGCGATCGATGCCGGGTGTCGTCAGCAGCAGCTTGCACGGATCGACGAAGTATTGGTTGTCCGCATAGCCTTCGAAGCCGTGCCACGAATCGGCCGGGTGGAAGCGGAAGAAACGCAGGTCGTCGACGATCTGCTCGGTCGGGTAGTCGGCCCACGGGCGGCCGTCGATATGCTGCGGGACGAACGGGCGGATCTGGCGGCAGGTCTTCAGCAGCAGCTTGCGAGCATCGACGCCGTGCGCGACGCAGTCGCGCCACAGGCGCTTGCCGGCCGGGCCCGCGTGCATCTGCGCGTTGACGTCGAGCGCCGCGAACATCGGGTAGAACGGGCTCGTCGACGCATGGATCATGTACGCGTTGTTGAAGCGCCGGTGATCGCAGAACCGCTTCTGGCCTTCGATGTGGCTGTCCTTCTTGTGGATCTGCGACGTCTGCGAGAAGCCGGCCTGCTGCTTGTGCACCGACTGCGTGACGAAGATGCCGGGATCGTCGGGGCCGAGTTCCAGCATCAGCGGCGAACAGTCCTGCATCATCGGGATGAACTGCTCGTAGCCGACCCACGCCGAATCGAACAGGATGTAGTCGCACAGATGCCCGATCCGGTCGACGACCTCGCGCGCGTTGTAGATCGTGCCGTCGTAGGTGCCGAGCTGGATCACCGCGAGCCGGAACGGGCGCGGCAAATCGGCGCGCTCGGGCGCGACGTCGCGGATCGCGTCGCGAATGCGCGCTTCGCCGAGCGCCGCGCTGTCGACGCCGCCGATGAGGCCCCACGCGTTGCGCGCGGTCTCGAGGTAGACCGGCCGTGCGCCGGACAGCACGAGCGCGCCGAGGTGCACCGACTTGTGGTTGTTGCGATCGAACAGCACGAGATCGTCGGGCGCGAGCAACGCGCTCGTGACGACCTTGTTCGACGTCGACGTGCCGTTCAGCACGAACCAGGTCTTGTCCGCGTTGTAGATCCGCGCGGCGTTGCGCTGCGCTTCCAGCGCCGGGCCTTCGTGAATCAGCAAGTCGCCGAGCCGGACGTCCGCGTTGCAGAGGTCGGCGCGAAAGAGCGTCTCGCCGAAGAAGTCGAAGAACATCCGGCCGAGCGGATGATTCGAGAAGAACTGGCCGCCCTGGTGGCCGGGGCAATCGAACTCGACATAGCCGCGCTGCACGTATTCGCGCATGACCTTGAAGAACGGCGGCAGCAGGTTCTCGCTGTAGATGTCGGCGGCGGCGGAAATCTGCCGGCCGTAGTAGTGGCGGCCGCCGTGCCGGAGCTGGATCACGCCGCTCGCGCTCGGCAGGACCGACGGCGGCACTTCCTGGTCGGGCTCGATCGCGACGAAGAACGGAATCGCGAAACCGGTTCTTTCGACGGTTTTAAGGACCTTTTGCGCAGAATCAATTCCGACGACGATTGCCGCGATATTCGTGAAATCGGTCTGAAATACGTCGACCTGCTCATGCGTGGTGAGGAAGGCGCCAATCAGCGCCGGCTCGACTGCGATTTTCAACAGGCTCACGCGAATTCTCCGGTAAATATGCGGAAACGGGAGCCGTATTCGCGCCGGCGCGTAATCCGACACGCGCTGCAGCCGATTGAAACGCTCCCGCGAATGCTGTCGCCGCATGCTCGCCACACGAAGAAGCCTTGTGCGGCGCGGCGCAGCCGTCGCCGGTCAGCGCGCGGCGCAGTCGATCGTAGCAACAAAACCCGGCGAATTCAATCGACCGGAAAAGACAATGTCATTGCGGGATGCGATTGATCAAATAATCATGAATTGGCGTGTTGCAATGCACATCAAAATGAACCGATCGTGAAAGCCGCTTTGAAAGCGATCGATAGTTTCGCCGAATCGTCTGCTTTTCATAGAAAGGCATCTATGGCATAGTCGGCTCCGAATTGAATGGCGGAATAGCGAATCAAACCGGAATTGCAAGCGTCTCGTGCCGGCCCCCGTGGTCTGCTGTCCGCGTGCTCGCGAGACGAACAACACCAATCAAAGCATCGGAACAGCGAGGGCAAAAATCATGAATACGTCCGTCGGTGGTATTCGTCGTCTTGGCATGCGCGCGCTGCTGGTCGATGACGAAATCTCGCAGGAAACGGCGACCGGGCGCGCGGTTCGCACGCTGAGCGCCGAGCTCGTGCAACGCGGCATCGACGTGCTCACGGCGACGTCCGCCGACGATGCGATCGTGCTGATCCGCTCCGATCCTTCGATCCAGTGCGTGCTGCTCGACTGGGATCTCGGCGTGGACGGCCACGGGCCGTCCGAGACCGTGGTCGAAGCGATCCGGCATCGCAACGGCAACGTGCCGATCTTCCTGCTGGCCGACCGCAGCGTCGCCTCGTCGGTGCCGGCCGCGGTCATGGGCCAGGTCGACGATTTCGTGTGGCTGCTCGAGGATACGGCCGACTTCATCGGCGGGCGCATCCATGCGGCGATCGAACGCTATCGCGCGACCGTGCTGCCGCCGATGTTCGGTGCGCTCGCGAAGTTCTCGCGCGTCTACGAGTACTCGTGGCATACGCCCGGCCACACGGGCGGCACGGGCTTCCTGAAGTCGCCGGTCGGCCGTGCGTTCTTCGAATACTTCGGCGAAGCGCTGTTCCGTTCCGACCTGTCGATCTCGGTCGGCGAGCTCGGTTCGCTGCTCGATCACTCGGGCCCGATCGGCGAAAGCGAGCGCTATGCGGCGCGCGTATTCGGCGCACATCGCACGTATCACGTGACGAACGGCTCGTCGACGTCGAACCGCATCATCCTGATGGCGAGCGTGAGCCGCGACCAGATCGCGCTGTGCGACCGCAACTGCCACAAGTCGGCCGAACATGCGATGACGATGTCGGGCGCGATTCCGACCTACCTCGTGCCGACGCGCAACCGCTACGGGATCATCGGGCCGATTGCGTCCGAGCGCCTCACGCAGGCGGCGATCCGCGAGGCGATCGCGTCGAACCCGCTCGCGGCCGGGCTCGCCGATCGCCAGCCGAAGCACGCGATCATCACGAATTCGACTTACGACGGCCTGTGCTACAACGTCGCGCGCGTCGAAGAACTGCTTGGCGCAAGCGTCGATCGCCTGCACTTCGACGAAGCGTGGTACGGCTACGCGCGCTTCAACCCGATCTACCGCGACCGCCACGCGATGCACGGCGACCCGCGCGACCATCGTGCGGACCGGCCCACGGTGTTTGCGACGCAGTCGACGCACAAGCTGCTGACCGCGCTGTCGCAGGCGTCGTACATTCACGTGCGCGACGGCCGCAACCCGATTCCGCATGGTCAGTTTAACGAAACGTTCATGATGCACGCGTCGACCTCGCCGAACTACGCGATCATCGCGTCGAACGACGTCGCGGCCGCGATGATGGACGGCCCCGGCGGCGCGGCGCTGACGCACGAGTCGATCGAGGAGGCCGTCGCGTTCCGGCAGATGATCGCGCGGATGAACGGCGAATTCGGCGCGAAGGGCGACTGGTTCTTCGAATGCTGGCAGCCCGACACCGTGCTCGAGGCGCGCACGGGCCGCACGCTGCCGTTCCACGATGCGCCGCCCGACCTGCTCGCAAGCGACCCGTCGTGCTGGGTGCTGCGCCCCGGCGCGCAATGGCACGGCTTCGGCAATATCGAGGACGGCTACTGCATGCTCGATCCGATCAAGGTGTCGATCGTCACGCCGGGCGTCGCGCCGGCCGGCGGCCTGATGCCGGTCGGCATTCCGGCAAACGTCGTCACCGCGTATCTCGATGCGCGCGGGATCGTCGTCGAGAAGACGACCGACTTCACGATCCTGTTCCTGTTCTCGATCGGCATCACGAAGGGCAAGTGGGGCTCGCTCGTCAGCGCGCTGTGCGACTTCAAGCGCGACTATGACGCGAACCTGCCGCTCGACCTCGCGATTCCACCGCTCGCGAAGGCGCATGGCGCGCGCTATGCGGGCATGGGGCTGAAGGACCTGGCCGACACGATGTTCGCGGCGATGGAGCAGCTCGGCACGACGCAGTTGATGTCGGAGGCGTTCTCGATCCTGCCGAAGCCGGAGATGAGCCCGGTGCGCGCGTACGAGCATCTCGTGCAGCGCCGTGTCGAGCAGGTCACGCTCGACGAGCTGGCCGGGCGCACGGTCGCCACCGGCGTCGTGCCGTATCCGCCCGGCATTCCGCTGCTGATGCCAGGCGAGAACGCGGGGCCGGCCGGTGGCCCGGTGCTCGGCTACCTGAAGGCGCTCGAAGCGTACGACCGGCGTTTTCCGGGCTTCGCGCACGACACGCACGGCGTCGAAGTCGAGGACGGCACGTACCGCGTGTACTGCCTGACAGCCTGAGCGCCTGGCCGGGCGAACGAGCGACCGGCCGCGCGGCGGCCTCACATCGAAGGATCGACATCATGGAAAACGCAGCGCGCATGACCGACGCGGCTTCGGCGGCCGCGCCGAAGAACCGGATGAATGTCTGGCAGCTCACCATCCTCACGGCGGTCAACATGATGGGCTCCGGCATCATCCTGCTGCCGTCGAAGCTCGCGCAGGTCGGCACGATCTCGCTGCTGTCGTGGATCGTCACGGCCGGCGGCTCGCTCGCGCTGGCCTATGCGTTCGCGCGCTGCGGGATGTTGAGCCGCAAGCCGGGCGGGATGGGCGGCTACGCGGAATACGCGTTCGGCAAGGCCGGCAACTACATGGCGAACTACACATACGGACTGTCGCTCGTGATTGCCAATGTCGCGATCGGCGTCACGGCGGTCGGGTACGGCACCGTGCTGTTCGACGCGACGCTGTCGCCGCTGCAGACGGGCCTGTGGACGATCTTCCTGCTCGTGCTCACGACGGTCGCGAACTTCGGCGGCTCGCGCATCACCGGCCGGATCGGCGCGGTGACCGTGTGGGGCGTGATCATTCCGGTCGTCATCGTGTCGCTGATCGGCTGGTTCTGGTTCAGCGGCGCGATCTGGGGCGCCGCGTGGAATCCGCACAACATGCCGTTCGGGCCGGCCGTCGGCGGTTCGATCGCGGTGACGCTGTGGGCGTTCCTCGGGCTCGAATCGGCATGCGCGAACTCGGATGCGGTGGAGAACCCGGAGCGCAACGTGCCGATCGCCGTGCTCGGCGGCACGGTCGCATCGGCGATCTTCTATATCGTGTCGACCAACGTGATCGCGGGGATCGTGCCCAACGCGATCCTCGCGGCGTCGAACGCGCCGTTCGGCATCGCGTTCGCGACGATGTTCACGCCGACGGTCGGCACGATCGTCACCGCGCTGATGGTGATCGCGTGCATCGGCTCGCTGCTCGGCTGGCAGTTCACGGTCGCGCAGGTGTTCAAGAGCTCGGCGGACGTCGGCTACTTCCTGCCGGTGTTTGCGCGTGCGACGCGCACGGGCACGCCGATCGTCGGCATGGTGATCCTGCTCGTCGCACAGGTTGCGCTGGCGCTGATGACGATCAGCCCGGAATTGAGCAGCCAGTTCCAGAAGATCGTCGATCTCGCGGTCGTCACGAACCTCGTGCCCTACGTGATGTCGATGGCCGCGCTGATCACGATCCAGAAGGTCGCGAAGGTGCCGCCGGCCAAGGCGCTGGTGACGAACGTGATCGCGATGGTCGCCACCGCGTACAGCTTCTATGCGCTGTTCAGCTCGGGCGAGCAGGCGCTGATGCTCGGCGGCCTGTGCGTGTTCGCAGGCTGGACGCTGTTCGGCTTCGTCAGCGCGCGCTTCTACCAGATGGAAGTCGACGCGCACGTGAAGGAGCCGGGGAAGTCGCTGCAGGCGTGACGGCGGGCGGCCATCGGTCAAAAGACGACCGGCGCGGCGGAGGTTCCGGTCGCCGAAGCCGCGTGCGTTCATCGGCGTCGTGAGCGAAAATCGGTTTCCGCGCGACCGACAGGAGACGGCGACATGACGCAACAGGATGCAGCGGTGCGCACGCGATGCGTCGCATGGCAGATCGTGCAGACGTGGCAGGCGGCTGAATGGTGCCGGCTCGTCGAGTCGCAATCGGGAATCGACCTGTCGGGTTCGGTGTCGGGCGCGATCGACGGCACGCCGTTTCGCGTCGATTACGCGATCGCATGCGGCGCCGACTGGCTCACGCGTTCGGCGCGCGTGACACGTCGGGTTGGCACGATGCCGCCGCTGCAACTGGACATCGCGTGCGACGGTGGGCGATGGACGATCGACGGCGTCGACGCACCGGCGCTTGCGGGTGCGACCGACATCGACCTCGGCTTCAGTCCGTCGACCAATACGCTGCCGATCCGGCGGCTGGCGCTGGCCGTCGGCGATTCGGCGACGATCCATACCGCATGGTTGCGCTTTCCGGATTTCGGCATCGTGCGCGGCGAGCAGCGCTATACGCGCACGGCGCCCCGCGTGTATCGCTACGAAAGCGGCACCTATGCGGCCGACATCGCGATCGACGAAGCGGGTCTCGTCACCGACTACGACGAATGGCGGCGCATCGGCGCGGCGCCTGCGCCGTAACAGGCCGCGCGTGGCGCGTCAGCGCGCGCTGGCGACCGTCAGCTTGCCCGGGATCAGCGTCAGCGTGGTGAACGCGTCGGCGATGCTCTGCTGATACGCGATCGTCGCATCGGTGACGGGCTGCACGCCGTAGCCGGCGCGCTTGAGCGCGATTTCGAGCGTCGGCGCGTCGAGGCCGACGAGCGGCGACAGTTGTGCGGCGACGTCGGGAACGTGGTCGCGCGCCCAGCGATCGGTCGCGTCGACTTCGTCGAGCAGCGCGCGCAGTACCTGCGGGTGAGCGGCGGCGTACTTGCGCGCGGCGAGGTAGTACTGCGTGTTGCGCACGAGCCCGTCGCCGTTCGCGATCACGCGCGCGCCGAGCTGCCGCTCGGCGGCCGCCAGATACGGATCCCAGATCACCCACGCATCGACGCTACGCTGCACGAACGCGGCGCGCGCGTCGGCGGGCGTCAGGTAGATCGGCTGGATGTCGGCATACGTGAGGCCCGCATGTTCCAGCGCTTTCACGAGCAGGTAGTGGACGTTCGAGCCCTTGTTGAACGCGACCTTCTTGCCGCGCAGTTGCGCAACGTTGCGGATCGGCGAATCGGGCAGCACGACGATGGCTTCGCCCTGCGGCGCGGGCGGCTCGTTGCCGATATAGACGAAATCGACGCCGCCCGCCTGCGCGAAGATCGGCGGCGTTTCGCCGACCGTGCCGACGTCGATCGCGCCGGCGTTCAGCCCTTCGAGCAGTTGCGGGCCGGCGGGGAATTCGAGCCATTGCACCGTGACGCCCTGGCTCGCGAGACGCTTCTCGAGCGTGCCGCGCGCCTTGAGCACGACGAAGTTGCCGTATTTCTGGAAGCCGATGCGCAGCCGCGTGCCGTTGCCGTCGGCCTGCGCGGGCAGGGCCGCGAGCGGCCCGAGCGCGAGCCCGGCCAGCCCGGCGGCCGCGCCGTGCAGCCACTGGCGGCGGCGCGGGTTCGCCGGGGTCGTTTCAACGTCTGCGTGCGGTGTGTCGTTCATCGGGCCGTCCTGCGTGCGGGTTCATGGGCCGCGCGCGAAGGCGGCGCGGCCGGCGCAGGACCGTGCCGGATGCGGGCGATGCACGCAACGGGCCGGCCCGCGCCGGATTCAGGACGATACGGCCGCGCGGACCGGCGGCCAACCAACGAATCCGCATATGCAAATCAGCGGCACTCAATCCGTGCCGGCGGCGCTTTCCTCGATCGAGTCGACGCGGTCCGGGTAGAACGCAAGGTGCCCGCGAATCGCTTCGACGGCCGGATACGGATGCTCGTACGTCCACACGGCGTTGGTCGCGCGCTCGCCGCCGGCCGGGATCGAGTAGTACGCGCAGTCGCCCTTGTACGGGCAGTAGGTCGAATGGTCCGTGCGCTGCAGCAGCGACAGGTCGGCGTCTTCGCGCGGGAGGTAGAGCACGGCCGGATAGCTGGCCTCGCGCAGCGCCAGCGCGCGATGCGTATCGGCGACGACCTTGCCGGCCACCGTGACCACCACGCGCCACGGATGCGGTTCGACCGTGATCGGGTGATCGGGGCCCGGCGACTTCACGGGACGCGCGGGCGTATCGGAGCTGTTCGACATCGTGTGTCCTCCAGGAATCGGCGGCGCGACGGCGCCGGGCGGATCCCGGCGCGCCCGTGCCGGCGTTTGCCAGCCGATACGATGCGCCATTTCGCGCGAGTCTGCAGGGGGCCGGAAGGCGGTGGCGCGACCGGGCTGCCGGCCGGTCCGCCGGCGCTCGCATGGCCATTTCCATGCCCGGGCAGCGGGATGCATCCGCCACGATAAGCAACGCCGAATTAATTGGTAAGCGATCGGCGAGATGCGCGCGAAGATCGGCGGTCGTCATTCGCATGACAGCCATCCTTTCTCTCCGCCACCATGAAGAACGCTTTCGTTTCGTTAGCCGCGCGTCGTGCGCGTGGCGCCACGCGCGCCGCTGCCGCGCTCCGCTGCCTTGTCGCGTCGCTGCTGCTTGCCGGCGCGGCGACGCATGCCGTTGCCGCGCCGGCCGGCAAGACGCTCGTGTACTGCACCGAAGGCAGCCCGGCCGGCTTCGATCCGGGCCAGCACACGACGAGCACCGATTTCGACGCGAGCACGTACACGATCTACAACGGGCTCGTGCAGTTCAAGCGCGGCACGCTCGATCTCGAACCGTCGCTCGCGACGAGCTGGGACGTGTCGTCCGACCAGCGCGTGATCACATTCCATTTGCGGCGCGGCGTGAAGTTCCAGACGACCGCGTGGTTCAAGCCGACGCGGCTGTTCCAGGCCGACGACGTCGTATTCACGTTCCGCCGGATGCTCGACCCGGACGATCCGTTCCGCAAGGCCTACCCGGCCAGCTTCCCGTATTTCAGCGATCTCGGTTTCGACCGCAACGTCGAGCGCATCGAGAAGGTCGACGACTACACGGTGCGCTTCGTGCTGAAGTCGCCCGACGTCGTGTTCGTGCGCAACCTCGCGATGGCGTTCGCGTCGGTCCTGTCGGCCGAATATGCATCGCAGCTCGCGGCGCGCCATCGCGAAGCCGACATCAACCAGTTTCCGGTCGGCACGGGGCCGTTCCTGCTGCGCACGTACCAGAAGGATGCGCTGATCCGCTACGACGCGAACCCCGACTACTGGAAACCGGACGACGTGAAGCTCGCGCGCCTCGTGTTCGCGATCACGCCCGATCCGGCCGCGCGCCTGCAGAAGCTGGTGGCCGGCGAGTGCCAGGTGTCGGCGTTCCCGCGGCCGGCCGATCTCGACACGGTTCGGCGCGACCCGAAGCTGGCGCTGTTCTCGGGGATGGGCTTCAACGTCGGCTTTGTCGCGTACAACACGCAGCATGCGCCGCTCGATCGCGTCGACGTGCGGCGCGCGCTCGACATCGCGATCGACAAGACGGCGATCGTGAAGACCGTCTTCAATGGCGACGCGAAGATCGCGACGAACCCGATGCCGCCGTCGCAATGGTCGTACAACCCGCGCCTGAAGGATGCGCCGCGCGATCCGGCCGCGGCGAAGGCGCTGCTCGCGCAGGCCGGGTTCCCGAACGGCTTCGACCTGACGCTGTGGGCGATGCCGGTGCAGCGCCCGTACAACCCGAATGCGCAGTTGATGGCGCAGCTGATCCAGCAGGACTGGGCGAAGATCGGCGTGCGCGCGAAGATCGTCAGCTACGAATGGGGCGAATACAACCGCCGCGCGAAGCACGACGGGCAGCACGACGCGATCCTGTACGGCTGGTCGGGCGACAACGGCGACCCCGACAACTGGCTCGGCACGCTGCTCGGCTGCGACGCGGTGCATGGCAGCAACCTCGCGAAGTGGTGCAATCAGGACTTCGAACGGCTGGTCGACGCAGCGCGTTCGAATGCGGACGTCGCGAAGCGCACGGCGCTGTATGAACGGGCGCAGGTCGTGTTCAAGGACCAGGTGCCGTTCACGCCGATCGCGACGTCGATCGTGTCGCTGCCGGTATCCAAGCGCGTACACGGGTTGACGTTCTCGCCGCTCGGCGGGCACCGGTTCGACGGCGTGTGGCTGGATTGAGCGCAACGGCGCGCCGGAGCCGGCGGGTTTCGGCGGGCGACCGTCGTGTCACGGGATTCGCGTCGCGTATTCGGAAATCCGATCAGGAATCCGATCGGATTGTTCATGCACCGCGCGACTGAACGATCGATTGCCGATTCGGCAATCCTTTCGGCAGCGACCCACGTGGACAGGTGTCAGGCAGGTATCGGCAATACGTTCCGACCTTGTCGTTTTTTTGCCGGATGGACTGAGCGAGGCGCGAATGAATTACCGATCGATTCCGCCGTTCAGCCAATTGAAATGACGCGCGCGAACCCGCTGCACATACTGAAAAATTGAATAAAAACAGGCCACTAGCTTGTTGCGAAAAGCCGATATCCGGCATGGAAAATCGCGCGCCTCAACCGTTGACATTCTTTCAGAAACATCGGTTGAAGCGTGAAATAAATGCGCGAGCTACACCACCTGATTTCATCGTTTCAGGGTGCTATCCAAAAATACATTCCGACGCTAAATTATTTGAAATCGTCCGAAAAATTGTCTATACCCAAAACGAACCAACGCTGTCGGCATCGTGCCAGCCGGCGGCGCAACAGGCGCGCCAATGAAACTGTAGTCGCGTTCGTTTCATGCCGTGCGTCGCAGCGATCGAGTGGACCCCGAGGGATGTGAGCGGCCCGATGTGCAGGCCGTCCGCATGAATCGCGTTTGGGGCGAACGACAGGCGTAGCCGCCGGGGCAACGCAACGCCTTTACGTTAAACGGTCGACCGTCGGCCCCGTCACGCGGAGGTTGTCATGCTGCAATACGTCAAGTCCCTGCTGAACGACGAACGTGGTGTCAGCTCGCTCGAATATGCGGTGCTCGCAGGCATCGTCGTGGTCGCGCTGGCGGCGGTCGGCACGATTCTCAGCAGTACGTCGGGCGGCTTGCCGAGCGTGTTCTCGGCACTGATTTCGAAGGTGACCAGCCTGATCTGATCCCTTGACCCCGCGCGCCGCCGACGAGCACACCGATCCGCAGCGGTCGACCGTATCCTGCCGGGGGCGCGCTGACGGACGGCTTTCCACATGCTCACCCTCGTGCAGTCGGTGGCGACGATCGTGCTCGCGTCGCTCGCGGTGCAGGACGTCCGCGCCCGGCGCCTGTCGAATCGCGCGGTGCTGACGTTCGCGATGCTGTACTTCGTCGCGGCGGCGCTCGCGCGCGACGGCATCGGGCCGGTCGGGGGCCACGTCGCGACCGCCGCGGCGATGCTGCTGCTGTTCGGCTGGTTTCGTCACGCCGGCTGGATCGGCGGCGGCGACGTCAAGCTGGCGGCGGCGGTGTTCCTGTGGGCCGGCCCGGCGCTGGCGTTTCCGGTGCTGACGACCGTCGGCGCGGGCGGCGTCATCTGTGGCGTTGCGATGATCGCGGCCGGCGCATGGCAGCGGCGCACCGCGCCCGTGCATCCGGTCGCAGTGCGCGGCGCGCCGTACGGCGTCGCGCTCGCGCTCGGCGGCGCGCTCGCCGTGTGGGCGCCGTGGCCGCACGCCGTCACGCTCACCTAGCGGGGGGCGCACGCCGCGATGCCCAAACCCTTGCGAATGGCCGCGCTGATCATCGCCGCCGGCATCGGCGCCTTCATCCTGCGTGAACTGTACGTTGCCGCGTCGACGACGCAGCCGTCCGGCGAAGCCGTGGAGGAGCGCGTGCGCGTCGCGGCCGCCGATCTGCCGGAAGGGCTGCTGCTGCGCGACAACGACCTGGCGTGGAAGCGCATCCCGCATGCGCAGGTTCCGCCGGGCGCGTTCGTCGAGTCGCAACCCGGCGCGGACCTGAAGGGCGCGCTGCTGCGCAACCGCGTGAGCGCGGGCGCGCCGATTCGCGCGGAGAACGTGATTTCGGCCGGTGCGCCGGACTTCCTCGCGGCTGCGCTGCAACCCGGCATGCGCGCGATCTCGGTGCCGGTCGACGACGTGTCCGGCAACGCCGGCCTGATCCAGCCGGGCGATTTCGTCGACGTGCTGCTGACCCAGCAGATCGGCGGCACGTCAGCGTCGCCGGGTGCCTTCGAGGCCGAGACGGTCGTGCGGCGCGCACGCGTGCTGGCGGTCGGCTCGGAATTCCAGCGCGCGAAGCAGGCTGCCAGTGCGGCGGATGCGAACGCGACCGCGCGTGCGCGCACGGTCACGCTCGAAGTCGCGCCGCGCACCGCGCAGGTCGTGCTGGTCGCGACGCGTCTCGGCTCGCTGTCGCTCGCGCTGCGCAGTTTCGCGACGAGCGACCGCCGGCAGCCCGCAGGCGGCGACGAGCAGGAGCCCGACACGCCGCCCGTGTGGGCCGGCGACGTGTCGCGCGCGTTCCGCGACGCGACGCGCGCGCCGAGCGCCGCAGCGGGTGCCGGCGCGCGCACGCCATGGCAGGGCAACACGGTCGTGATCTATCGCGGCTCGTCGATCGACGACGGCTCGCGCGGCGGTGGTGGTGGGGGCGTCGGTGTGCCGGGCGTGCCGCCGCTGCCGGCGGGGCTGCCGGGCTTGTCCGGCGTGCCGGCCGCCGGCAACGGCAGCGCGGATGCGGCGGCGCAGTTGGCGCGGACGGCGCCGCAGTGACGGTTCGGGCCGGCCGCGCGGCGGCCGGAATATGACGGGAAGGCGGGACGACAGGAAAACGCATGGTGCGCATGGTTCGTTGGATCGCTCTGTGGTGCGTGGCCTGCATCGCCGCGCCCGGCGTCGCGCTTGCGCAAGTCACGCACGGCACGCGCGCGCCGGACGCCGGCGCGCCGCTGTCGATCGCGACCGGCAAGGGCGACATGCTGTCGCTGCCGGAGCCCGCGAGCGCGATCTTCGTCGCCGATCCGACCATCGCCGACGTCCAGGTGCCGTCGCCGCGCACCGTGTTCGTGTTCGGCAAGAAGGCCGGCACGACGACGCTGATCGCGCTGGGGGCAAACCATCGGCCGATCCTGCGCAAGACGGTGATCGTGCAGGTCGACACCGCGTCGCTGCAGGGCGTGCTCGACAGCCGCTTCCCGCAGATGAAGCTGTCCGTGTCCGGCGCGCCGGGCTCGCTGATGGTGTCGGGCAAGGTGCCGAGCCCGGCCGACGCGGACGCCGTGATGCAGTCGCTCGCGCCGTACTTGCACGACAAGGAGAAGATCGTCAACCGGCTCACGCTGTCGCGGCCGATCCAGGTCAACCTGCGCGTGCGCGTGACCGAGGTGAGCCGCAACATCACGCAGCAGCTCGGCATCAACTGGAGCTCTCTCGGCGCCGCCGGCAACTTCGTCGGCGGTCTGTTCAACGGGCGCACGCTGTTCGACCCGACGAACGGCCTGTTCAACCTGTCGCCGACCGGCGCATTCTCGGTGCTCGGCGGCTTCCGCGCGGGACGCTGGTCGATCGACGTCGTGCTCGACGCGCTCGATCAGGAAGGGCTGATCACGATGCTCGCGGAGCCGAATCTGACCGCGATGTCGGGCGAGACGGCGAGCTTCCTCGCGGGCGGCGAGATTCCGATCCCGGTTGCGCAGAGCGGCAACACGGGTGTGATCACGGTCGAGTACAAGCCGTTCGGCGTATCGCTCGACTTCACGCCGACCGTGCTCTCCGACAACCGCATCAGCCTGAAAGTGCGGCCGGAAGTGAGCGAGGTCGACGCGAGCAACAGTGTGACGACGGGCAGCATCAGGGTGCCGGCGCTCACCGTGCGACGCGTCGAGACGACGGTCGAGCTGTCGAGCGGGCAGAGCTTCGCGATCGGCGGGCTGCTGCAGAGCCAGACGGCCGACACCGTGTCGCAGATCCCGGGGCTCGGCCGGCTGCCGATCATCGGCCGGCTGTTTTCGTCGAAGAATTTCCAGGACAACAAGACCGAGGTGGTCGTGATCGTCACGCCATACATCGTGCAGCCGACCGGGCCCGGCCAGCTCGAGCAGGCGATCGACACCGTCGCGCGGCCGAGCAGCGATCTGGAGTTCGCGGTGCAGCGCAATCTCGGGCTCGACCTGCTGTCGGGCGACACGCCGCGCCTCGTCGGTGCCGCGGGCTTCGTCTACTGACTTCGGGGAGCGGCTCATGCGCATTCGAACCATCGTTTCCACGCTGATACCGCTGGCGCTTGCCGGATGCCTGTCCGCGCCGCCGCCGATCAACCTGCCCGATGCGTCGTCGATAGGCTTCGACGGCGTGCACGCGGTGCCGCCCGACTGCGCGAAGCTGATGCAGCCGTCCCATCTCGTCGATGCGGGCTTCGGGCGCGCGGGCGTGCCGTTCGGCTGCGCGACCTACCGGAACCTCGCGGCGATGCTCGCGCGGCCCGAGGATCTCGTCGCGCCCGTGCCGTACGGCGGCGCCGACGCGGAGGTGGCGGCCGGCGCGGTGCGCCGCTACGTCGAGGATCGCGTCAAGCAGCCGGCGTCGGCCAAGACGCTGACGACGACCGGGTCGCCCGGTCGCTGATTTTCACCACGCATTCGCGAGCCGCCATGAAAGTCCTCGCCCGCCAGAACGCCAAGCGCGCCGCCGTCGCCGGAGCGGCGGATCTCGTCGCGGTCGTGTCCGATCCCGGCAGCGAGGACGTGATCCGGCGCGTCGCGCGGGATCTGTCGATCGCGCGCGCGCATCTGCAGCTGGGCACCTGCGACGATGCGATCCGCCTGCTGCAGCAGAACGAACGCTCGCCGCGCCAGCTCATCGTCGACGTGTCGGATTCGGTGCTGCCGGTGTCGGACCTGATGCGGCTCGCCGACGTGTGCGACCCGTCGGTGCGGGTCATTGCGATCGGCATGCAGAACGACGTCGGGCTGTTCCGCAACCTGCTCGGCATCGGCGTGCAGGACTACATCGTGAAGCCGCTGACGGTCGAGCTGATGCGGCGCGCGCTGACCGCGACGGAGTCGGTCGTGCAGGCGCGCACCGGCAAGACCGTGAGCTTCGTCGGCGCGCGCGGCGGCGTCGGCGTGACGACGATCGCGGTGAGCCTCGCGCGCTGCCTGGCGGGCGAAAAGCGCCGGCGCGTCGCGTACGTCGACCTGAATCTGTACGGCGGTGGCGCGAATTCGATGCTCGGGCTGTCCAGCAACAACGGGCTGATCGAGCTGCTGAACATGGACCAGCGGCCGGACGACGCGCTGTTCGAGCGCATGTTCGTGACCAAGGGCGACCGGCTGCACGTGCTGTCGGCCGAGCTGGCGTACGGCGCCGATGCGCCGCTGCGCGACGCGTCGATCACGCGCCTGGTCGACATGCTGAAGGATCGCTTCCATTACGTGCTGTTCGACGTCGGCAACCGGGCCGGCACGCTGTTCGAGGACGCGCTCGAAGCGTCCGATCTCGTCTACGTCGTCGCCGACCGGTCGGTGCACGCCGCGTACGAAGCGGCGCGGCTCGCGCGTTTCATGCGGGAGCTGCCCGGCGAGCGGACGCTGTCGATGGTGCTGAACAACCCGCTGGTGCCGGTCGCGGGGCGTGTCGAGCCGGCCGATTTCGAGGACGCGTTCGGCCAGGTGAAGCTGCACGAACTGCCGCACGAGCCGCAGACGCTCGCCGTCGCGGAAAACCTCGGCGAGCCGATCGACAGCGCGAAGCGCCGCGGCTTCGTCGACGAGATCCGGCTGCTCGCGAACGGCATCACCGGCGAATCGACGACCGTTGCCGAGCCGTGGTACGCGCGCTTCGTCAAGTGGAGGACAGGATCGTGAAGTTCGGTACCCGAAACCGGCCGCCGGCGGACCCCGCGCCCGCCGCGGACCCGGCCGCGCAGCGCCCGCCCGTGCCCACGCCGATGCCGACCCGCGCGAGCGCGGCGGCCGACAGCCACGAGGCGCTGATCCGCTCCGGCAAGTTCGATGCGATCCGCTCGGCGGTGTTCGCATCGATGAACATGTCGGCGGCGCTGATGAAGACGCGCGACGAGGTGCGCACCGGCATCGAGCAGGTCGCCGCGCACACGGTCGAGCGCGAACAGCTGAAGATCACGGCCGGCGAGCAGGTGCTGATCGTCGACGCGATTCTGAACGACATGTTCGGCGTCGGGCCGATCGAGCCGCTGCTCGCCGACGACACCGTCACCGACATCCTCGTCAACGGGCCCGACCAGGTCTACGTGGAGCGTGCCGGGCGGCTCGAGCTGACGACGCTGAAGTTTCGCGACAACGCGCACGTGACGAGCGTCGCGCAGCGCATCGCGGCGGCGATCGGCCGCCGCGTCGACGAGAGCAGCCCGATGGTCGACGCGCGCCTCGCCGACGGCAGCCGCGTGAACGTCGTGCTGCCACCGGTCGCGATGCGCGGCCCGTCGATCTCGATCCGCAAGTTCGCGAAGCGCGACATCACGCTCGCGCGCATGGCGCAGCAGGGCAACATCTCGCCGGCGATGCTGCAGGCGCTGAAGGTCGCGTGCGTGTGCCGGCTGAACGTCGTGATCTCGGGCGGCACCGGCTCGGGCAAGACGACGCTGCTCAACGCGCTGTCGCAGCATATCGAGGAGCACGAGCGGATCGTGACGATCGAGGACGCCGCCGAGCTGCAGCTGCAACAGCCGCACGTCGTCAGCCTCGAGACGCGGCCGGAGAATACCGAGGGGCTCGGCGGGATCTCGCAGCGCGACCTCGTGCGCAACGCGCTGCGGATGCGGCCCGACCGGATCGTGCTCGGCGAGATCCGCGGCCCGGAGGCGTTCGACGTGCTGCAGGCGATGAACACCGGCCACGACGGCTCGATGACGACGATCCACGCGAACTCGCCGCGCGACGCGATCAGCCGCCTCGAAAGCATGGTGATGATGGCGAACGCGAACCTGCAACTGCTGTCGATCCGGCGCCAGATCGCGAGCGCCGTCCACCTGTTCGTGCAGGTCGAGCGGATGCGCGATGGCGTGCGGCGCGTGACGCGGATTACCGAGATCGTCGGGATGGAGGGCGAGGTGGTCATCACGCAGGACCTGTTCACGTTCCGTCAGGACGGCGACACGACGCGCGACGCGGTCAAGGGCGTGTTCGAGGCGTCGTCGCTGCGGCCGGCGTTCGCGGCGCGCGCCGCGTACTACGGCGTCGAGGACACGCTCGCCGAGGTGTTCCGCCAATGAGGACCGCCGATCTGTTCGCGCTCGGTGCATTCATCGTGATCCTCGCGCTGGGGATCGCCCTGTCGTCGCTGCTCGACCGCGTGCGCAACACGCCGGCGCAGCGCATCCGCGCGCGTCTGCACCGCCTGTCGCCAGCGCACGCCGGCGGCGAAGCGGGCGCGGGCGACGCATCGGGCATCGCGCTTTTCAGCCTCGAACGCAGGCAAGGCCGCGCGCGCGCGTGGCTGCAGCGGTACGTGACGCGCGTGCGCGTGGTCGCCGGCGACGGCGGCGTGCGGACCGTCGTCGCCAGCACGATCGCCGGCGCGCTCGCGGCGATCGTCGCGGTCAGGCTGATCGGGCCGCCGGGGTTCCTGCGACCGCTCGTCTACGCCGGGCTGCCGCTGATCGCGATGCGCGCCAGCTACCTCGCGCTGATCCGGCGCTTCCGCGTGCGCTTCCTCGAAGCGTTTCCGGACGCGATCGACCTGATCGTGCGGGCCGTGCGCGCGGGCATTCCGATCACGCAGGCGATCAGCACGGTCGGCGACGGCGCGGCGGAACCGGTGCGCTCGGCGTTCCGGGCGATGGGCGACAGCCTGCGCGTCGGCGCGGATCTCAAGGACGTGCTGACGCAGACGGCGGATCGGCTGATGATCGCGGACTTCTCGTTCTTCACCGTCTACCTGCTGCTGCAGCGCGAAACCGGCGGCAGCCTCGGCGAGACGCTCGACGAGCTGTCGAGCATCATCCGCACGCGCCGCGACATCCGCCTGAAGACCCGCGCGCTGACCGCCGAGGGGCGGATCACGACCAACATCATCTCGGCGATGCCGTTCGTGATCGTCGCGGTGCTGTTCCTCGTGAACCGGTCGTACGTCATGCTGCTGTTCACGACGCACGCGGGCCACATGATGCTGACGGTGGCGTCCGTGCTGCTCGCGATCGGGCTGCTGATGATCCGCAAGATCTCGAGACTGGATACCGCGCGATGATGACGTCGACCCTGGCCGCCCGCGGCTTCGAACTGCTGCTGTTGCTGGCCTGCGTCGCGTTCGCGCTGGCGCGCCCCGGCGGCGGCACGCGCCAGCGGATCGCGGCGCGCGTGCGGCAGGCGGCCGGGCAGCGCGCTTCGGCGCCGGCGGGCGGGCGCCGGCAGCCGGGCGAAGTGCGCCAGGATCTGTCGCGGCGCCTCGCGCAACTCGGCGAGCGGCTGCCCGTGCTCGACCCGATGCAGCGCGCCAAGCTCGGGCTGCAACTGGCGCGCGCGGGTTTTCGCGAGCGCCGCGCGGTGTCGTCGATGATCGGGATCAAGCTGAGCTGCGGCGTGCTGTTCGCGCTCGCCGCGATCGTGTTCAGCCCGTACATTCCGCGGTTTGGCGAATACTTCGTGATCCGCGCGCTGGCAATGATCGCCGCGTTCGTGATCGGCGTGATCGTGCCCGAGTATGTGCTCGGCATGATGATCCGGCGGCGGCAGCGGATCATCGCCGCGTGTTTTCCGGATGCACTCGACCTGCTCGTGATCTGCACGATGGCCGGCAACAGTCTCGCGTCGGGCGTGCGCCGCGTCGCGCACGAACTGGCGCGCATCTGCCCGCCGCTCGCCGACGAGCTCTCGGTGTGCGCGGACGAGCTGACGTTGAGCGGCGATGTGTCCGCGACCCTCGGGCATTTCGCGACGCGCGTGAATTTCGCGTCGGCGCGCTCGCTCGCGACGACGCTGACCCAGTCGCAGCGGTTCGGCACGCCGATCACGCAGGCGCTGCGGACCCTGTCGCGCACCGAGCGCACGGAGCAGATCGTCGCGCTCGAGGAGAAGGCCGCGAAACTCGCGCCGAAGATCACGCTGCCGATGATGCTGTTCATCCTGCCGACGGTCTGCCTGATTGCGGCGGGTCCGGCGGCGATCCGCCTGCTCGAGGTGTTCCGATGACACGACCCGCCGCTCGCGCGTTCCTCTGCGCCGTCATGCTCCCGGTGCTGGCCGGCTGCGGCGCGTCGGGCCTTCAACCGCGCCCGGTGCTGTCGCACCGCAGCGACGATCCGCAGGCGGAGATGCGCATCGCGGACAGCGCGCTCGCCGGCGGCAACGTCGATCTCGCCGGGACGCTGTACGAGAAGGTGCTCGCCGCGCATCCCGATTCGCTCGCGGCGTGCCTCGGCCTCGGCGACGTCAACTACCGCACCGGCAACCTGGAGCGCGCGCGGATCCTCTACGCGCAAGCGCAGCAGCAGGCGCCGGCGGAGCTCGGCCCGCAGCTCGGCCTCGCGCGCGTCGCGCTGCGGCAGCGCCGGCTCGACGAGGCCGCGCAGCGGTATCGCCAGTTGCTGGCCGCGCAGCCGAACCATCCGCTCGCGGCCGAAGGGCTCGGCACCGTGCTCGATCTGCAGGGCCGTCACGCGGACGCGCAGGGCGTGTATCGCGAGGCGCTGCGCGCGCATCCCGACGCGCAGGGGCTGCGCGTCGACCTCGGGTTGTCGCTCGTGCTGAGCAACCGGCCGCGCGAGGGCGTGAACGTGCTGCTCGACGTCGCCGGCCTGCCCGACGCGCCGTGGCAGGCGCGCCAGAATCTCGCGTTCGCGTACGGCGTGCTCGGCAACACCGATTCGGCGAAGAAACTGCTGTCCGCCGATTTGCCCGCGTCGGCCGTAGACGACAACCTGCGCTTCTACCAGGCCGTGCGTGCGCGGCTCGCGTCGCGCGCAGCCGGCGGCGCACCGCTGTCGCGCGCGGCAGGAACGGGCAGCGCGCATGCGGACGCGGGAACCGCAAAATGACACGCCGGGCGGCGCTCGCCCGCCGCGCGCGCGGCGTCGTGTCCCTCGAATTCGTGCTGATGCTGCCGTTCCTGCTGATGGTACTGCTCGGCATCATCGACACGAGCCTGATCCTGTGCGACAAGGCGATCATCACGAACGCGAGCCGCGAGGCCGCGCGCGCCGGCGTGGTGGTGCGCGTGCCGATGCTGACCGCGACGCAGATCACCAACGTCGCGCTCAACTACACGGAGAACGGCCTCATCAGCGGCGGCACGGCGAGGGCCCCGACCGTGACCGTCACCCAGGCGAACGGCACGACGACGGGTAGTGCGCTGACCGTGACGGTGAGCTACACGTATTCGGGGATGGTGCTCGGTTCCATGTTCAGCGCGCTGACCGGCCCCGTCACGGTCACGGCGACCTCGGTGATGCTTTATGAATGACGCAGGCCTGCGAGATATCGACCCGCGAAGGCGGGCAGCGCACGGCCCGCATCGGCGATGCGCGGCCCGCATGCGGCAGCGAGGCTCGGTCGCGCTGTTCTTCCTGCTGTTCCTGATTCCGCTGCTGTCGTTCGGCGCGCTGGCGATCGACGTCGCGTGGGTGGCCACGGTGCGCAACCAGTTGCAGACCGCGGCCGATGCCGCCGCGCTGGCGGGCGCAAGCAAACTGGCGTCGTCCGGCGGGACGACGCTGAACTGGTCGCAGGCGGCGAGCGCGGCGAGCGGCGCGGTCGCGCTGAATTCGGCGGCCGGCGCGGCCCTGTCGACGGGCACGGTCGCGACCGGCTACTGGAACCTGACGCGCAGCCCCGCGACGATGCAGGCGACGACCATCACGCCCGGTGTCTACGACGTGCCGGCGGTGCAGGTCACCGTATCGCGCACGACCAATGTGAACGGCGGCAAGATTCCGCTGCTGCTGGGCAGCCTGCTCGGCATTCCCGGCGCGTCGGGCAGCGCGACCGCGGTGGCGGTCGCCACGTCGCCGGGCGCGATCGGCGCGGGCGGCGTGTTTCCGCTCGCGGTCGACCAGTGCGTCTACGACCTCTACTGGAACGCGGCAACCGGCCTGCCGCTCGTCAATCTGCTGACCGGCCTGCCGTACGAGGTCGTGATCACCAGCGGGCAGCTGTACGGCGCGTCGTGCTCCGCCGGCACCTGGACGTCGTTCCTGACAAACGCGAACGACGAGCCGACGCTCGAGGGGCTGATGCAGACCGGCAATCCGACGCAGTTGTCGATCGGCGACAGCATCTATCTCGCGCCGGGCGCGAAGACGGCGCTCTACGGATCGGTGCCGGTCGGCACGACCGTCGTGGTGCCGGTCGTCACGCAAAGCGCGAGCAATTCTTACGTGGCGATCGTCGGGTTCGCGGCGTTCGCGATCGATGCGTCGGTCGGCGGCAGCGGCAAATACGTCCTCGGACACTTCGTGGCCGGCTACAAGGTGTCCGCGGCGGCAAGCGGCGCGGGGCCGAACTACGGCGTGGTCGGGCCGCCGAAGCTCGCGCTATGACCGCCGAGCCGCGCGCGACGCAGCAACACGAGGAGCGCGAGGAGCGTCACGGCCGGGCCGATCTGCGGCAGTTGCAGCCACGGGTTCAGGTATTCGGCGATCGGCAGCAGCCACATGAGCGCGATCACGGTCTGCTCGCCGCGCAGCCAGCCGTCGCGCCAGCCGATCGCGAGCATGCACGCGATCGGGATGCCGAGCCACGCGAGCTCGTAGTGCCACACGTACGGATTCGACGCGAGCGTCGCGACCGCCAGCACCGCCGCGCGCAACCGCGTGTCGCGCGATTTCGCCCAGACGATGCACGCGGCCGCGATCGCGATCGCGGCGATGCACGCCTGCGCCGCGTACGCGGCCCCGACCGACAGGCCCGCGAGGCGGAACACGGCGAATGGCGCCGGCGACGCGAACCAGAATTCGACGCCGTGTTCGAGGATGAGCCGACGTGCGAGGCCCGCGCTGTCGATGAACAGGCGCAGCGACTCGACCCCGCACACCAGCACGCTCAGCGCGACGAACCCGGTGGTGGCGAGCGCGGCCCACGCGAACGTGCGCCACGCGCGCGCGGCGATCAGCACGAACGGGAACAGCAGCGCCATCTGCGGCTTGACCGACAGCAGGCCGATGCAAAGGCCCGCCCAGGCCGGCCGGCGGTCGGCCCAATAGACGGCCAGCGCCGCGCACGACGCGGTGAGGAACGCGTTCTGCCCGAACGCCGCGGTAACGAACACGCACGGCATCGCGACCAGCGCGAACGCGCCGAACCGTTTCGCGCCGGGAATCGCGGCCAGGCCCGACACGCACCATGCGGCAACGCCGAGCATGCCGACGCCGACCGCGACGAACAGCGGATAGCCGACCGCGTAGGGCAGCAGCGACAGCGGCGTCACGAGCAGCAGGTAGGTCGGCGGGTACAGCCACGCGACAAAGCCTTCGTGATGGAAGTGCGGGAACATCCCGGCCCACAGCCGCGAGAAGGTCGGGACATCGTAGGCCTGCCACGGGACGCCGTGCAGCATCGCGTACGACGCCGCCCAGAACACCGAATAGTCCGCGCCGGGGCTCGACGCGCCGCTGCCGGGCGCGTGATGGATGACCGACGCCCAGATCGAGACGAACACGGCGCCGAGCGCCAGCACGCACGCGCTGTACACGACCACCCGCTTGGGCGTCAGCCATGCGCGGACGGGGCGGTCTGCCGATTGCATCGATGAGCGGGGGATGTCCATGTGCCGCGCGCCGGGTTGCCGGGTTACTTGACCGAGAGCTTCCTGACCGCGTGGCCGGCCGTCGCCGGCATCGACGGCCGACGGCGTGCGGCATGCGCGCGCTTCACCGGAAACTGCAGCAGCTTCGAGCCCGGATGCGCGGGGCCGTGGCGCGCGGGCTGCGCGGCGGCCGGGTGTTCGGCGCGGTAGCGGCGTCGCACGAGATAGACGGGGCGCTGCTTCGATTCGTGATAGATGCGGCCGAGGTATTCGCCGATCACGCCGATGCCGATCAGCTGGATGCCGCCCGTGAACAGCACGACGGAAATCAGCGACGCATAGCCGTGCACGGGGTTGCCGAACAGCAGCGTGCGCACGACGATGAACGCGCCATAGACGAGCGCCAGCATCGCGAACGCGAGGCCGACGTAGGTCCAGACCCGCAATGGAACGGTGCTGAAGCTCGTGATGCCTTCGAGCGCGAAGTTCCAGCGCCGCCAGCCGGAGAATTTCGAGCGCCCGGCACTGCGCGGCGCGCGCGTGTATTCGACGATCGCGGTGCGATAGCCGACCCATGCGAACAGGCCCTTCATGAAGCGCCGCCGCTCCGGCAGCGCGCGCAGCGCGTCGACGACCTCGCGGTCCATCAGGCGGAAATCGCCGACGTTTTCCGGCATGTCGACTTCGGACAGCGCGTTGTGCACGCGATAGTAGAGCGCGGCGGCCGCGCGCTGCATGAACGGGTCGCACCTCCGGTCGGTGCGCTTCGCGGCGACGACCTCGGCGCCGGCGCGCCAGTGTTCGATCATCGCGGGGATCAGCGCGGGCGGATCCTGCAGGTCGGCGTCGATCAGGACGACCGCGGTGCCGGCGGCTTCGTCGAGGCCGGCGGTGAGCGCGGCTTCCTTGCCGAAGCGGCGGGTGAGGTCGACGACGCGCACGCGCGGGTCATCGGCCGCGATGGCGATCAGCTTGTCGAGCGTGCGGTCCCGGCTGCCGTCGTTGATGCAGACGATCTCGAAGCGGACCGCTTCGACGGATTCGAGGATGGGAAGGGTTTCGGCGAAGAACGCGTCGATCGCTTCGTCTTCGTCGTGAAACGGCACGACGAGCGATACCAGCGGTTTTCTGGCATGTACGGACATGAGTCCCCCGAACGATCCGGTCGGCACTGCACCGTGTGGAGTCGGTTGAGTCTTCTGCTTCTGGCCAGGACGCCCGCCGCAGGCGCGGATGGCGGGCATTCGGTCATTGTACGCAGGAATCGGCGATTCGTAGCATGATTGCGCGGGTTTGCGCGGAGGCCGCCGGGCGACGCGCGCACGGGCTAGCATGGCGTTATCGGCGGATATGGAGGCGGCGATGCAAGTTCAGGAACTGGCGGGCGCGGCGCTGGATTACTGGGTGGCGGTGGCGGAAGGGCTCGGCGCGCCGCATGTCGTCGACGGGGCTTGCCTGGCCGTGCGGGCGGCGGGCGGCGCACCCGCGCCGTTCGCGCCGTCGTTGTCGTGGGCGGACGGCGGCCCGATCGTCGAGCGCCTGCCGTTCGCCGCGTTCGAGCGCGACGGCGGGCGCGGCGCGTGGCGGGCCGTGCTGCATCGCGCGGTGCCGGCGGCGGGCGAGCGCTGCACGTTCAACCAGACGGGGCAGACACTGCTGGTCGCGGCGATGCGCACGCTCGTCGCGTCGACGTTCGGCGACGACGTGCCGGATCTGGACATGTCGACACCGCGCTGAGCGTTGTCCCTCGCATGCGGCGTCCGGCGGTTCTGGCGCCTTCTATACGGCAGACACATTCCGGATCGCGATCGCCGCGACATCGACGCGCCGCGGCAGGATTGCGTCCGCCGCCGCACGATCGGCGACGCGCTGCAGCACGTCGATGTCGGCGCCGCTGAGGCTGCGCTGCGCGAGCGCGGCCCGGCGTGCGATGTCGGTGGCCGCGTCGGGCGGCAGGCGCGTGAGCGACGCATAGACGTTCGCGTAGTCGGCCGGATGCGCGAGCGCCCATTGGCCTGCGCGGGCGAGCCGCGTGAGCACGTCCGTGAGCGCCGCGCGCTTGGCGCGATCGTCGAGCGTGTCGATCGGCGAGGTGAGGAACGCGAGCCCCGAATTGATGCCGCCGCCGTCGCGGACGACGCGCGCGCCGCGTCGCACCGCATGCCCGTAGTACGGGTCGAAAGTCGCCCAGATGCCGATCCGTCTGGCCTCGAACGCGGCGAACGCATCGACGGGCAGCACGAAGCGCACGTCGACGTCGCGCGGCGCGAGGCCGTGTTCGCGCAGCGCACCGTACAACTGGTATTGCGAGATGCTGCCGCGCGCGGACGACACGACGACGGTTTGCCCTTTCAGGTCGGCGACGGCGCGGACCGGCGAATCGGGCTGCACGACGATGCCGAGCGACGTCGGCGAGCCGACGCGGGTCGCGACGATCCGCAACGACGGATCGCCGAGCGCGGCTGTCAGCACGGGCAGGTCGCCGGCCGGTGCGAGATCGATCGCGCCCGCGCGCTGTGCCTCGAACAGCGGCGCGGCGCCCTGGAAATTGGCCCAGCGGAACCGGTAGGGCGTGCCGTCGAGCACGCGCGCGGCTTCGGCCAGCGCGCGCAGGCCGCCGGCCTGGTCGCCGAGCACGAGCGTGACGCCCGACAGGTCGGCGCCGGCCGCGCGGGCGGGCAGCGCGATGCCGCCGGCGAGCGGCGCGGCGGCGAGGGCGGCAAGACGCTGCAGCACGCGGCGGCGCGCTGTGTCGGAAGCGTGATTCATCGCGGGGTGTCCTCGGTGATCCGCGCACGCGTGGCGCGGCTGCCGGGCAGGTTACGGAATCGGTTGCCGGCCGACAAACATCGAATCGTGGAATGCATATTCGCGCGGCGACGGCCGGAACGGCCGGTATCGACGCGCGCGGGCGCGTTACGCGGCCGGCGGCACCGTGCGCAGGAACGCGCGCACCGCCGGCGCCTTTTCGAACCGCCGGTGCGCGAGCGCGAGTTCCGACATGATCGGCTTGCCGGCGATCGGCCGGTATACGACGCCCGGCAGCGACACGCAACCGGCGAGCGCATCGGGAATCACGGCGACCCAACCGTTCACGGACACGCACGCGAGCACCGCGAGCAAGCCGCCCGGCCGCGCGGCGATCACCGGCGCGAAGCGGCCGCGGCGCGCGACTTCGAGCGTGCCGCGGTCCTGCTCGGGCACCGCGAAGCGCGCGTCGGCGAGGTCGGCGGCGCGAACGGCCGCCATCGACGCGTAGCGCGAATCGGCCGGCACGGCCGCGACGAACACGTCGCGCTGCAGCGTGACGATCCGCAGGCCACCGGGCAGCGGTAGCGGCGGGCGCACGTACGCGAGATCGAGCCGGCCTGCGTCGAGCTGGTTCGCGACGTCGTCCATCGGCACTTCGCGCAGGTTCAGCTCGATGCGCGGGTGCGCGGCACGAAACGCGCCGACCGTGCGTTGCAGCGTGCCCGAATAGACGGCGGACGATACGTAGCCGATCTCGATCCGGCCGAGTTCGCCGCGCTCGGCCAGCGCGGCGAGTTCGCGGCCGCGCTGCAGGTGCTCGAACGCGGCGCTCGCCTCGGCGAGATAGGCCTCGCCGGCCGCGCTCAGCGTGACCGCGCGGCGCGACCGGTGGAACAGCCGCACGCCGAGCACGCGTTCGGCTTCCTGGATCTGCCGCGTGAGCGCGGGCGGGGCCATGTCGAGCGCATCGGCCGCGCGGGCGAAATGCAGGTGCTGCGCGACGCTCAGGAACGCGCGCACGTGACGGAATTCGAGCCGGTCCATGATTGCAATTTTCGTCAATAAAATAGCATTGGAGTGTCAATGACAGGCAATACCGGGCAAGCCTAGCATACGGCTCGTTCATCCTGTTCCGGAGTTGCCGATGTCCCAGTCTTCACCGGCGTCGCGCGCGGGCGCGGCTGCCGCCCCGCACGCGGGCGCCCGCCTGCCGGCCGCTGCGACGCTCGCCGTCGCGTCCGCGACCTGTTCGCTGATCGTGCTCGACACGAACGTCGTCGCCGTCTCGCTGCCGAGCATCGCGCGCAGTTTTCACGCGAGCTTTGCCGATATCGAATGGGTCGTGAGCGCGTACATGACCGCGTTCGCTGCGTGCCTGCTGCCGGCCGGCGGGCTGGCCGACCGCTTTGGCCGCAAGCGGATGCTCGGCGCGGGGCTTGCGCTCTTTTTCGTCGCGTCGCTCGGCTGCGGCGTCGCGCCGTCGGCCGGCTGGCTGATCGCCGCGCGCGCGGTGAAGGGCGGTGGCGCCGCGCTGCTGCTGACGGCCGCACTCGCCGTGATCGCAAACCGCTTTCCGGAAGGGCGCGAACGGGCACGCGCGTGGGCGATCTGGGGCATGTGCATGGGAATCGCGACGGCCATCGCGCCGCTCGTCGGCGGCGCGATCACCCAATGGATCGGGTGGCGCTGGGTGTTCCTGCTGAACCTGCCCGTCTGCGCGTTGCTCGCGGTCGGCGCGCACGTCGCGATCGACGAATCGCGCGATCCGCACGCGAAACGCGTGGACGTGGCCGGCAGCCTGCTGTTCGGCGCGGCGCTCGCGTGCGGGATCGCGGCGCTGATCGGCGCGCCGTCGCACGGCTGGCTGTCGGCCGCGACGCTCGGCCGGCTCGCGCTCGCCGCCGCGCTGTTTGCGGCGTTCATCGGCGCGGAGCGCTGGCAGGCGCGGCCGATGATCGACCTCGCGCTGTTCCGCCAGCCGCGCTTCGTCGGCGCCGTGCTCGCGATGTTCGGCTACGCGGCGTGCGCGCAGGTGATGATGACGTTTCTGCCGCTGTACCTGCAGAACGCATTCGGGATGTCGGCGATCGATGCGGGGCTCGGCATGCTGCCATTCGCGTTCGCGATGATTGCCGGCCCGTCGCTCGGCGCGGCGCTGGCCGCGCGCGTGTCGTCCGGCGGCGTGCTGGCGGGCGGGCTCGCGCTGATCGGCGCGGGCAATCTCGCGACCGCCGCGCTGACGGCCAGCGGCGACTACCGGCTCGTCGCGCTCGGCATGTTCGTGACGGGCTGCGGCGCCGGCATCATGAACGGCGACACGCAAAAGGCGATCATGGCGTGCGTGCCGCCGAACCGCACGGGCATGGCATCGGGCATCAGCACGACGACCCGCTTCTCGGCGATCGTCACGGCGGTGGGCGTGCTCGGCGCGGTGCTGGCGGCGAGCACGCATGCGCGGCTCGACACGTTGCTCGACGCCGCGCCCGGCCTGCGCGGGTTCGCCGATGCGCGCTTCATGTCGAGCCTGCTGGCCGGCGATCTTGCGCAGGCGCTCGAACGCGTGCCGGCGTCGGCCGCCGCGAAGCTCGCGCAGGCGGCGCCCGCGGCGTTCGCGAGCGGCTTCGCCAGCGCGCTTGTCGTGAGCGGCGTGCTGGCGCTCGCAAGCGCGGCGGTTGCCTACAAGTTGCTTGCGCAACCGATGCGGATGGAATGAAAAGCATACGCGCTGTGAATTGGCCGCGCTCGCTCGCGCGGCACGCTGATGCCGCGCGCGATGCGCGGATCGGGCGCGTCAGCGCTTCAATGCGTCGCGACTGGCTGCGGCGTCATGCAGTTCGCGGGTCGCGTCGCGCAGCTTGTGCTGCTTGTCGGCGAGCTTGCGCTTCGCCTTTGCGATCTTGCCCGCGTCGCCGCGTGCCTCGGCTTGTTGCACATCCGATTCCGCTTCGCGCACTTCGTCCTGCGCCTTCTCGACGTCGCGCTGCTCATCCCGCACCTCGCGTTCGGCGCGTGCGAGCTGGCCCGCGTCCGTGCAGTTCGCCCTGATCTGCGCCAGCGCGGCCTGCTGGTGCATCGCCTGTTGCGCATTGCCGTGTTGTTTCGCGTAGTCGATCTGCGTTTGCAGCGCACGGATGCGCGTCGCGCAGTCCTGCGTATCGGCCAGGGCGGCGGAGCTGGCGAGCTGTGCGATCGGGAGCGTGATGGCGATCAGGGTGTTTTTCAAGGGAATTCCTCGGTGTGCTGCCAGTGGCAGGGTTTGTTGTTGGAGAAGCGCATGACGACGCGTGGCCGTTCACTGGACTGCATTGTGCAAGGGCGGACTGGCGCGGGTAAATAGGATCAGTCCTACGTTCGATTGGCGGCGGGCCGGGGAGCAGCCCGATCCGGTTCGCGGATCGCGCGAGATTGCCCGGGTGTCCGCCGCGAGCAGGCTGCACGCAGCGCGGGGTCAAGCGATGCCACGACGACCGGTGCGATGCGCATGCGACGACATGACGCGTGAGCGCGGCGATTCGCTCGCGGTTCAGTGCGACTTCGTCGTGGGGCGCGAATGACGCGCGACGCGCGGCTGATGCGACGCGCGGCAGCGCGTGGCCTTGCGCGCACGTGGCAGACGCGGCGGTTCCGGCGTGGGCGTAACCTGCACGGTTGCCGCGGCCGCAATCGCCGCCACGGCCGGCAGCGCGGCCTCGGCATCGAGCCAGCCGCGCGTCGCCTCGGCGATCAACGCGCGCACCCAGCGCACGCCGTCGACGCACGGACCCGATTCGTTCCACGTCATCCGGTACACGATATCCGGCGGCTCGGCCGGCAGCGCGACGGTGGCGAGCGGCAGCAGCTTCGCGTAATGGCGCGCGAGCCGGTACGTCGTGGTCAGGATCAGGTCGGAGCGCACGAGCGCATGCGCGGCGAGTTCGAAATGCGGCAGCGTGACGACGATCCGCCGCTGCAGGCCCACGCGTTCGAGCTGCCGGTCGATTGCGCCGGATGCTTCGAGCCACGACGGCGTCGGGCACAGCTGCGGCGCTGCCGCGAAATCGGCGGCCGTCATCGTGCCGCGCCGCGCGAGCGGATGCGTCGCGCGCATCAGGCACACGACGCGATCGTCGAACAGGTCGTCCTGCCGGAACCGCGACTGGCGCGCGGGCCGGTTGTCGATCACGACATCGAGTTCGCCGTCGGCCAGCGCGCGCTCGTCGTCGAAGCCGTCGCCGAGCGGATGGAACACGAGCTGCGCGTTCGGCGCGCGTTCGCGGAACAGCGCGACGAGCTTCGGCACGAACAGCACGTTCAGGTAGTCGGGGCAGCCGATCCGGTAGGTGCGCACCGACGTGCGCGCGTCGAAGGTCGGCTGCTGGATGCGGATGAAGTCGATCACGCGCAGCGCGTTGCGCAGCGGCTCGATCAGCCGCGCGCCGAATTCGGTCGGCACCATCCCGTAGCGGCCGCGCACCAGCAGCGGATCGCCGAGCAGCGTGCGCAGGCGCTTCAGCGCGGCGCTCGTCGCCGGTTGCGACATGTTCAGGCGCACGGCCGCACGCGACACGGTCCGCTCGGTCAGCAGCACGAGCAGGATGCGCATCAGCCGCGCGTCGAGGACGTCGAGCGCATCCATGGCGTCGGACGCGTCGCGCAGAAGATGGGCTGGGTCTAAAGCATCCCGCATGTCGATGGGTCTCCCGGCAACGCCAGGTTCGCGCGCCGCCGCCGGCGCATCATTTTACGAAGGTGCCCGGCCAGCCGACGATCCGTTTCGGGCGCGGCGGCGCGTACGTGCGGACCTTCGACGTCTTCAGTTTCAGGCGCACCAGCGACTCGGCGAGCGCGACCGCGGCCGACACGCCGTCGACGACCGGCACGCCCGTGCATTCCTCGATCTGCCGGTCGAGGCCGGCCATCCCGCCGCAGCCGAGGCAGATCACTTCCGCGTGATCGTCCTTCACCGCGCGCTGCGCTTGGCCGACGATCGACTCGATCGCGCGGGCCGGATTCTCTTCGAGTTCGAGCACCGCGAGGCCGCTCGCGCGTACCGATGCGCAACGCGCGTCCAGCCCGGCGAGCTTCAGGCGATCCTCGATCAGCGGCACCGTGCGGTCGAGCGTCGTGACGACCGAATAGCGATGGCCGAGCAGCATCGCGATGCTCGCGGCCGCTTCGGTGATGTCGACGACGGGCACCGTCAGCAGTTCCTGCAGGCCTTCGCGGCCGTGTTCGCCGTAGCCGGCCTGGATCACCGCGTCGTACGGTTCGTCGTAGCTCAACACGCGATCCATCACGGCGATCGCCGCGAGGTAGCTCTCGAAGTTGCCTTCGACCGACTCCGCGCCGAAGCGCGGCGTCAGCCCGATGATCTCCGTGCCCGGCGACGCGGCGGCCTGCGCCTGCGCGGCGATCGCGTCGGTGATCGACTCGGTCGTATTGACGTTGACTACCAGGATCCTCATCGGTGACTCCGTATGCGTGTGTTCAGTGTCGGGCGCAGGCGACCGCGATGGGTTCGCCCGAGCGCTCGTCGTATTGCCGTTTGCGATCGGCCAGCAGCCAGTACACGCTGCCCGCGATGGCCGCGCCGAGCAGCCAGGAGAACGGCGTCATCGCGCTGAAGGCCGGCACGACGGCGAGCGTGAGCGAGATCAGCGCGGACGGCACGAGCGCCGCGAGCGCCTTGCGGTTCACGCCGCGCGTGTAGAAATAGGTGCCGGTCGGCGCTTCGGTATAGAGGTCGGGCACGTTCACGCGCTGCTTGCGCACGAGCCAGTAGTCGACCGTGATGATCCCGTACAGCGGGCCGAGCAGCGCGCCGAGGCCGGACAGGAAGTAGACGATCACGATCGGGCTGTTGTACAGGTTCCACGGCAGGATCAGCACGGCGACCGTCGCGCTGATCAGGCCCGCGCGTCGGAACGACAGGCGGTGCGGCGCGAGGCTCGTCAGCACGAAAGCCGGCGCGACGAAGTTCGCCATGATGTTCACCGCGACCGTCACGATCAGGAACGCGAGGCAGCCGAGCACGAGGAACAGCTTGTTCGGCACCGTCGCGATGATTTCCGTCGGGCTGTGGATGATCTGGCCGTTCAGCTTGAACTGCGCACCCGCGAGCACGAAGCTGACGGTCGCGAACACGAGGATGTTCACGGGCAGGCCCCAAAAATTGCCGACGCGCACCGCCTTCGCGCTCGGCGACGAGCGCGCGAAATCGCAGAAGTTGAGCACCAGCGTGCCGTAGATCGCGAGCCACAGCGAGCCGCCCGCGAAGATCTCCGTCCACATCTTCAGGCCGGTCAGCGGCTTGCCGATCGACATCGCGAGATGGCCGCCCGTGCGGCTGAACATCCAGGCGGCGAGCGACAGCGTCGTGACGAGGATGACCGGGCCGGCGAGTCCTTCGTACTTGCGGACCATTTCCATCCCGTACGTGAGGATGCCGATCTGCACGAGCCAGATCGCGACGAACGTGATCCAGCCGAGCTTCGACAGCCCGAAGATCGCGTTCTGGTCGAAGGCGGCGAGGCCCGGCCAGATCGCGGTGAGCAGCACGCGCAGCACGACGGATGCGAGATAGGTCTGGATGCCGAACCACGCGATCGCGATCACCGCGCGGATCATCGCGGGCAGCAGCGCGCCGTAGATGCCGAAGCTCATCCGGCTGATCACCGGGAACGGCACGCCGGTCTTCTGGCCCATGTAGCCGGTGAGGTTCATGAAGCTGTACACGAGCACCGCGCCGATCGCGAGCGACGCGAGCATCTGCCAGCCCGACAGGCCGAGCGCGAACAGCCCGATCGCGAACGAATAGTTGGCGATGTTGTGCACGTCGTTGGTCCACAGCGCAAAGATGCTGTAGCGACCCCAGGTCCGGCCCTCGGCCTTGGTCGGCGCGAGGTCGGGATTGTGCAGCCGCGGGCTCAGCGCGGGGTCGCGCGTGGCCGTATCGGTTCGATGCGATGCGTCGTCCGCGCCGAGCACGATGCCCGGGCGGTGAGTGGCTTCCAGTTGCACGCCGTTGTCTCCTTCCATGTGCGGGGCGCGAAACCGGCAGCGTGGGTACGCAGCGCCGGCCCGGCCGCCGTGGACGTTATGTCTCGGATTTGTTCGCGAGTATGGGTGGCCGGTGCGGTGAGGGGAAATTAAATATTCGGCTGGGCGTCATTTGAAAAATGAATGGAGCGCGAGCGGCGGCGGTGGCCGATGCGGCACGCGAATTGCTCGTCAGCGGGCTCCATCCACATCGACATCAGCGGAGGTGTCATGCAGCGATATTCATTTCGACATGTATCGCGAGCCGTCTTCGCCGGCATCCTGATTGCGGGCCTGGCGGCAGGCGCAGGCTGCCAGAAGAAGAGCGACAGCGGCGGCGGCGCGAGTTCCGACACGGGCGCAACGGGCGGCATGTCAGCCGCGCCGTCCAGCGCACCGTCGGGCACGCCGAGCAGCGGAGCGGCCGGAAGCAGCGGCGACAGCGGCGCGAGCATGCCGGGCGCGGCCTCCGCGCCGGGCGGTGCGAGCGGCGGCTGACGGGCGCCCGACCGGTCGGGCGGACGGCGCGCAAGCCGCGCCGTCCGCTTGTGGCGTGCCTTATGGAGCGTGCCGTGCCGGCCTGGCACGTGCGCCGGGTGGCGCGCGTGCGCGCGGCCGTGTGCATGAAAGATTTGCAAGGACCGTTGTAGCGATTCCCGGACCGGCGGCGACCGCTTGAACCGGCGCACGCCGGCCGGACAGGAGGTGCGATGCAGAACGCGGAATCGAACCCTACCCCGAAAAAGCAGCAGGAAGCGGGCGCGAAGCGCGCTGAAACAACGCCGGCCGCAGGCGGCAACAAGCCGGATGCGCCGACCCGGGCCGCCGGATCGGCGCGGCGGCCGCTGTCGCCCGAAGCGGTCGCCGCGAAGATGCCGACCGGGCTGCCGCCGATCGAACGTGGCGTGAATGCGGTCGATAGTGGCGACCCCGTGCGGCGCGCGGCCGGCCGGATCCCGACGCTCGACAACGCGAACATGGCGATGACCGACAGCACGGTCGACGTCGACGGCAAGGGCATGGAAGCCGCCGCGGGCGCGTCGGAGTGGCACGACAACGTGATCTATTCGAACGCGTCGCTCGACGACGCGGTCGATACGCCCGACGAAGGGCTTGGCGGGATCGAGAGCCGGCCCGCCGGCAACCTGCCGCAGATCGCGACGCGGCCGGGCTGGCGCGTGTGCCATACCGGCGATGTCGATATCGAGCACGGCAACGGGACGCGCGCCGAGCATGTGATCCGTCTCGAGCGCGTCGACTGACGCCGATGTGCGAGGCCCGGCGGCCGGCGCAACTGCACCGGCCGCCGCGACCGTTGGCGGTCCTTACTGCGGACCCAGTTCCTGCGCGGACGTATCGGCGTCGTTGCCTTGTGCAACCAGCACGTGGATATCGTTCGGCGTTACGTCGCCGATCCCGCCCGACGGAATCGTCACGAGCAGCCAGTCGGCGTTGTTGTTGATGGCGACCGGCGCGGTCTTGAGGATCGGCGCCTTGCTGCCGGCTGTCGTGACGATCACCTGGTAGCTGCCGCCGTTCAGGTAGATCGAATCCTGGGTCGATGCCGGCACTGCGTTCTGGTAGGCCGCGCCCGCCAGCGTCGGGCTTTGCGTCGTGATGTCGGTGCCCGGCGGGACGACATACACGTCGACGTTCTGCGCGTTCGGCGACGCGTTGAAGCTGCGCACGCGCGCCTTGTCCGACAGCAGGGCCTTGTCGAACGGATCGTCGATCACGGAGATCGGCGACGACGTGCTCGGCAGCGCGACCGTCGTGTAGTGATGGCCGTTCGCCGCGCTGAACGATTGCGCGGCGACGGTCGTGGTCGTACCGGAAACGTCGTAGCTCGCGTTCTGCGTACCCGAGTCGACGTCGTGATAGCGCGTCACGCCCTTGTACGCGACGCCCGCCTGGTCGATCTTCGCATTCAGGTAGTAGTCGAGGTTCGGCCCGGCCGGCACCGCGTTGATGAAGCGCGCCTGCGGCTTCGAGATGCCGAGTTCGGTGCCGACGTCGTTGCCGTCGCCGCCGCACGCCGCGAGCACGGAAATGACCGAGCACAGGGCTACCAGCGTTCGTATTGATTTCATGTCGTCCTCTCGTTCAGGGAACCTGCTTGCGATGCGGGATCGCCGCGCGAAGGGTCGCGCGGTGCGCAGCGCCGGTTGAGGGAAGGATGCCGTCCGCCGGGCGGCGGGCGGGTCGATGTCGCAAGCGATGTGCCTGCGCGGCGGATGACGGCGGGAAGCGCGCACGCGCCGGTGTGGCGGCGTGCGCGGTGCGAAGCGGGCGGGGCTGTTGCCGCGGTTGTAAAAAGGACAGCGTCGCGCGCGGGCGACGCGCTGGGTTAGCGGTTCACGAGCTTGGCCGGATAGGCAAGCGCGAGTGCGCAGCCGACCAGCATGCACGCGGCGAAACCATACAGTCCCGCGCCAGATGCGGTAGGAATCTCCTGTCTTCCGGCAGGGGAGGATGTCAACAGCGCGAACAGCAGCACCGTGCCGAACATGCCGTGCGACGACGAAACCGCGATCGCCAGCGCGATGGCCGACACCATGAACGGGACGATTTCGTCGGCGGTCAGCCATTGCACGAATTCGATGCTGTTGGGCAGCCAGCGCAGCACCGTGAAGCAGAGCAGCACCGATGACAGTACTTCGAGCAGGAACAGCCACTGCCAGCCGTCGAGCCCGTGCGCGCCGTCGAACGCGCGCATTGACCGGCGCGCCGGCAGGGCAAAACTACCCGACGCACGAAAGCGGGCGTGGCGACGGCTGTAAATCTTGCCTGCGACGGTCATCGTTTAACCATTCGAAACAATGTGTTCACTGAAAGGGGCATGATCTCCGGCGATCGAGCAGGCATACTGTCGCCTATGTTGCTCAATGCACGTCGAACGGCGTGCGGTTCTCCCTCATGTCCATTCCAGTCTCTTTTCAAACCCTGCGATGGTTGACCGTCGCGGCTGCCGCATGCTTGCTCGCCGCGTGTTCGACCGCTTCCGACGTGACCGCGACGTCGAACCCGAACGTGTTCACCGTGACGACGCGCACGGTGGGCGTGTCGACCACATGGGCCGACGCCCATGAGAAGGCCTTGAACGAAGCCACCAACTACTGCACGCAGCGCGGGATGCGCGCGAGCATGAAGCAGGAGTCGCTGACCGGCGGCCGTCGGGTCGACGCGCGCTCCGAACTCGCGTTCGAGTGCCATCCGACCTTCGAGACCGCATCGAACCCGCGCGGTTGAACGACCGGCGGCGTTATCGCGCCGCCAGCCCCCGCGTTCTCCTTTCCCCGCATGCGATCCGGCCTGCGATGCCGTTCACGCGCATCGCGGGCCGGCGCACGTCCGGCGTCGGCTACGGCGGTTACGCGGGCTGCGCCTCGTACAGCTTCACGCACGCGGAGAAGTCGAGTGCGCCGAGCCCCTGCTGGCTCATCGACTGATAGAGCTGCTGCGCGAGCGCGCCCATCCACACCGGCTGATGCGCGCTTCGTGCGGCTTCGGTCGCGAGCCCGAGATCCTTCAGCATCAGGTTCGCCGCGAAGCCGCCGGCATAGCCGCGCGCGGCCGGCGCGGTGTCGCTGACGCCCGGATACGGGTTGTACGTGTCCGCGCTCCAGCAGCGGCCGGTCGACGTGTTGATGATGCCGGCCAGCACGGCCGGCTCGATGCCGAGCGCGGCGCCGAGCGCCATCGCTTCCGATACGCCCATCATCGAGATCCCGAGCAGCAGGTTGTTGCAGATCTTCGCGATCTGCCCGGTGCCGGTGCCGCCGCAATGCACGACGTTCTTGCCCATGTCGAGCAGCACGGGGCGGATGCGCTCGAACAGCGAGGCTTGCGCGCCGACCATGAAGGTCAGCGTGCCAGCCTGCGCGCCGCCGGTGCCGCCCGACACGGGCGCGTCGGCGAGCGGGAAGTCGCGCTGCGCGGCGGCTTCGGCCACCGCGCGCACGGTGCCGGGATCGATCGTGCTGCAGTCGACCAGCGTTGCGCCGGCGCGCGCGCCGGCCAGCACGCCGTCGTCGCCGAGGTAGACGGCGCGCACGTGCTGCGCGGCCGGCAGCATCGTGATCACGACCGCGCCGCGCGCGGCCGCGTCGCGCGGCGAGCCGGCCGCCGTTGCGCCCGCGCGCACCGCGGCGTCGACCGCGTTCGCGTCGAGGTCGAACACCGTCAGCGCGTGGCCGGCCTTGAGCAGGTTGGCGGCCATGGGGCCGCCCATGTTGCCGAGCCCGATGAATGCGATTTCCATGTGCATGCTCCTTCGCTCAGCGCAGCGCGATCGTCGTGTTCACGCCGCCGGCCGTCGCGTCGTCGTCGAACCAGCGCGCGGTGACCGTCTTCGTCTGCGTGTAGAACTGCACGACCTGCTTGCCGTACGGGCCGAGATCGCCGAGCTTCGAGCCGCGCGAGCCGGTGAAGCTGAAGTAGGGCACCGGCACCGGAATCGGGATGTTGATGCCGACCTGGCCGATGTCGATCTCGCTCTGGAACTTGCGCGCGGCCGCGCCGCTCTGCGTGAACAGCCCGACGCCGTTGCCGAACGGGTTCGCGTTGACGAGCGCGATCGCTTCGTCGAGCGTCTCGGCTTCGAGCACGATCACCACCGGCCCGAAGATTTCTTCCGTGTAGATCGACATGTCGGTCGTCACGCCCGAAAAGACCGTCGGGCCGACGAAGTTGCCCTGCTCGTAGCCGGGCACCTTCACGCCGCGGCCGTCGAGCAGCAGCGTCGCGCCGGCCTTCACGCCTTCGTCGATCAGCGCCTTGATGCGCGCCTGCGCGGCCTTCGACACGACGGGCCCGACATCCGTGCCCGGCTCGTGACCCGCGTTGATCTTCAGCGCCTTCGCCTTCTCGACGAGATCGGGCAGCCAGTCGCGCGCCTTGCCGACGAGCACGACGACCGACGTCGCCATGCAGCGCTGGCCGGCCGCGCCGAAGCCCGCGCCGACGAGCGCGTTGATCGACTGCTCGCGGTGCGCATCGGGCAGCACGACCGCGTGGTTCTTCGCGCCCATCATCGACTGCACGCGCTTGCCGTGCTGGCTGCCGAGGTTGTACACGTGCGTGCCGACGCGCGTCGAGCCGACGAACGAGATCGCCTTGATGTCCGGATGCGTGCAGAGGCGGTCGACCACCGTCTTGCCGCCGTGCACGACGTTCAGCACGCCTTGCGGCACGCCGGCCTCGATCGCGAGTTCGACGAGCTGCATCGTCGACAGCGGATCCTGCTCCGACGGCTTCAGCACGAACGTATTGCCGCACACGATCGCCATCGGGAACATCCACAGCGGGATCATCCCGGGGAAGTTGAACGGCGTGATGCCCGCGCACACGCCGATCGGCTGGCGCAGCGTGTAGGTATCGACGCCGCCCGCAACGTTCTCCGCGAATTCGCCTTGCTGCAGCGTGCCGATCGAGCATGCATGCTCGACTACTTCGAGGCCGCGGAAGATGTCGCCCTGCGCGTCGGGCAGCGTCTTGCCTTGCTCGGCCGTCAGCGTGTGCGCGATCCGTTCGAGATTGCGGCGCACGAGATCCTGGAACTTCAGCATGATGCGCAGCCGCGCGCCGATCGGCGTCGTCTTCCACGTCTGGAACGCGCGCTGCGCGGACGCGATCGCGGCATCGACCTCGTCGAGCGTCGCATACGGCACGCGGCCGATCACTTCCTGCGTCGCGGGGTTGACGATGTCGCCCCATTCGGCGCTTTGCGATTCGACGAACGCGCCGTCGATCAGCAGCTTGGCGGTAGGCAGGGCGAGGGTGGTCTGGGGAACTGCGGCGTTCATGGAATTCTCCGGGAAACGGTGTGGCGACAAAAAGGGGGCCGGCATCCGCCGCGCGCGTGTGCACGGCGGACAGCAGGACGAACTGAAATCGATCGAATACCGACCGGCGCGCTCAGGCGCGCGCCGGACGCATCAGCGCGGTACACGCGAGCGCGAACACGCCGAAGCCGACGAGGTACGCGATCACGTAATGGGGTTGGCCGCCGCCGACCTTGAGCAGCGACGTCGCGATCATCGGCGCGAAGCCGCCGCCGATCACGCCGGCCAACTGCACCGACAGCGAGATGCCGCTGTAGCGGATTTCCGCCGGGAACTGCTGTGCGAACAGCAGCGATTCGGGCGCGTAGAGGATCGGGAACACGACGCCGAGGCCGAGCACGATCGCCCACCATGCGTACGACGTCTGCTGCGTGCCGAGCATCATGAAGAACGGCGCGGCGAACGCGCACATCAGCACGAGGCCGATCGCGAACATCCGGCGCTGGCCGATCTTGTCGCTCAGGTGGCCGCACAGCGGCATCGTGACGAGCGACAGCGCGGCGCCGGCCGTGATCGCGTGCAGCATCTCGGCCTTCGGCAGATGAAGCTGCTGCGTCGCGTAAGCGAGCGCGAACGTGACGACCATGTAGAACCAGGTATTTTCGGCGGCGCGCGCGCCGACGATCGTCAGCACCTCGCGCGGGTGGCGGCGCAGCGCGGCCATCACGGGCGATTTCTCGGCCTTGCCCTGGCGCTGCATCTTCTCGAAGTCGGGCGATTCGGGCACCTTCGCGCGGATGAACCAGCCGAGGCCGACCAGCGCGATGCTCGCGAGGAACGGCACGCGCCAGCCCCACGACAGCATGTCGGCTTCCGGCAGCGCGGCCACCGCGGCCATCGCGACCGACGACAGGATCAGGCCGAGCCCGACGCCCGTCTGCGGCAGGCTGCCGAACAGCCCCTTGCGGCCCTTCGGCGCGTGTTCGACGGCCATCAGCACCGCGCCGCCCCATTCGCCGCCGACGGCCATCCCCTGCAGGAAGCGCATCGCGATCAGCAGCGCGGCGGCCCAGTAGCCGATGCTGTCGTACGACGGGATCAGCCCGATGATCATGCTCGGCACGCCCATCAGCAGCAGCGTGATCATCAGCATCGACTTGCGGCCGATCCGGTCGCCGAAGTGGCCGAACACGATGCCGCCCATCGGCCGGCCGATGAAGCCGACCGCGAACGTGCCGAACGCGGCGAGCGTGCCGACGACGGGGTCCAGCGACGGGAAGAAGATGCGGTTGAATACGAGCGCGGCGGCCGTGCCGTAGAGGAAGAAGTCGTACCACTCGATCGTCGTGCCGGCCATGCTGGCCCAGCCGGCCAGCAGGTAGTGCTTCGCGGTGCGGGCGGGTGCCGGCGTCGCGACTGTCGCATGCTCATCGAGGGTGGATCGCGTCTGCATGGTGTCTCCGTGGTGGGTGCCGCGGCTCGTGGTCCGCAGGTCACGGTCGAGTATAGTTATGCGCAGATTCATGATGTAGCGACAAAGAAACCGGTTGGATATGCATTTATGCATATCGACGGCCGGCCCGGAGATTCCAGCCCTTTTTCCTCGCCGATGCGACATGCCACCGAGCCGGTTTCCGGCAACCTCAACTGGGACGACCTGCGTTTCTTCCTCGAAGTCGCGCGCACGCAGCGCGCGAGCGGCGCCGCGAAGCGGCTTGGTGTCGACTACACGACCGTCGCGCGGCGCATTCGCGCGCTCGAGGCCGCGATGGGCACGCTGCTGTTCGACAAGTCGCGCTCCGGCGGCTTCACGCTGACGGCCGAAGGGCAGCGGCTCGTCGCGTACGCGGACGCGATGGAGACGACCGTGCAGTCCGCGTGCGACCAGGTCGCGAACACGGGCGCGGCGCTGTCGGGCCACGTGCGGATCGGGTCGACCGAGGGGTTCGGCTGTTTTTTCCTGGCGCCGCAGCTCGCGCGGTTTCGCGCCGCGCATCCGCACGTGACGGTCGACCTGCTGCCGGTCCCGCATTTCGTCAACCTGCCGAAGCGCGAGGCCGACCTGGCGATCACGCTCGAGCGGCCCGATCGCGGGCCCTATGTGGTCACGAAGCTGTGCGACTACCAGTTGCGGCTCTATGCGACGCGCGACTATCTCGCGAACCATGCGCCGATCACGTGCACGGACGATCTCGCGCAGCATGCGTTCATCAGCTACGTCGACGATCTCGCGTTCAGCAGCGAGTTGCTGTACCTCGAGCGCGCGGTGCCGGGCGCGACGGCCGGGCTGCGCACGACGAGCGTGATCGCGCAGGTTTTCGCGGCGCTGCAGGGCGGCGGGCTCGCGATCCTGCCGTGCTTCATGGCGGCCACGCAGCCGGCGCTGGTGCCCGTGCTGCCGGACGACGTGGTCGTCACGCGGTGCTTCTGGCTGACGTGCCGCGAGGATCTGCGCAAGCTGCGGCGCGTGACCGCGCTGTGGGATTACCTGCGTGCGGCGGCGGACGCGAATCGGGAATTGCTGATGGGGGAGTCGGGGGTGTTGCGGTTCGTCACGGATGCAAACGGAGCGGGAAAGGCATGAATTTCGACATCGGAAAAATTTTGTCCGTACTGGACGATTGCTGCGGTCAGTACGTATTTCCCATGCTGGACAACGGTTACGTGTACCTGGCGGCAACCCGGTTGTCGCTTTACCGCTCGCTGGAGGATTGGGCACTCGTGATGGAGGTGTTCGGCTATTCGCCGAGAGCAGGCATGCCCGACACGCACATTTACACATTCGGAAGCCGTCTGAACCGGCAAAGGTCGCGGCAGCAGTTCGTCAACGAAGAGGCGTACCGGACGTGGCTGGCAGCCAATGCGCATAACGAATCCGTGTTCGTTTTTCCCGTCGACGAAGGGGACTGGATGGGCGACTACAAGGAGTATGTGGCGGAAGGCCGGCACTCGGTCAGGGTGCGCGGCGAGCGGATGAATGTGCCTCGACTGGACGAGTACGCCGGCCATGGCATCGTTCTGCTTGAGTCGCCCGCCGTGCGCGTGTTCGAATTCTGTCGTTTCCTCGCGGCCATCGCGCGCGACAGCGTGCTGGCCACGGTGGCCGAGCAGCGCGGATGTGTTCCCGTCGAGTGCGCGAAGATCCTGCAGCTTGACGAATGGCGTCACCCGGACGTGGTGAATGGGGAGACCCCCGGTGGCAATGCAACCTTCCGGTCCCTCGCGGACGTACTGGTAACCGGCGATCCTTCGCGATATCGGCCTTCGGCCGAGCCGAATACGCACTGGAAGCATTGGCCGGATGGCGGGGCGCTTTGACTGGCGCGGCGGCGCCGCGCCTGTGCCATCATGTGCGCACCGGCAGCCGCCAGGAGAGTGTCGTGGAAATTCGATCGCAGTGGACGTTCGATTGCCGTCCCGAGCATGTGTGGCCGCATTTCCTCCATGCCCGGATGGACGACACGCGGCCGTTGCTGTTCCGCCTCGGCGTGCCGAAGCCGGTCAGTTGCCGCGTGCTCGAAGGCACGCCGGCGGTCGGCAACACGCGGCAGTGCACGACCGATCGCGGCACCATCGACCAGCGGATTCTCGTGCTCGACGAGAATCGTCGGCTGCGTTACCGGATGGTGTCGTCGACGGTATGGTGCCGCGACTGGGTCGGCCTGCTCGAGGACGAATTCACGCTGACGCCCGTCGAAGGCGGCAAGACGCGCGTCGAGCGGCGGACTGTGTTCAGCGCGCGCGGCATCTTCAAGCCGGTTCGGCAGATCGGCCTGTGGCTGGCGCTGCAGCAGGCCCACCGGTATGCAGCGCGCAACTGGCGGCGCCTCGCAAGTGCGGCAAAGGGGCATGCCGCGCAGCCGGCGCTCACCCCGGGCAACCGAGCCGATCCGCGAGTTCGTTCAGGTCCTTGACGTCGAAGTCCCACGCATCGTCGGCTTGCAGGTCGGTCGTCTGGCCGGGCCCGTGTTCGGTCGGCCGCAGCACGAACGCGGTCGACAGCCCGAGCCGGCGCGCGGCGGCGAGATCGCCGTTGTGGGCCGCGACCAGGCACAGCTCGGCCGGCGCGACGCCGAGAATCTCGACCGTGTCGCTGTACACCTGCGGCGACGGCTTGTACGCGCGAACGACTTCGGCGCCGAGAATCGCGTCCCACGGCAGCCCGGCGCGTTTCGCGACGTCGACTATCAGCCGGATGTTGCCGTTCGACAGCGGCGCGATGATGAAGCGCCGCTTCAGCCGGTGCAGCGCGGCGACGGCGTCGGGCCACGGGTCGAGGCTGTGCCACGCGAGGTTGAGCGCATCGATGTCGGCGTCGGGCACGTCGACGATCCCGTAGCGGTCGAGCGTGCGGACGAGGTTCTCGCGGTGCAGCACGTCGAGCCGCACGTAGCGGCGGCGCCCGCTGCGGATTTCTTCCATCGACGGCGAATATTCGGCGCGCCACGCATCGGCGAACTCGAACGGATCGAGCGCCGGCGCGTGGCGTTCGAGGAACGCGGCGGCGCCGCGTGCGACGCCGCTTCTCCAGTCGACGATCGTGCCGAAGACATCGAAAACGAGCGCCTTGATTTCGGTGGGGTTCGTCATGGGATTCCGTGAAGGTCGTTCGATGAGGACACCAATCTCCGTGCCGCCGGAATGCGCGACGCCGGTTCGAACGACATTGAATCACGGATACGAAAACGCGGCGTGGCCGGCCGCGATATTGTCCGGGTAGCGCCGGAACGGGAAGAGGGGCAAGGGCGCGCCGCCGGACGGCAAATACCGGCGGCCGCGCGCGCCGGGCCGGTCAGCTCTTGTCGTACGAGAACTGGATGCCGGCCGTGCCGCCGGTTTCGATGAACAGGTTGATGAATGCCGGCACGGTGGCGCTGCGCGCCCAGTCGCGCTGCAATTCGCAGAACAGTTGCACGACGCTGATCATCTGGCCGCCGGCCTGCTCGATGCGGCGCAGCGCGGCTTCGTGCGCGGCGACCGACGTGCCGCCGACCGCATCGACGACCACGTACACCTCGTAGCCGGCCTTCAGCGCGTCGAGCGCCGGGAACGTCAGGCACGCTTCGGTCCACAGCGCGGTCATGATCAGCTTCTTGCGGCCGGTCGCCTCGACGGCTTTGCGGAACTCGACGTCTTCCCACGAGTTGATGCTCGTGCGATCGTAGGTCGGATAACCTTCGAGCGCCGCGCGCAGTTGCGGAATCGGCGGCTTGTTCAGGCCGGTCTTCACGTTGACGGTCGAATGGACGATCGGCAGGTTATACGCAACGGCCGCCTTCGACGCGCCGACGATGTTGTTGATCAGCAGTTGGCGATCCATCGACGCGATGGAGTTCACCTGGACCGGCTGGTAATCGATGACGATGAACGCCGCGTTCTGCGGGGTGAGCAGGTGGTCGTTCGCGGGGTCGCGAATCGGTTCGCTTGCCATGGTTGCCTCCAGAGACAGTGCACGAAGTGAAGGGGAGTTCCAGACTCGATGGATCGGTCGAGCGGCCGGCGGAGCCGACCAAAAAATTCCCGGCCGCCGCGACAACATCGATCCACGTCGAGACGGGATGCTATTCGTGCAACAACCGGCGTTCCAGTCCCTTAAAATGCCGTCAGTGTTCTATGAGTGGAACAATCATGGATGACCTGAACGACCTCTACTATTTCGTGAAGGTGGTCGAGCATGGCGGGTTCACGCAGGCCGGGCGCGCGCTGGATGTCCCGAAATCGACGCTGAGCCGGCGCATCGCGGCGCTGGAAGCGAAGTACGATGTGCGGCTGCTGCAGCGCACGACGCGTCATTTCACGGTCACGGAAACGGGGCGCGAATTCTACGAGCGCTGTCTCGCCGTGCTGGTCGAAGCCGACGCCGCGCGCGAGGTGATCGAGCGCCGGCACGCGGAGCCGCGCGGCATCGTCCGCGTGAGCTGCCCGACCGCGCTGCTCGAATATCGCGTGAGCGAACTGGTCGCGCGTTTCATGGCGATTCATCCGCAGGTGCACGTGCATCTCGAGGCAACGAACCGCCGTGTCGACCTGCTGAGCGAAGGGTTCGACCTCGCGCTGCGCGTGCGCTTTCCACCACTGGAGGACAGCGATCTCGTGATGCGCATCCTCGGCGACAGCCCGCAGCGGCTGGTGGCCGCGCCGCAACGGCTGGACGGGCGTGCCGCGCTGTCAGACCCGGCCGAGCTGGCCGGCGCGCCGAGCCTCGACTGGGGGCCGGCGCGGCATCACGTGTGGCAACTGGTCGGGCCGAACGGCGAGCACGCGCAGTTGCGCCATCATCCGCGCTTCATCACCGACGACATGCACGCGCTGCGCGACGCGGCGATACACGGTGTCGGCATCGTGCAACTGCCGTGCATGGTCGTCGAGGACGACCTGCGCAACGGCACGCTGGTCGACGTGCTGCCCGGATGGGTGCCGAAGGGTGGCGTGATGCACGCGGTGTTTCCGTCGCGGCGCGGGCTGCTGCCGCGCGTGCGCCTGCTGATCGACTTTCTGGCCGAACACATCCGGAAGGATTGACGGGCGGCGCGCCGCAGCCGAATGCGTCCAGGCCGTCAGTGCCGCTTGCGGATCTGCACCTGCACCTTCCCGTCGCGGATCGGCATCACGTCGGGGCTGTCGTCGCCGACTTCGCTCGCGATCAGGTCGTTCAGGCGGCCGTTCATCGCGAGCAGCAGTTCGCCGTGCCGCTTGCGGTCGGTCGCGAGATTGCGCATCTCGTCCGGATCGCCCGCGAGGTCGAACAGCTCGACGTCGTTGCGCGCGAACAGATCCTCGAGCGTGGTCGGCCGGTTGAATTCGAGCGGCGAGAAATAGCGCGTGAACCGGTAGCGGCCGTCGAACACGCTGCGAATCGTGCCGCGCAACCGGAAATCCGGCTGCTGCGCGAGCGCGCGGCGCAGCAGCTCGTCCTCGGGCACGCCTTTCTGCCGCAGCGCGGTGAGCTCCTTCAGCATCCATTCGCTGTCGTAGTACAGCAGCATCGCGTAGTTGAACAGCGTCGCGTCGCGTGCCGCGTGCCGCTTCGCGTCGACCGGCTTCGCGAGCCAGCGCGTGAGGTCGTGCCCCTTCAGCGCGCTGCCGCGGATCGACGCGATGCGCGCATCGTCGAGGCCGGTGAGCCCGAGCAGCGTCGGCGCGATGTCGATGTGCGACGTCAGCGCATCGCACTGCATGCCGCCCGGATATGCAGGATGGCGGATCACGAGCGGCACGTGGTTCTGCGGCTGGTACGCGGTCGCGCCCTTGCCGACGAGCTGGTGTGCGCCGACGTGGTCGCCGTGGTCGGCCGTCATCACGACGATCGTGCGTTCGTCGAGGCCGAGCGACTGCAGCGATTGCAGCAGGCGCACGACGTGCGTGTCGCAGTCGCGGATGCAGTTGAAGTAGTTGTCCTGATAGATGCGCACGCGTTCGTCGGTGAACGGGTAGCGCCCGACCAGATTTGCATGCGCGGCGTCGAACATCCCGTGCGCGGGCGGCCGCCCCGGTTCGTCGTACGGCTGCCGCCGCGACGCCGCGAGCGGCACGTCGCGCCACGACGTGCGGTACAGCGCGTCGCCTGGCGGCGGCGCGTTGCCGAGCATCGGGTGGTTCGCGTCCTGCACCGTCGAGCCGTTCGTGTCGGTGTTCACGAACATCGCGTCGTGCGGGTTCACGAGATTCACCGCGAGGAACCACGGCGTGCCTTCCTTCGCGAGGCGCGGCGCATGGTTGCGCATCCAGCTCACCGCGGCCTCGGTCGTGATCCCGTCGTACTGGTAGCCGCCGCGCACCATCCCGATCAGGTCGCCCACGCCGAAATAGTCGTCGAAGCCGTACGAACGGATCGTGCGGTTGTAGTCGGCCACGGGCGCGGTGTACGGGCTTGCGGTTTCGTGCAGCGACGCGCTCAGGTGCCACTTGCCGAGATACGCGGCGTAGTAGCCGGCGTCGCGCAGCATGTGGCCGACGGTGCGCACGTCCGGCGACATGTCCTTCTGCCAGGGCACGCCCGCGTTGTCGAGCACGCCCGTGTGCTGGATGTGCTGCCCCGTGTAGACCGTCGAGCGGGACGGCGAACACACGCACGCGGCGATCTGGTGGTGCATGAACGTGATGCCGTCGCGGCGCAGCGCTTCGCGGCCTGGCACGGGGAACGGCCAGCGGTCGAAGTGGCGCTCCTGGTCGGTCAGGATGAACAGGATGTTGTAGCCGGCGGGCGGTGCGGCCGGCGCGGTCGCCGCGCCGTGGAACGCGGGCGCCGGATCGACAGTCGCGACGCCGGCGGCGGGTGCGGCCGGCGGCGGGTTCGCGGCCAGCGCATCGGCGCCGAAGCCGGCCGACGCGACCGCCGCGCCGGCCAGCTTGAGGAACTGGCGCCGCGCGGTGGGCTCGGCGGCGGCGGGGGTGTCCTGATCGTCTTTCACGTCGGCTGTCTCCTGGTCATGCCGGCTCGTGCCGGGGGTTTTCATGTCGACGACTATGCGGCAGGATCGCGTATCGATCGATGAAAGATCGGGATCGATCGATAACCTGCTGAACATGAATGACGGAGACGCCCGTGACCCTCGACCCACGCGGTCCGACCGGCCGCACGCGGCCGGAATCGCTCGCGCCGCCCGGCGCGCCGGCCCACGAGCAGCGCATCGCGCAGGCGCTGCGCCGGTTGCGCGTGCGCGACATGGAAACGCTCGACACGCTTGGGCGCACGCGCAGCTTCGCGCGCACGGCCGAGGCCGCGTCGATCACGCAGCCCGCGCTGTCGAAATGGCTGCGCGAGCTCGAGGAATCGCTCGGCCTGCCGCTGTTCGAGCGCACGTCGCGGCGTGTCGCGCCGACGCCCTATGGTGATGCGCTGCTCGAATGCATCGGCCGCGTGCTGACCGACATGCGCGGCGTCGCACCCGCGTTCGACGCATTGCGGACGGGCGCCGGCCGCCCGGTGTCGATCGGCCTGCTGCCGAACATGGCGCCGCAACTGATTCCGGGCGCGCTGGCGTGGCTGCGGGAGGCCGGCCGCCCCGTGCAGCTCAACGTGCGCGAGGACACGCTCGACCGGATGCTCGCGCAGGCGCAGCGCCGCGAGCTCGACCTGCTCGTGTGCCGGCTCGATGCGTCGACGCTGCGCGCGGGGCTCGACGTCGCGCCGCTGTACCGCGACGACATGATCGTCGTGTGCGGGCCGCGCCATCCGTTGCTCCGGCGCGCGCGGATCGGGTGGCGCGACGCGGCGGCGTTTCCGTGGATCGCGCCGCCGCTCGGGTCGCCCGCCCGCACGGCGCTGGACGCCGAGTTCGCGAAGGCGGGCCTGCCGCCGCCGTCCGTGCTGATGGAATCGGTGTCGTGGCAGACCAACCGCGCGGTCGCCGAACAGTCGCCCTGCCTGTTCGTGCAGTCGGCCCGCGCGTTCGACCTGGCCATCCGTGCGGGCGAGCGCGTCGGCCGGTTGCCGCTGAAACTGTCGACGATGCCCGACACGGTCGGCGCGCTGTATGCGGCGCCCGCGAGCGTGTCGGTCGCGGCCGCGATCGATGCGCTGAAGGCCGTGACGCGCGCGCATCCTGGCGCGGACGATTGACGCGGGAACGAAGCAGGGCGCTGTCACAATCCGACGAATCGATTTCGAAGGGTGCGCGCCGATGAGACCGATGCCGTCGCGCGGCATGCGAACCTTTCGATAGGCTGACTGCCGCGTGCAAGCGGCGCGGCGACCGCGCGTAAGCCCTGATGCGCGCGGATGCGCGGGGCGTCACGGATTGGTGTTAAATGTATTTCGGCACGCCTTGGCACGGCGCGCAAACGGGGCGCACCGGGCATCGGCGTAAACCCGGAGCGAAAAACGGCACGAAGGATCGATAACGAATCGGGCGCATCAGACCCGATCGGACGGACGGCAGGATTCATCTTGAATACCGAACCGCAAAGTTCTCGTTACAGCCTCGGCCTCGCGGCCGAAGTACTCGCGTCCGAGCAAAGCGTGCTGAGGCTGATCACGCGCAACACACCGCTGCCGGAACTGCTGATCGAGGTCTGCCGGCGCGCCGAGACTTTGCTCGGCGACGGCGCATCGTGCACGATCCTGCTGCTCGATCCGGACGGCGTGCACGTGCGTGTCGGCGCGGCGCCATCGCTGCCCGCGCAGTACAGCGCCGCGATCGACGGCGCGTCGATCGGGCCCGCGGCGGGCTCGTGCGGCACGGCGATGTACGAGCGCCGGATGGTCGCCGTCGAGGACATCGAAACCGATCCGCTGTGGGCCGACTACCGTGCCATCGCGTTGCCGCTGGGCCTGCGCGCGTGCTGGTCGGTGCCGTTCCTCGACGAATCAGGTGCCGTGCTCGGCGCGTTCGCCGTCTATCACCGTACGCCGCGCCGGCCGAGCGACGAGGAAACCGCACTGTTGCGCGATGTCGGCAACAGCGTCGGCCTCGCGGTGCACCAGGACCGGATCGCGCGGCAGCTCGTGCGCAGCGAGGAACATCACCGGCTCGTCGTCAACAGCCTGAACGAAGGGATTCTCGTCGTGTCGCGCGACGGCGTCGTGGTCGCGAGCAACCCGAGCGCGAACCGGATGATGCGCGTCAAGGGCGACCTCGTCGGCCGCCGGCTGTCGACGGTGATCCTGCGCAAGCTGCACGAGGACGGCACGCCGATCGCGCCCGACGACTGGCCGAGCCGGCGCGCGCTCGAGACGGCCACGCCGCTGCTCGACTACACGGTCGGCTTCGGCCTCGCGGACGGCGACATCATCTGGGTGCGCGGCAACGCAGTGCCGATCGTGAAGCCGGGCGAGACGCAGGCCGATTCGGTGCTCGTGTCGTTCAACGATATCGGCCCCGTGCGCGAAGCGCAGCAGCAGTTGCGCTACATGGCGACGCGCGATGCGCTGACGGGCCTCTACAACCGCCGCTGGCTCGGCGACCGCATGCGCGAGCTGTTCGGCGGGCACGATGCGGCGGCCGGGCCCGCGCGTGTCGCGATTCTGTTCATCGATCTCGTCGGTTTCAAGAAGGTCAACGACACGGCCGGCCACGACGCGGGCGACGGGCTGCTGCGCAGCGTCGCGGCACGGCTGGCGGCTTGCGGGGGCGGCCGGCACGCGCTCACGCGCGTCGGCGGCGACGAGTTCGTGATCCTCGTCGAAGACTGCGACGATCCCGATCGTCTCGCGGTGCTCGCGCGCGAGGTGATCGACGCGATCGCGAAGCCGTTCGCGATCGCGAACAACGAGTACTGGCTCGGCGTGTCGATCGGGATCAGCGTCGCGCCGCGCGACGGCGACGATGCCGTGACGCTGATGCGCAACGCCGATTCGGCGATGTACGACGCGAAGCAGCACGGCCGCAACCACTTCACGTTCTTCACCGCGCAGCTCAACCTGCGGCTGCAGCGCCGCTTCGCGATCGAGCAGTCGCTGCGGCGCGCGCTCGCGTCGGACATGCTGCGGCTCGCGTATCAGCCGGTCGTCGATGCGCGCAGCGGCCGCACGGTCGGCGCCGAAGCGCTGCTGCGCTGGACCAGCCCCGAACTCGGGCCCATGTCGCCGGCGGAATTCATTCCGGTCGCGGAAGATACGGGGCAGATCGTCGCGATCGGCCAGTGGGTGCTCGAAACCGCCTGCCGGCAGGCGGCCGAATGGCGCCGTACGATCGCGCCCGACCTGGTGCTGGCCGTCAACCTGTCGCCGCGGCAGTTCCATGAAGGGCTCGTCGAATCGGTCGGCCGCTGTCTCGCGCAAACGCGGCTCGATCCGTCCGCGCTCGAACTCGAGATCACCGAAGGACTGCTGATGAACGACACGGACACCGTGCTGCCGATGCTCGAAGCGCTCGCGGACATGAAGGTGCGGATCTCGGTCGACGATTTCGGCACCGGCTATTCGTCGCTCGCGTACCTGAAGCGCTTTCCGCTGCACAACCTGAAGGTCGACCGTTCGTTCGTGTCGGGCGTGCCCGATCATCACGACTCGGTCGCGATCACGCAGGCCGTCGTCGCGATGGCGCATTCGCTCGGGATGAAGGTCACGGCCGAAGGCGTCGAGACGCAGGCGCAATCGTGGTTCCTGCAGCAGATCGGCTGCGACATGCAGCAGGGCTATCTGTTCAGCCGGCCGCTGGACCCGAGCGACTACGCGCGCCGGTTCGGCGCCGCGTGAGCGCCGCGCGCTCGCTCAATCGCCGCGCGGCGCGCCGAACCCGCCCGCGCCCGGCGGCGTCGCATCGATCTCGACGCGGTTCTTGCCTGCGTGCTTCGCGCGATAGAGCGCGCGGTCGGCCGCCTCGATCAGCATGGTCGTCGGCAGGCCGGGCGCCGGCACGATGGTCGCGCCGCCGATGCTGATCGTCACGGTGTCGCCCGTCGACGAATGCGCGTGCCGCAGCCGCAGCGCCGCGACCGCGAGACGGATCTTCTCGCCGAGCAGCCGCGCGGCGGCCGGCGACGAGGCCGGCATCACGACCGCGAACTCCTCGCCGCCGAAGCGCGCGGCGAGATCGCCCGACTGGCCGAGACAGCGCTCGATGGTCGACGCGATCTGCTTGAGCACGCTGTCGCCCGACACGTGTCCGTACGTGTCGTTGTACAGCTTGAAATTGTCGACGTCGATCATCAGCAGCGACAGCTCGCTGCGCTCGCGCGTGCCGCGCCGCCATTCGGCGGCCAGGTATTCGTCGAGATAGCGCCGGTTCGACAGCCCGGTCAGGCCGTCCGAGTGCGTGAGGCGTCGCAGTTCGAGATTGGCCTCGAGCAACTGCTGCTGCGATTGCCGCAGCGCGCGATAGGCCTCGTCGCGTTGCAGCAGGTTCATGTACGAGCGCGAGTGGTAGCGGATGCGCGCGACGAGCTCGATGCGGTCGGGCAGCTTCACGAGGTAGTCGTTCGCGCCGGCCGCGAACGCGGCGCTCTTGATCACGGGCTCTTCCTGCGTCGACAGCACGATGATCGGCACGTCGCGCGTCGCCGGATTCGCGCGGTACGCCTTCACGAGGCTCAGACCGTCGGTGCCGGGCATCACGAGGTCCTGCAGGATCACGGTCGGCCGCGTCTCGATCGCGGTGGCCATCGCGTCGTCCGAACGCGGGCAGTAGTGGAAGTCGATGCTTTCCTCGTCGACGAGCGCGCGCCGCACGGCTTCCGCGACGATCGTCTGGTCGTCGACCAGCAGCACCATCGCCGGCACGTCGGCGGGCGGCGCGGTCGGGCCGCCCGGCGGGCGAGTGAGGTCGCTAGTCATGATCGATGCGGGTGGTGGCGAGGGCAGGCATGGGTGTTGCACGGGTTCATCGGGCTCAGATCCGGGAGAGCGCCGCCAGCTCGCCCGCGATGCGCCCGAGCGGCAGGATCGCGCGCGCCGCGTCGAGCGTCGCGGCCGCTTTCGGCATGCCGTACACGGCGCTCGTCGCCTCGTCCTGCGCGATCGTATGGTAGCCCTTCATCCGCAGCGCCTTCAGGCCGATCGCGCCGTCGCGTCCCATCCCCGTGAGCAGCACGCCGATCACGCGGCCGGGCCAGTGCTCGGTCAGGCTGTTGAAGAACACGTCGACCGACGGGCGATACGGCGTGGCGGCCGGCTCGCGCGTGTATTCGAGCGTGCCGGCGCGCGTGATGCGCAGGTGATCGTCGGTCGCGGCGAGCAGCGCGACGCCGGGCTGCGGGCGATCGCCTTCGCGCGCGACGCGCACCGCGAGCCGGGTCTGGCCGTCGAGCCATTGCGCCATGCCTTCGGCGAACGCGCGGTCGACGTGCTGCACGATCACGATCGGTGCATTGAAATCGGCCGGCAGGCCGCCGAGGATCGACGCGAGCGCGCCAGGGCCGCCGGCCGATGCGCCGATCGCGACCAGCGGGCCGCCGCCGGCGCGGGTGGCCGTGCCGCCGACGCGCGTGCTGCCGGGCGCGTCGAGCAGGCGGCCGATCTGGTCGATCTTCGCGAGCAGCAGCCGGGTCGTGTCGCCGGCCGCGCCTTCGCCGAGCCGCGGCGTATCGACCGCGTCGAGCGCGCCGGCGCCCATCGCCTCGAACACGCGCCACGCGTTCGCGCCGATGCAGCTCGTCACGATCAGGATCGCGCACGGTCGTTCGGATCGCATGATCCGCCGCGTCGCTTCGATCCCGTCGAATTTCGGCATGACCAGATCCATCAGCACGACGTCGGGCGGCTGCGCGGCGCACAGTTCGACGGCCTGCGCGCCGTCGGTCGCGACCCACAGCACGCGGTGCTCGGGCCGTTGCGCGATCGCGCGGCGCATCGCCTCGACGGCAAGCGGGAGGTCGTTGACGATGCCGATGTTCACAAGCGGAATTCTCCGGTCGGTTCGTAATGTTGGAGGTGGGCCGGGTTCATGGAAGGCGTTGCCTGCTCGGCGCCGCCGTGCGGCATCGGCGGCCGGACGGCACGGCATTCTTTTCGGTTGGCGACGCCCCGAATGCTGTCATGCGGCGCGGGCGGCGGCAATCGAAAAATTTGCGCATCGCGCCGTTTCAGTGCGTTTCCTCTATGGTCGGGGGCGCGGTATCGAACCTGCTGAGGATCTTCACGCGCGCCGACTACGGCCTGCTGCGCGCGGGCCGGTGGTTCGACGCGGGGGTGGGCACGCCCGCCGCCTGGCGGCGCGGCAGGGCGCGCCGTCAATGACTGCGCGCGTACCCCTGGATCAGCGCGCGCATCATCCCTTCGACCGTCGCATCGAGCAGGTCGGTTTCCTGCTCGGCTTCCTCGACAAGCGCCGCATAGGCGGTGGCGAGCGTCACGCGGTCGACTTCATTGCGCTGTTCCATCAGCGTCACCATCCCGTCCTTCGCCAGATGAGCGGAGAACGCGCGGCTGCCGATGGTCTGGAATACGTCAATCATGGCGGCTCTCCCGAACGTTGCCGATGCTTTCCAGTTTAGTCGGCGCACCACGGCTTCGCCACGCGCGGCGACCCGTGTCGGCGCCCGCCCGAATGCGGGGAACCGCGCGTCGAAACAGGCGCGCCCGTGCGGGCCAGCCGGCCATCGATTCCTCCGATGAAACGCCGCCGACACGCGGCCCGTGCACGGTATCCGCGTGTTTCAACGTTTACCCGAGGCGGCAAGTTGTCGACTTTTTATCGATAAAATCTCGTGTTAGATTGCGCGATCCGAGCCCGGTCGAAACCGGGCAGGCGGCACTGCGCCACGGTGCCGCGCGTCCGACACAAGGAGGAGCAATGCTGGTGCTGATTGGGGTGCCGATCGTCGTGATCGGTTTCGCGCTGCGCTTCAATGCGCTGCTCGTGGTCACGATCGCGGGGCTTGCGACGGGGCTGGCGGGCGGGATGAATCTCGTCGACATCGTCAGCGCGTTCGGCAAGGCGTTCACCGAAAACCGCTACATGGGGCTCATCTGGCTGACGCTGCCGGTGATCGCGCTGCTCGAGCGCAACGGGCTCAAGGAGCAGGCGAAGCGGATGATCTCGCGCGTGCACGCGGCGACCACGGGCCGCGTGCTGATGCTGTACTTCGTGCTGCGCCAGGCGACCGCCGCGCTCGGCCTCACGTCGCTCGGCGGCCATGCGCAGATGGTGCGCCCGCTGATCGCGCCGATGGCCGAAGCCGCCGCCGTCAACCGCTACGGCGAGCTGCCCGAGTCGGTGCGCCAGCAGATCCGCGCGCATGCGTCGGGCGTCGACAACGTCGCCGTGTTCTTCGGCGAGGACATCTTCATCGCGATCCAGTCGATCCTGCTGATCAAGGGCTTTCTCGAGCAGAACGGGATCTCCATCGAGCCGCTGCACCTGTCGGTGTGGGCGATCCCGACCGCGATCGCCGCGCTGCTGATCCACTGCGCGCGCCTCGCGCTGCTCGACCGCCGGCTGGCGCGCGGCTTCGGCTTGCTGGAGCGGGAGGCCGCGCGATGATCGGCCTCGAATCGCTGTACACGCTCGCGGGGCTGATGTTCGCCGCGTTCGCGTGCTTCAACCTGACGGACCGCACGAACCCGCGCCGCGTCGTCAATTTCGCGTTCTGGGCGATCTACGCGGTCACGTTCCTGTTCGGCGCGCTGCTGCCGCATTTCGTGACGGGATGCCTCGCGATCGCGCTCGCGGTGATCGCCGGCTCGGGCAAGCTCGGGCGCGGCAAGTCCGACGAGGCCGGCGAAGCGGCGGCCGCGCGGCGCGAGACCCTCGCGCAGCGCTTCGGCAACCGGCTGTTCCTGCCCGCGCTGCTGATCCCGCTCGTCACGCTGATCGGCACGTTCGCGCTGAAGCACGTGCCGTTCGTCGATCCGAAGAGCGTGACGCTGATCTCGCTCGTGCTCGGCACGATCGTCGCGTTCGGGGTCGCGCTCGCGATGCTGCGCGATTCGCCCGTGCATGCGCTGAGGGAGGCGCGCCACACGATGGACGCGGTCGGCTGGGCCGCGATCCTGCCGCAGATGCTCGCGGCGCTCGGCGCGCTGTTCGCGGTCGCGGGTGTCGGCGGCGTGGTGTCGGGGCTCGTGAAGGACTGGGTGCCGATCGATTCGCCGTTCGCGGTCGTCGCGGCCTACACGGTCGGCATGGCGCTGTTCACGATGATCATGGGCAACGGCTTCGCCGCGTTTCCCGTGATGACGGCCGGCATCGGCCTGCCGCTGATCGTCCAGCAGTTCCACGGCAACCCGGCGATCGTCGGCGCGATCGGGATGCTGAGCGGCTTCTGCGGTACGCTGATGACGCCGATGGCCGCGAACTTCAACATCGTGCCGGCGGCGCTGCTCGAACTGAAGGACAAGAATGGCGTGATCAAGGCGCAGTGGCCGACGGCCGTGCTGCTGCTGGCCGTGAACACGCTGCTGATGTACGCGTTCGTATTCCGCTTCTGACTCGATGGACGAGATGCCCATGACCGACCGACTCACGCCCGAACTCGCCTCGAAATTCGCGTCGCTCGCGCTCGCGCACCTGACCCGCGAATATCCGAACAAGCTCACGCATTCGCTCGCCGGCCCGCACGACGTGCAGGGGCCGCGTGCGCTGCACCCGATCTTCTACGGCAGCTACGACTGGCACTCGTGCGTGCACGGCTACTGGCTCGTGCTGCGCGTGCTCGAACGCTATCCGGCGCTGCCGGAGGCCGAACGCATCGTCGCCGTCGTCGACGCGCACTTCACCGACGCGAACGTCGCTGGCGAGCGCGCGTATCTCGCGCTGCCGCACAACAGCGGCTTCGAGCGGCCGTACGGCTGGGCGTGGCTGCTCGCGCTCGCCGCGCAGCTCGAGCGGCTCGCGCTGAAGGGCGTGCTGCCGCAGGCCGCGCGCTGGGCGAAGACGATGGCGCCGCTCACCGACCTGTTCGTATCGCGCTTCGAGACCTTCCTGCCGAAAGCGACCTATCCGCTGCGCGTCGGCACGCACTTCAACACCGCGTTCGCGCTGGCGCTCACGCTCGACTTCGCGCGCGACACGCAGCGCGACGGGCTCGCGGCGCTGATCGTCGATACCGCGCAGCGCTGGCACCTGAACGACGTCGCGTGCCAGGCATGGGAGCCGTCGGGCGACGAATTCCTGTCGCCCGCGCTGATGGAGGCCGAGCTGATGCGGCGCGTGCTCCCGCCGGCCGAATTCGACGGCTGGTTCGCGCGCTTCCTGCCCGATCTCGCGCGCGGCGAGCCGGCGACGCTGTTCGAACCGGCGACCGTCAGCGACCGCAGCGACGGCAAGATCGCGCACCTCGACGGGCTGAACCTGAGCCGCGCGTGGTGCCAGCGTGCGCTGGCCGGCGCGTTGCCGGAAGGCGACGCGCGGCGCGCGAAGCTGCTCGACGCGGCCGACCGGCATCTCGCGAGCGCGCTCGCGCACGTGGCCGGCGACTACATGGGCGAGCACTGGCTCGCGACGTTCGCGCTGCTCGCGCTGCAAGCGTAGCGCGCGAAACCCCGCCGGCGGCAAGGTCATTCCTGCGCGGCTATACTCGCCGCTCGGGCCGTTTCGCGCAGCATGCGTTGCGCGAAACGGCCATCCGCCAGTTCGCCGCCTCGCCATGGACCATCTCATTTCCTACGTCGCCGCGATCCACGGGCTCGCCGGCCCCGTGTCGATCGTGTCGCACGCGACGTCGCACGACCGCTGGACCGACGACGCTGTCGAGGTCATGCGCGACGAAACCGAATACCGTTTCGACAATGGCGCGATCGTGCGCCGCTCGGTCGAGCAGGACCGCGCGCCGTCCGACCTGCTATGCGCCGAATGCTGGATCGACTACGACGTGCTCCGCCATCCCGATGCGCAGCCGATCAGCCCGTCGCGGCTGACGTTCGACAACGCCTGCCGCGAAACCTTCTGGCTGCGCTACCACCTCGCGTGAGCGCATGAGCGCAGGCGGCCGCATCAGCCCGGCGGCGCGCCATCGGCCGCATGCAGCAGCGGCGCCAGCCGGGTGGCCGCGTCGCGCATCTTCGGCACGTTCTCCAGCAGGTCGTTGAGCGTCGCGCGCGCGGTCGGCGCATGCACGGCGAGCGCCGCGAGCACGCGGCCGCTCGCGGCGTCCTTCACCGGCACTGCAACGGCCACCATCCCGCGCACGAATTCCTCGTTGTCGATCCCGACGCCGCGCGCGGCGAGCCGGTCGAGTTCGGCCGCGAGCAACTGCGCATCGGTCAACGTCCGGTAGGTCATCTTCTTCAACGTGAGCCGCGCGAGCAGCGCGTTGCGCTCCAGTGCATTCATCTGCGACAGGAACAGCTTGCCGCTCGCCGTGCAATGCAGCGGCACGCGCATACCGGGCCGCATCTCGAGCCGCAGCGGCTCGGTCGTCTCCACGCGTTCGACGTACAGCACCGTGTCGCCGTCGAGCGCGGTGAGGTTGCAGGTCTCGCCGAGCACGTCGACCAGCGCGCGCAGCACCGACCGGCAGCCGCGCGTGAAGGTGTTGTTCGACAGCGCCGCGAGCGCGAACTGCGCGGCGCGCGGGCCGAGCGCGATGCCGCGGTCGTGGCCGCGCGAGTCGGGCATGTGGATCACGTAGCCGCGCGTTTCGAGCGATTCGATCAGCCGCAGCAGCGTCGCCTTCGGGATGTGCAGGCGCGCGGCGAGCTGCGACAGCGTGTACGGCTGGCCTGCCGCGGCAAGCGCTTCGAGCACCGCGAGTGCGCGCAGCACGCGCGCGTCGTCGGCGGGCGCGCCATCGGGCGGCGCGGGGGCGGGTTCGCGCATGTGTCTCCTCCGTCGGGATCGGCGTGCGTCCCGGGATGATGGGTGCGACAGAAATGAAACGAATTGAACGGTTTTTGTACCACATTCGCGGCGTGGACAATAAATCGGCTTGTACGCGTTCCGTGTGCTCAATAAATTTGGACAAAACATACCGGATTTTTCATCACCGGAACGGAGACACGGAATGACACGCAGCTTCGACTATGTCGTGGTCGGCGCGGGATCGGCCGGTTGCGTCCTCGCCAACCGGCTGTCCGACGGCGGCCGCCATACGGTGTGCCTGCTGGAGGCGGGCCCCGCCGACACCTACATGTGGATCCACGTGCCGATCGGTTATGGCAAGACGATGTTCCACCCCGTGTACAACTGGGGCTTCCATACCGATCCCGATCCGAACATGCACAACCGTCGCCTGTACTGGCCGCGCGGCCGCACGCTCGGCGGCTGCAGCTCGATCAACGGGCTGATCTACGTGCGCGGGCAGCAGCAGGACTACGACCACTGGGCCGCGCTAGGCAATCGCGGCTGGAGCTGGCGCGAGTGCCTGCCATATTTCCGGCGGCTCGAACACAACACGCTGGGCGAAGGGCCGACGCGCGGCACCGGCGGCCCGCTGTGGGCGTCGGCGATCCGGCAGCGCCATGAACTCGTCGATGCATTCGTCGCCGCGTCGAACCGGCTCGGCGTGCGCACGGTCGACGATTTCAACACGGGCGACCAGGAGGGCGTCGGCTACTACCAGCTCACGACGCGCAACGGGCTGCGCTGCTCGACGGCCGTGGCCTACCTGAAGCCGGCGCGCGGGCGGCCGAACCTGCACGTCGAAACCGATGCGCAGGCGCTGAAGGTGCTGTTCGACGGCGCGCAGGCGTCCGGCGTGCGCTACGTTCAGCACGGCAAGGTTCACGAGGTGCGCGCGTTGCGCGAGGTGATCCTCGCGGCCGGCGCGCTGCAGTCGCCGCAACTGCTGCAGGTGTCGGGCGTCGGGCCGGCCGCGCTGCTGGACCGGCACGGGATTCCGGTGGTTGCCGATCGCGCGGGCGTCGGCGAAAACCTGCAGGATCATCTGCAGGTGCGGCTGATCTACGAGGTGACGAAGCCGATCACGACCAACGACGAACTGCGTTCGTGGGTCGGCCGCGCGAAGATGGGGCTGCAATGGGCGCTGTTCCGCGGCGGCCCGCTCGCGATCGGCATCAACCAGGGCGGGATGTTCTGCCGCGCGTTGCCGGACGAATCCGCGACGCCCGACATCCAGTTCCATTTCTCGACGCTGTCGGCCGATTCGGCGGGCGGCAGCGTGCATTCGTTTCCCGGCTGCACCTATTCGATCTGCCAGTTGCGGCCCGAATCGCGCGGCACCGTGCGGATTCGTACCGGCGATGCGCGCGACGCGCCGTCGATCCAGCCGAACTATCTCGACACCGAGCGCGACCGCCGCACGACGGTGGCCGGCGTGCGTTTCGCGCGTCGCGTCGCGGCCGCCGAGCCGATGGCGCCGCTGATGAAGCGCGAGGTGCGGCCCGGCGCGGATGCGCAGACGGACGACGAACTGCTCGAGTTCTGCCGCGAATACGGGCAGACGATCTTCCATCCGTCCGGTACCGCGAAAATGGGCGTCGCGAGCGATCCGCTCGCGGTCGTCGACGCACGGCTGCGCGTGTATGGCACGCGCGGGCTGCGCGTGGTCGACTGCTCGATCATGCCGACCCTCGTATCGGGCAATACCAACGTGCCGATCGTGATGGTCGCCGAGAAGGCGTCCGACATGATTCTCGAGGACGCACGCGAGGCCGATCGCGGCCGCAGCGTCGCGCCGGCCGCCGCCGCAGTCGCATAGGGCGGCGTGCCCGCGCGGCCCGTGCGCCTGCGCCCGGACGGCCGCCGCGCGCTCATCGGATGCCCCCGCCGGTACGGCGTCGGGGCAGGTCGCGGCGCATCCTTACCTGGAGAAGCTCGCATGGCAATCGAATCCCGGGTCGTCCGACGCGTGGCCGCGGCCAGCGTGATCGGCGCGACCGTCGAGTGGTATGACTTTTTCCTGTACGGCGTGGTCGCCGGCATCGTGTTCGACAAGCAGTACTTTCCGACCGGCGACGCGTTCGTGTCGACGATGCTCGCGTATGCGACGTTCGCGGTCGGCTTCGTCACGCGACCGCTCGGCGGCCTGCTGTTCGGCCATCTCGGCGACCGCGTCGGGCGCAAGTCCGCGCTGATCCTGACGATGCTGATCATGGGCGTGTCGACGGCCGGCGTCGCGTTCCTGCCGACCTACGCGCAGATCGGCATGTGGGCGCCGGTGCTGCTGCTGACGCTGCGCGTGCTGCAGGGCATCGGCCTCGGCGGCGAGTGGGGCGGCGCGGTGCTGATGGCATACGAATACGCGCCGCCGCACCGGCGCGGGCTGTATGCGAGCCTGCCGCAGATCGGCCTCGCGATCGGGCTGTGCCTCGCGGCCGGCGTCGTCGCGGCGCTGTCGCGCGCGTTGCCGGACGCCGCGTTCCTCGCATGGGGCTGGCGCGTCGCGTTCGCGGCGTCGCTGCTGCTGGTGGCGGTGGGTTTCTACATCCGCACGCGCGTGGCCGATACGCCCGAGTTCGTCGCGCTCAAGCGCCAGCGGCGCGACACGAAGCTGCCGGTGGTCGAGCTGCTGGGCAACTATCGACGGGCGATCCTGCTGGGGATGGGCGCGCGCTATATCGACGGCGTGTTCTTCAACGTGTTCGCGGTGTTCTCGATCGGCTACATGACGCGCAACCTGTCGATCTCGCGCGGCGACGCGCTGCTCGGCGTGATGAGCGCGGCGGTCGTGATGTGCGTATTCATCCCCGTGTTCGGCGGCCTGTCGGACCGGCTCGGCCGCGCGCGCGTGTACCGGTGGGGCGCGACGCTGTGCGGGCTGTCGGTCCTGCCCGCGTTCTGGCTGCTGCAGGCGCACTCGTCGAACCTGCTCGTGGTATGGCTCGCGCTGGTGATCCCGTTCGGGATTTTCTACGCGATGGCGTACGGGCCGGAGGCCGCGCTGTTCGCCGAGCTGTTCGATGCGAACGTGCGCTATACGGGCATCTCGTTCGTCTACCAGGTGTCGGGCATCTTCGCGAGCGGCCTGACGCCGATCGTCGCGACCGCGCTGCTGCGCGCGAACGGCGGTGCACCCTGGCTCGTCGGGGTTTACGTGATGTTGTCTGCACTCCTGTCGATCGTGTCCGCGCGAGCGATCGAGAAGCGCGGCGGCGTGGCCGGCGTCGCGGTGCGCGCGATGTGACGTCGAGCCGGGCGGGCGGGGCGGTGCGCGGGGTCGTATCGGCGATCGGGTCGCCGGCGGCTGCATGCCCGTGCTGCCGTTCGGTGCGCCGCCTCCCGCCGCCCGGCGGCCCGCGCGCTGGTCCAAGCGAATCCGGCCCACTGGCCCTACCTGCGAAAAAACGGCCTGCCTACACTTTCCCTGACAGATCGCCGCACTGAAGCATCTGCACACGATCGACCCGAAGAGAACGATCAGGAGACAGGCATGACCCACAGGCAATCGGCAGCATTCGCCCGCACGGCGGACATGCGCCCCGCATCAGTCAGTCGAATCGCCTCGCGCGCCCGTTGCGGCTCGGCAGGCAAGCCCGCATCGGAGGGCTGACATGTCGACCCGTTCCATCGAACGCACCGCAAGCGGTTTCGCCGACGGCCGGCCGAACGATACGCGTTACGACCCGACCTACGATCCGCTCGTGTCGCCCGGCCCCGGCTGCGGCAAACAATACGCGCCGACCTACTGGGTCGCGACGGCCGGCAGCCCGCCGCCCGACGACGGCCCGGTCACGCGCGATCTCGATGTCGACGTCGCGATCATCGGCGCCGGCTACACGGGCCTCGCGACCGCGCTGTGCCTCGCGCGGGACCACGGGATCAAGGCCGTCGTGCTCGAGGCCAATCGCACGAGCTGGGGCTGCAGCAGCCGTAACGGCGGGCAGGGGCAGAACGCGTCGGGCCGGCTGTCGCGCTCGCAGTGGATCGAGCGCTGGGGCAAGGACGTCGCGCTGAAGATGCACGACGAGATCCTCGAAGGCTTCGAGCACTTCAAGTCGCTCGTGTCGGAAATCGACTGCGAGCCGCAGCCGGGCGGCCATTTCCTGATCGCGCATCGTCCGCGCATCATGGCGAAGCTCGCGGCCGAGGCGAAGGTGTGGAAGGACGTGTTCGGCTATCCGTCCGAACTGCTCAGCGCGGAGACCTTCCGCCGCGAATTCATCAACGACCACGAGGCGGCCGGCGCGCTGCATGAGCCGGAAGGCATCGGCATCCACGCGCTGAAGCTCGCGTTCGGCTACCTGCGTCTCGCGCGCGAAGCCGGAGCGAAGGTGCATACGAGCAGCCCCGTGCTCGGCTTCGAGACGATCGACGGCGTGCACCACCTGCGCACGCCCGGCGGCGTCGTGCGCGCCCGCGCGGTCGGCATTGCGACCGGCGCGTATACCGCGCAGACGCTGCATCCGTCGCTGCGCAGCAAGGTGATGCCGATCCTGTCGAACTCGATGGTCACCCGGCCGCTGACCGATGCCGAGATCGACGCGTGCAACTTCCGCACGACGCAAGTGCTGACCGATACGCGCACGCTGCGTTTCTACTATCGTTTCCTGCCCGATCGCCGCCTGCAGATCGGCAGCCGCAGCGCGATCACCGGCGACGATGCGCCGAACCCGCGCCACTTCGAGCTGCTGAAGGAAGGGATGGCGCGCAAGTTTCCCGCGCTGCGCGGCGTGCAGATCGATTATTCATGGTGGGGCTGGGTCGACGTGAGCCACGACATGATGCCGCGCGTGTGCCAGCCCGATCCGCGGCAGTCGGTGTACTACGCGCTCGGTTATGGCGGCAACGGCGTGTCGTACTCGCAGCAGGCCGGCCGCCGGCTGGCCGAGCAGATCGCGGGGAAGGGCGCGCACCACACGCTGCCGATCTTCACGTCGCCGCTGCCCGGCCACCCGTTCGCGCCGTTCCGGCGCCTCGGCCAGCGAATGCTCTACGTGTCGTACTTCAGGAACGACGAGAAGCCCTGAGCGCGGCGCACACCGCCCGGCGCGACGCAGCACGCCCGCGCCGGGCAAGCCAATACAAGAAAAGCAATAGAAATCCGTGCGGCCGGGGCTGCAGGCGCCCCTGTACGTGCCGTCGCCGGCGGCGCCCGCGTTCACCCTTCGGTGACGCGCGGGCGGCGTCCGGACAACTGGATATGGAGAAGACATGCAACCCTCGAAGAACCAGAGTGACCTGAAATGTGGGCTCAAGCAGCGCCACATGACGATGATCGCGCTTGGCGGCGTGATCGGTGCCGGGCTGTTCGTCGGCAGCGGCGTGGTGATTCAGCAGACCGGGCCGGCCGCGATCCTGTCGTTCCTGATCACGGGCGGGCTCGTCGTGCTCGTGATGCGGATGCTCGGCGAGATGGCGTGCGCGATGCCGGCCGTCGGCTCGTTCTACGAGTACGCGCGGCTCGCGTTCGGCAACTGGCGCGGGCCCGGCAGGATGGCGGGTTTTCTCACCGGCTGGATGTACTGGTATTTCTGGGTGATCGTCGTCGCGCTCGAAGCGGTCGCGGGCGCGAAGCTCGTGCAGTTCTGGCTGCCCGACACACCCGCGTGGATCATCAGCCTCGCGCTGCTGGTCGTGCTGACGCTCACCAACCTGATTTCGGTCGGCAGCTACGGCGAGTTCGAATTCTGGTTCTCGTCGATCAAGGTCGGCGCGATCATCGTGTTCCTGTTCCTCGGCGGCCTGTACGTGCTCGGCCTGTGGCCCGCGTCGATGCACACGACGGCCGTGCTGCCGACGCTGCTCGGCCACGGCGGCTTCATGCCGCTCGGCATCGGGCCGGTGATGAGCGGGGCGGTCGCGGCCACCGGGTTCTACTTCGGCGCCGAGATCGTCACGATCGCGGCGGCCGAGGCCAAGGAGCCGGCCAAGGCTGTTGCGAAGGCAACCAATTCGGTGATCACGCGCGTGCTGGTGTTCTACGTCGGCTCGGTGGCACTCGTCGTCGCGCTGGTGCCGTGGAATTCGGCGCAGATGGCCACGCCGTACGTGAGCGCGCTGGAAGTGATGGGCCTGCCGGCCGCCGCCAACGTGATGAACGCGATCGTGCTGACCGCCGTGCTGTCCGCGCTCAACTCGGGACTCTATGCAGCATCGCGGATGCTGTTCGCGCTGACTCGCCACGGCGACGCGCCGGCCGCGCTCGCGAAGGTCAACAAGCGCGGCGTGCCGGTGCGCGCGATCCTGCTCGGCACGGTGTTCGGTTATGTGTCGGTCGTGATGTCGTACGTGTCGCCCGACACCGTGTTCGCGTTCCTCGTCAATTCGTACGGCACCGTCGCGCTGTTCGTGTACGTGCTGATCGCGTTCTCGCAACTGCGCCTGCGCAAGCGTCTCGACCCGGTGGCCGCCGGCAAGCTGCGCGTCAAGATGTGGGCGTATCCGTACCTGACCTGGGTCGCGATCATCGGCATGGTCGGCATCCTCGTCGCGATGGCGTTCATCCCGGACCAGCGCAAGCCACTTTGGCTCGGCATCGCGAGCCTCGGCGTGCTGGTCGTCGCGTACGGGCTGACGCGCCGCAGCCGCCGCGAGCATCTCGACGACAGCGAGCTGCTCGCGTATCCGCCGCGGTAATGCGCGGTAACGCATGACGCCGAAGGCCCGGTGCGCGCGCCGGGCCTTCGCGCATGCGACCTGATGGATTGTCCGGCCAACTATCAGGCCGACCGATAGGACCGATCAGAGGATGCGACTTTATGTCGGCCGCCTGCCGGCATAGCATGGATGAACCGATTCACGGGTGCACCCCGGCGGGGCGCGCCATTATCCGCGAACGAGGACAGACGATGGAGCATCGAGCACGCGAGCGCGACGAGCAGGCCGAGATCAAGACGACGACGTGCTACATGTGCGCGTGCCGCTGCGGCATCCGCGTGCACCTGCGCGACGGCGAAGTCCGCTATATCGACGGCAATCCCGAACATCCGCTGAACCAGGGCGTTATCTGCGCGAAAGGTTCGTCGGGAATCATGAAGCAGTATTCGCCCGCGCGGCTCACACAGCCGCTGATGCGCAAGCCGGGCGCCGAGCGCGGCGACGCGCAGTTCGAGCCGGTGTCGTGGGAGGTCGCGTTCGACGTGCTCGAAAAGCGCCTCTCGCACCTGCGCGCGACCGACCCGAAGCGCTTCGCGCTGTTCACGGGCCGCGACCAGATGCAGGCGCTCACGGGCCTGTTCGCGAAACAGTTCGGTACGCCGAACTATGCGGCGCATGGCGGGTTTTGCTCGGCGAACATGGCGGCCGGGATGATCTACACGATCGGCGGCTCGTTCTGGGAATTCGGCGGGCCCGACCTCGACAACGCGAAGCTGTTCTTCATGATCGGCACCGCGGAGGATCACCATTCGAATCCGCTGAAGATCGCGCTCGGCAAGTTCAAGCGTGCGGGCGGCCGCTTCATCGCGATCAATCCGGTGCGCACCGGCTATGCGGCGATCGCCGACGAATGGATTCCGATCCGCCCCGGCACCGACGGCGCACTGTTCATGGCGCTGATGCACGAGCTGATCGCGCGCGACGCGTTCGACCTCGAATTCGTGTCACGCTTCACGAACGCGGCCGAGCTGGTCGACCAGCGCGACGGCGCCGACACGTTCGGGCTGTTCGTACGCGACGCCGATGCGCCGGAGGTCAACGCGCTGTATCCGCAGAACCGCATGTGGTGGGACACGAAGTCGAACCGGGCAGTGCTGCACCACACGGAAGGCGCCGAACCGGCGCTCGACGGTCGTTATGCGCTCGACGACGGCACGCTCGTCGCGCCGTCGTTCACGTTGCTGCGCGAGCAAGTCGCCGATTGCACGCCCGAATGGGCGGCCGACATCACCGGCATCGCGGCCGACACGATCCGCCGCCTTGCCCGCGAGATGGAGACGGTCGCGCGCGAGCAGGCGATCGAGCTGCCGGTGCGCTGGACCGATTCATGGGGCAAGACGCATGCGACGGTGAAGGGCGTGCCGATCGCATTCCATGCGATGCGCGGGCTCGCCGCGCATTCGAACGGCTTCCAGACGATCCGCGCGCTCGCCGTGCTGATGTCGCTGCTCGGCACGATCGACCGGCCGGGCGGCTTCCGGCACAAGGCGCCGTATCCGCGTGCGGTGCCGCCTTCGGCGAAACCGCCTAACGACCCGGCCCAGGTGAAGCCGAACACGCCGCTCGCCACCGGCCCGCTCGGCTGGCCGGCGGGCCCCGAGGACCTGTTCATCCATCCGGACGGCACGCCCGCGCGGCTCGACAAGGCCTTCTCGTGGGAATACCCGCTCGCGGTGCACGGGCTCATGCATTCGGTGATCACCAATGCGTGGCGCGGCGATCCCTATCCGATCGACACGCTGCTGATCTTCATGGCCAACATGGCGTGGAATTCGTCGATGAATACGACGGAAGTGCGCAAGATGCTGGTCGACAAGCGCGACGACGGTGAATACCGGATCCCGTTCCTCGTCGTGTGCGATGCGTTCGCGTCGGAGATGACGGCGTTCGCCGACCTGATCCTGCCCGACACGACCTACCTCGAACGGCACGACGTGATGTCGGTGCTCGACCGGCCGATCTCCGAATTCGACGGGCCGGTCGACTCGGTGCGCGTGCCGGTCGTGCCACCCACCGGCGAATGCAAGCCGTTCCAGGAAGTGCTGATCGAGCTCGCGAGCCGGCTGAAGTTTCCGGCCTTCACGACGGCGGACGGGCAGCGCAAGTATCGCGACTATCCGGATTTCGTGATCAACTTCCAGACCGCGCCGGATTCGGGCACCGGCTTCCTGATCGGCTGGCGCGGCAAGGACGGCGACAAGGCCGTGGTCGGCGAGCCGAACCCCGACCAGTGGAAGCGCTACGCGGAGAACAACTGCGTGTACCACCACCGGCTGCCGGAGCCGCTGCAGTACATGCGCAACTGCAACGGCCCGTACATGCAGTGGGCGGTCGACAACGGGATGCGCAAGTTCGGCATGCCGATCGTGATCCAGCTCTACTCGGACGTGATGCAGAAATTCCGGCTCGCCGCGCAGGGCCGCACGTCGGGCCGCCAGCCGCCCGACCATCTGCGCGAGCGCATCGTGCGCTATTTCGATCCGCTGCCGTTCTGGCATCCGTCGCTCGAAAGCGGGCTGACCGATGCGAACCGCTATCCGCTCGCGGCGATCACGCAGCGGCCGATGGCGATGTACCACTCGTGGGATTCGCAGAACGCATGGCTGCGGCAGATCCACGGCGAGAACTACCTGTTCGTGAATCCCGTGACGGCCGCCGCGCAGCAGATCGACGACGGCGCGTGGATCTACGTCGAATCGCCGTGGGGCAAGGTGCGTTGCCGCGCACGCTACAGCGAGGCCGTCGAACCCGGCACCGTGTGGACGTGGAACGCGATCGGCAAGGCGGCCGGCGCATGGAACCTCGGGCCCGCCGCGGGCGAATCGCAGCGCGGTTTCCTGCTCAATCACGTGATCACCGACGAGCTGCCGGATGCGGCCCGCGCCGGTGCGCGGCTGTCGAACTCCGATCCGGTGACGGGGCAGGCCGGCTGGTACGACGTGCAGGTACGCATCTATCCGGCCGAAGCCGATGCGGCGACGACGCTGCCGCAGTTCGCGCCGATGCCGGCGCTGCCCGGCACGCCGCGTGTGCTGCAGCGCGTGCAGGCGTATTTCGCGGGAACCGGCGCGTTCGCCGCGCGGCTGCGGCGTGCGACGTCGGCAGGCCCGAATTCTGACGACCGCTGATCGAAGGAGCGCAACCATGACCCAGATGGCCCTCGTCATCGACCTGAACGTATGCGTCGGCTGCCATGCCTGCGTGACGAGCTGCAAGGAGTGGAACACGTCGGGCGAAGCCGGCAGCCTCGCCGACCTGCGCCCGTACGACGACGATCCGTCCGGCACGTTCTTCAACCGCGTGCAGACCTACGAAGCCGGCGTGTTCCCGATGACCGACACGATCCATTTCCCGAAGTCGTGCCTGCACTGCGAGGATCCGCCGTGCGTGCCGGTCTGTCCGACCGGCGCGAGCTACAAGCGCAAGTCGGACGGGATCGTGCTGGTGGACTACGACAAATGCATCGGCTGCAAGTACTGCGCATGGGCGTGCCCGTACGGCGCGCGCGAGCTCGACGAAGGCCGCAAGGAGATGACGAAGTGCACGCTGTGCGCGGATCGCATCGACAACGAAGCGCTGCCCGAGCGCGACCGCAAGCCGGCCTGCGTGCTCGCGTGCCCGACCTCGGCGCGGCTGTTCGGCGACGTGCACGACCCCGAATCGGACGTGTCGCGCGCGATCCGCGAACGCGGTGGCTACGCACTGATGCCCGAATGGGACACGCGGCCGTCGAACCATTACCTGCCGCGTGTGAAGACCGAGGCGTCATGCGGATGCGGTTGCGGTAGCGGCGGGGGATGCGGCAGCACGTCGGGCACCGGCGACGCAGACGCGTCCTTCGAGGCGCGCGCGGCACGCGGCGACATCGATCTCGTTTCGCTCGCGACGCAGCGCTGAGCGCCGCGCATTTCATTCAGACCAGACGGAGTTTCCATGCGCCCAGCCTTTTCGGTCGTCTTTCTCACCACCCTGTGCGGCGCCGCACAGGGCCTGCTGCTGACGCTCGTGCTTGTCGAGGCGCTGGCGCGGCTGGCCGGCATCGACGTGGCTGCCGCGTTCTACGTGACCGGCGCCGCGCTGTCGGTCGCGCTCGGCGTGCTCGGCCTGTTCGCGTCGTTCTTCCATCTCGGCCACCCCGAACGCGCGTGGCGCGCGATCGCGATGTGGCGCACGTCGTGGCTGTCACGGGAATGCATCGCGCTGCCGGTGTTTCTCGCGTGCGCGTTCGTGTATGGCGCGGCGCACCTGTTCGGCTGGCCCGGCACGCTGCTGATCGGCGCGGCCGGCGCGCTCGCGAGCGTCGCGCTGTTCGTCTGCACCGCGATGATCTACGCGTGCCTGCGCTTCCTGCAGGAATGGGCCAGCCCGCTGACGCTCGTGAACTTCGTGCTGCTCGGCTGCGCGTCGGGCTGCACGCTCGCGACGGCCTGCGCCGCGTGGCTCGCGCCGGCGCTGGTCGGTCGGCTCGCGGCGGCCGCCTGCGTGCTGACGCTCGCGGGTTGCGCGACGCGGCTTGCGTCGCTCGCGCGCAATGCGCGGCTGCGGCCGAAGTCGACCGTGCAGAGCGCGACGGGGATCCGCAACGCGAAGGTCGAGCAGAAGTCGCGCGGCTTCACGGCCAGCGCGTTCAACACGAAGGAGTTCTTTCACGGGCAGGGCAACGGCACGCTGCGCGCGGTGAAGGCCGGTTTCCTGATCGGCGCGTTCGCGGTGCCGTTCGTGCTGACCGGTGCGGGCGCGCTCGCGCCGACGTCGGTCGCGGCGGCCGTCGCACTCGGCGCGGCGTTCGTGATCCAGTATGCGGGGCTGGTCGCGGAACGCTGGTTCTTCTTCGCGGATGCGCGGCATCCGCAGAACATCTACTACCAGCGCGCGTCATGACGGCGCGTGCGCACCGCGGCGCTGCGCTAGAAGGTCTCCGCGAGCGCGCGGGCCGCTTCCTGCAGGCGCGGCACGCAGTCGAGCAGCCGCGACAGCGGCGCGCGCGACACGGGCGCATGGACGGCGACCGCGGCGATGCATGCGCCGTCGTCGCCGACGATCGGCGCCGCGATGCACACGATGCCGGCGACGAATTCCTCGTTGTCGATCGCGACGCCCTTGTGCGCGGTGCGGTCGAGTTCGGCTTCGAGCAGTTCGGGGTCCGAGATCGTATTCGGCGTATGGCGCGGCAGCGCCATCGCGCGCACCAGCGCGGCGCGCTCGTCGCGCGGCAGCAGCGCGAGCAGCAGCTTGCCGCTGGCGCTGCAGTGCGCGGGCACGCGCGAGCCGGGTTTCAGGTCGAGCCGCAGCGGCCAGTCGGCCTCGACGCGGTCGAGATAAACGACATCCGTGTCGTGCAGCGCGGTCAGGTTGCAGGTTTCGCCGAGGTCGGCGACGAGCCGTTCGAGGATCGCATGGCGCAGCCGGCGCGCGCCCGCGTGCAGCATCACGCCGGTGCCGAGCCGCGCGAGACGCGGGCCGATCGCGTACGCGTTCTTGCGGCCCGGCTCGCGGATCACGAGGCCGCCGGCTTCGAGCGACGCCAGCATCCGGTGCAGCGATGCCTTCGGAATATCGACTTCGCGCGCGAGATCGGCGAGCGACACGGCGTCGCCGGCCTGGACGAGATGTTCGAGCAGCGCGAAGGCGCGCAGCGTGGGCGTATCCGCGGGCAGCATGTCGGGCGTTCTGGAAACTGGACTGCGGCCATTGTACCGAACGGCCCGGCAGGCCGGCCGCGCGGGGCGGCGGGCCCGGCAACCCGGTACGAATTTTCGGCGGCGGAACGAATCGTTCCGTAAACGGGACCGATGCGGGCGGCGTCACGGCCCGGACCACAGCAACGACAGGAGCGCAACGCAATGGATGGGGTGGCGAACAAGCCGGACTGCATGGTGTCGGTCCGCGAACGGTTCGGTTTCGAATCGGACCTGATGGTGCCTGCGTTCAGCACGCGCGACGATCACGTGCCCGATGTCGACGATGCGTACCGCTTCAACCCGGACGTCACGCTGGCGATCCTCGCGGGCTTCGCGCGCAATCGCCGCGTGCTCGTGCAGGGGCTGCACGGCACCGGCAAGTCGACGCATATCGAGCAGGTCGCGGCGCGGCTGAACTGGCCGTGCGTGCGCGTGAACCTCGACGGCCATATCAGCCGGCTCGACCTCGTCGGCAAGGACGCGATCGTCGTGCGCGACGACGTGCAGGTGACCGAATTCCAGGAAGGGATCGTGCCGTGGGCGCTGCAGCGCCCGGTCGCGCTGATCTTCGACGAATACGACGCGGGGCGGCCCGACGTGATGTTCGTGATCCAGCGGATCCTGGAGCGCGACGGCAAGTTCACGCTGCTCGACCAGAACCGCGTGATCCATCCGCATCCGTCGTTCCGGCTGTTCGCGACCGCGAACACGGTCGGGCTCGGCAACCTGAACGGGCTCTATCACGGCACGCAGATGCTCAACCATGCGCAGATGGACCGCTGGAACGTGGTCGCGACGCTCGACTACCTGCCGCGCGACGAGGAGATCGGCATCGTGCGCGCACGCGTGCCGGAACTCGCGGACGAAGCCGGCCGCCCGCTGCTCGAATCGATGGTGAGCCTCGCGGAGCTGACGCGCAACGGCTTCGCGACCGGCGACCTGTCGACGCTGATGTCGCCGCGTACGGTGATCAACTGGGCCGAGAACTGCCAGATTTTCCGCGATCCCGCGCTCGCGTTCCGGCTCACGTTCCTGAACAAGTGCGACGACGCCGAGCGGCCGGTCGTCGCCGAGTATTACCAGCGCTGTTTCGGCGAGGAACTGGCGGTAGCGTCGCGTGCCGGCGGCGGCGAGCCGGGAGCGGGGCGGTGAGCGCCGATCGCGATGCGGCGCGCCGCGCATCGGCGCGCGAAGCGCTGGGCGCGTCGACCGTGCGCGCGCTGACGCGCGATGCGGCGCTGCATTACCGCGCGGGCCGCGTGTGCCGCGACCTGCGGCCGTTGCCAATCCATGCGCCGCACCTGCGCGCGCAGGCCGCCGACGACGATGTCGCATCCTGGCGCGGCGCGGCCGATGGCGCCGCGCTGCGCATCCTGCATTCCGATGCCGATCTGCATCGCGCGCTGTCCGGCGACGATCCGGTCGAACGCGTGCTGTTCGACATGCTCGAGCAACTGCGCTGCGAATCGCTGGCGCCGCCCGCGATGCGCGGCGTCGTGCAGAACCTGCGCCATCGTTTCGAAACCTGGTCGCGCGCGTTTCACCGGTCGGGGCAGGCCGATACGCATGTCGGGATCCTCGTGTACACGGTCGCGCAGATTGCATGGTCGCGGCTGACGGGCTGGCCCGTGCTCGACGAAACCGAAGACCTGATCGAAGCATCGCGTGCGGCGATCGTGCCGGAGATCGGCATGCAGCTTGCCGGGCTGCGCCGTTGCCGAAATGATCAGCGTGACTTTGCCGAACATGCGCTGGCGCTGGCGCGACGCATTGCGGCAATGATTCGCGACGCGCGCGCAGCCGTGGTCGAAACGGAGGCGGACGACGCGCGCGAGCAGGACGACGCGTTGACGAACTTCTCGCTGTGGGCCGATTTCGACGATACGGGCATCGACCTGCCGGCACTCGTGGAGACGGGCGACAGCGTCGTGCTGCACGGCGGCGACGCCATCTATCGCGCTTACACGACGCGCTACGACCGCGAGCTCCGGCCGGCCGCGCAGATCCGCGCGGCGTTGCTGCGCGAGTATCGCGACCGTCTCGACGCGCAAGTTGCCGCGCGGCGGATCAACGTCACGCGGCTCGCGCGCGTGCTGCGCGCGGCGCTCGTCGTGCCGCAGGCCGACGGCTGGTCGTTCGGCGAGGAGCACGGCCGCCTCGACGGCCGCCGGCTCGCGCAGCTGGTCAGCACGCCGGCCGAGCGGCGGCTGTTCCGGCTCGAACGCGTGCGGCCGCACGCCGACTGCGCGCTCGCGTTCCTGATCGACTGCTCGGGCTCGATGAAGGCGTGGATCGACGGCGTCGCGCTGATGGTCGATACGCTGGCCCGCGCGGGTGACGCCGCAGGTCTTGCGACCGAGGTGCTCGGCTTCACGACGCTCGCGTGGAACGGTGGCCGCGCGCGGCAGGACTGGCTCGCGCGCGGCAAGCCGCGCCATCCGGGGCGGCTCAACGAAACCGGCCACCTGGTGTTCAAGGACGCGGACATGCGCTGGCGGCACGCACGCACGGGCATTGCCGCGCTGTTCAAGGCCGACCTGTTTCGCGAAGGCGTCGACGGCGAAGCGGTCGAATGGGCGTGCGCGCGGCTCGCGGCGCGGCCCGAGGCGCGGCGGATCCTCGTCGTGATCTCGGACGGTAGCCCGATGGACGGCGCGACCGCGCTCGCGAACGATCCGTACTACCTCGACAACCATCTGAAGCAGGTAGTCGCGCGCCAGCAGGCGGCCGGCCGCGTCGAAGTGCTCGGGCTCGGCGTCGGGCTCGATCTCGGCCCGTTCTACCGGCACCGGCTCGCGATCGACCTCGCGTCGCCGCCCGACATGAAGCGGCTCGTCGAAATCGCGAGCTGGATCGGCGCGCGACGATGAGCGCGTGACTGCGCGACCGCGTGACCGCGCGAGGCAGGGTGCTGAAGCCGAACGCGGATCAGGCCCGATGCAGCAGCGGCGGCAGCGACGTCGCGATCAGCCCGACGCCGATCGCCATCAGCACGCCGAAAGCGAGCCGGCGCAACGCGACCGGCGACAGCGGCGGCGGGTAGTGCCGGCCGGCGACCGTCGTCAGCATCACGACCGGCGTCGCGAGCGCCGCGAGCATCCAGATATCGCGGTCGAGCTGGCCTTCGCACGCGCTGAACAGCACGCGCGTCGCGGAGGTGGTCGTGAACACGACGATCAGCGCGCAGCGGATCTGCACGAGCGTCAGCGGCTGCCGGTAGAACTGGAAGATCAGCGGCGGGCCCGAAACGCCGAACATGCCGCTCAGCAAGCCGCCGAAGATGCCGCTGATGAAGAAGCTGCGGTTGCCGGAGCGCTGCGCGAGCGGCGCCGGCCGCAGTGCGGCGCACAGGCCGCCGTACAGCACGACCGCGCCGAGTATCAGTTGCAGCAGGTCCGACGCGGAACGGCTCAGGCTTTCGAGCAGCAGCACCCCGGCGACGACCGACGGCAGGATGCCGAGCGTCGCCGCGCCGACCGCGCGCCAGTCGATGTGATGCAGCCGGCCCGGCAGCGCGGTCGCGCCGTTCGCGAGCGACACGACGCTCATCAGCGTGGCGACGGTCGCGAGCGGCGCGAGCCCGAGCCCGCTCGTCGCGCCCATCACGATCATCCCGAGCCCGAAGCCCGTCACGGTCTGGAAATAGCTGCCGGCGCCGATCACCGCGATCAGGATCGCCAGTTTGTCGGCGCTCATGCGTGCGCGGCCTCGCCGGTCGCGGCGCGCTGCGCGGCTGCCTGCGCCTGCACGGTGGTCGCCGCGATCACGTGATACACGTCGTCGGCGCTGCAGCCGCGCGACAGGTCGTTCGCGGGCCGGCGCAGCCCCTGCAGCAACGGGCCGACCGCCTTCGCGCGGCCGATCCGCTCGGCGAGCTTGTAGCCGATGTTGCCGGCTTCGAGGCTCGGGAACACGAGCACGTTCGCGTGGCCGCCCACCTGCGAATGCGCGATCTTGCGCTCGGCGATCTCCGCGACGATCGCCGCGTCGAGCTGCACGTCGCCGTCGATCGCGAGTGCGGGCCGCAGTTCGCGCACGCGCGCGGTCGCCGCCGTCACCTTGTCGACGGCCGCATGGTGCGCGCTGCCGCTCGTCGAGAACGACAGCATCGCGACGCGCGGTGCCTCGCCGAGCAGCGCGTGCGCGCTGTCGGCGGCGGCCATCGCGATTTCGGCAAGCTGGTCGGCGTCCGGATCGACGACGAGCGCGCAGTCCGAGAAGATCAGCCCGCCCTTGATCGTGTGGAACGGCTCGCACAGCATCATCAGGAAGAAGCTCGACACGATCCGGAACGCCGGATCGACGCCGATCAACTGGATCGCCGCGCGCACCACGTCGGCCGTCGCGTGCACGGCGCCCGCGACCGAGCCGTCCGCGTCGCCGAGCCGCACCATCAGGTTCGCGTGGCAGAGCGGGTCGAGCACCGCGTCGCGCGCGGCGTCGGCCGTCATGCCCTTGTTCTTGCGCAGCGCAAGCAGTGCGTCGGCGTACGCGTCGCGTTGCGCGGCGGTGGCCGGATCGACGAGCGTCATGCCGTCGAGATCGATCGCGTCGCGCGTGGCCGCCGCGTGGATCGCCGCGCGGTCGCCGACCAGCACGATGCGCGCGATGCCGTCGCGCGTCGCGCGCGCGGCCGCGTGCAGCACGCGCGGGTCGTCGGCTTCGCACAGCGCGATGCGCATCGGCTGGCGGCGCGCAGATTCGAGAATGCGGTCGAGGGCTTTCATCGGGAGCTCGAAGTAAAAAAGGCCGGATGCGGCGGCCCGCACGGGGCACGGCGTCCGGCCGGGGGCCGGCCGCGCGGGGAGTGCACGGCCGGCAGCGGATGCGTCAGCGACGCGGCGTCACACGTAGTCCTTGTACTTGTCGAGCGTGCGCACCGGCTTCGACAGCGCATCGCGGCGGAACGGATCGCCGAGTTCGCGCGTGCACATGATCTCGATGATCGTCGTCTTGCCTTCGTTCATCTGCATGTCGATCGCGCGCTTGAGCGCGGGGCCGACCTCCTCGAGACGGTCGACCGTGATCCCTTCGGCGCCCATCGCGCGCGCGATTTCCGCGAAGCTTTGATTGTCGAGTTCGCCCGCGACGAAGCGGCGGTTGTAGAAGTCGACCTGGTTCTTCTTCTCCGCGCCCCACTGGCGGTTATGGAACACGACGGCCGTGACCGGGATGCGGTGGCGCACGCAGGTCATCGTTTCCATCAGGCTCATGCCCCACGCGCCGTCGCCCGCATACGACACGGCCGGGCGGTGCGGCGCGGCGACCTTCGCGCCGATGATGGTCGGGAATGCGTAGCCGCAATTGCCCCAGCTCATCGCCGCGAAGAAGCTGCGCGGCTTGTTGAAGCGCAGGTAGCTGTTCGCGACCGAGTTGATGTTGCCGATGTCGGTCGACACCATCACGTCCTCGGGCATCGCCTTTTCGAGTTCGCGCAGCACCTGGCGCGGATGCAGGTAGCGGCCGCCGCTGAAGGGCTTTTCGTGCTTTTGCTCCTCGATCATGTCGAGACTGTACGCGTCGCGCTCGTGCGTCCAGTCGTCGAGTTCCTTTTCCCATGCGGCCTTCTCGGTCGCGATCTGGTCGGCGCGATCGCTGCGCGATCCGTCGCACGCGAGCGTGCGGCCTTCGAGGCGTTGCGTGAGCGCGACCGCCGCGGCCTTCGCGTCGCCGCAGATGCCGACCGAGATCTTCTTCACGAGGCCGAGCATCTTGTGGTCGGCATCGATCTGGATGATCTTCGCGTCCTTCGGCCAGTAGTCCATGCCGTGCTGCGGCAGCGTGCCGAACGGCCCGAGGCGCGAGCCGAGCGCGATCACGACGTCCGCGCGCGACAGCAGTTTCATCGCCGCCTTCGAGCCCTGGTAGCCGAGCGGGCCGCACCACAGCGGGTGGTTCGCCGGGAACGAGTCGTTGTGCAGGTAGCTGTTGACGACCGGTGCGCCGAGCCGTTCGGCGAGCGCCTTGCATTCGTCGATCGCGTCGGCCATCACGACGCCGCCGCCCGAGATGATCACCGGGAACTTCGCCTGCGCGATCAGTTCGGCCGCGTCGTCCAGGCTCTGTTCGCCGCCGGCGCCGCGATCGAGCCGGCGCGGTTGCGGAATCTCGACCTTGACCTTGCCGTAGAAGTAGTCGCGCGGAATGTTGAGCTGCGTCGGGCCCATCTCGGCCTGTGCGCGGTCGAAGCAGCGCGCGGTGAATTCGGCCATCCGCGCGGGGTGCGTGACGTGGCCCTGGTACTTCGTGAATTCCTGGAACATCGGCAGCTGGTTTGCTTCCTGGAAGCCGCCGAGGCCGATGCCCATCGTGCCGGCTTCCGGCGTGACGATCACGACCGGGCTGTGCGCCCAGTACGCGGCCGCGATCGCCGTCACGCAGTTGCTGATGCCGGGGCCGTTCTGGCCGATCACGACGCCGTGACGGCCCGATACGCGTGCATAGCCGTCGGCCATGTGGCCCGCGCCCTGTTCGTGCACGACCGGGATCAGGCGGATGCCGGCCGGCGCGAAGATGTCCATCGCGTCCATGAACGCGGAGCCCATGATGCCGAACATGTCGGTCACGCCATTGGCCGCGAGGGTCTCGACGAAGGCTTCGGACGGCGTCATGTCCTGCGGGCCGCTGGCCGACACACGCTGGGAAGTGGATTGTTCGCTCATGGGTTGTCTCCGATTTTTCAATTAACGGAACGTCTTGTTCCAGATGCTATTTGCTGGTGAAAGCCGGTCAAGCCATTCCGCCTGCTGCTGGGGAATGTGGAATGAAATGAAATGATTCGTTTCAAAACGCGGGCTGCGCCGCGGTGCGCGATGCGCGCGCTCAGGCCGGCTGCTTCGGCCGTTCCTTGCGGAATGCGCGCTTGACGGCGATCAGCCCGTCGCGAAATTCGAACAGGTCGCAGCCCTCGGCCTCGATGCGCCAGCCTTCGGCGTGCGTGGCGGTGAACACCCACTCGGATAGGCCGCGCTCGCCCGTGACGGTGTGGCGGCCGTGCCCCCAGTGCGCGTCGGGAAAGGTCTTGAACACGGCTTCGAACGCGGCACGTACCGCGTCGCGGCCGACGAAGCGCGTGCCGTGGATGTCGGGGCCGCCGGCCGCGTCGAATACGCAGTCGTCGGTCATGAAGCCCATCAGCGCATTGGCGTCGTGCCGGTTGAATGCGTCGGAAAAGGCCGCGAGCGTGGCGGCCGTGACGGTGGCGGGGGCGGTGAGCGTGTCAGCCATAACGTGTCTCCTGTCGAATGGTGGGCGGCCGCGAGGCGCTGGCGCGCATGCGGCACGCGGTATCGACACGTTAGTGAGCGCTGGTTTTTGGCGGTAGCGCCAGTTCGGGAGTTTCGCTTGGGCCAGCGCGGGCGGGGGGCGCTGGCGGACGCACGCTGTCGCGCTAGGCGTCGGGCCGCTGCGCCCGCACACACTGCGCGAGCGCACGCACGCCCGGCTCGATCCGTTCGAGCGGAATCGCGGAAAACCCCATCCGGAAGCAGCGGCGTGCGTCGCCCGTATCGTCCATGAAGAACACGCCGCCCGGCTCGATCAGGATGCCGGCTTCCAGCGCATCGGCCGCGAGACGCGCGGCATCGAGCCACGGCGGGCCCTCGACCCAGCACGACGCGCCGCCCGTCACGGGCACGTAGCGCGCGTCGGGCAGATGCGCATCGAGCGCGGCCATCAGCGCCTGCGAGCGCTCGCTGTACGCGTGCGCGAGCCGGCGCAGCAGCGCGTCGTGATGGCCGAGCGCGAGAAAAGTCGCGAACGCGCGCTGGATGTACGCGACGGGATGGCGCACCATCAGCCGCCGCAGCGCGCGCAGCTCGCGGATCAGCTCGCGCGGCCCGACCACGTAGCCGAGCCGCAGGCCCGGCGCGAACGTCTTCGACAGGCTGCCGACGTAGATCACGCGATCGGCCGTGTCGAGGCTCTTCAGCGCCGGATGCGGCGTGCCGGAGAAGGTGTTCTCGCTCTCGTAGTCGTCCTCGATGATCACGAAATCATGCTGCTGCGCGTAATCGAGCAGCGCGCGGCGGCGCTCGACCGGCATCGTCGCGGTGGTCGGGCACTGGTGGCTCGGCGTCACGTACACGTAGTCGCAGCGCGCGAGCGTATCGCCGAGCGTGTCGGGCGCGATCCCGTGGCCGTCAATGGGCAGCGGCAGCAGCCGCGCGTTGCGGTTCTCGAAGATGTTGCGCGCGTCGGGGTAGCCGGGGTTCTCGAAGCCGACCGTCGTGTGCTTGCCGCACAGCAGGTCCGCGATCAGGTACAGCGCCTGCTGGCAGCCGTTCGTGACGATGATCTCGTCGGGCATCGCGAACACGCCGCGGCGCGGCAGCACGCGCGTGCGGATCTGCTGGATCAGCGATTCGTCGTCGCGCTCGATCAGGTCGGGCGCCCAGTTGCGGATCTCCATCACCGACAGCGCCTTCAGGCAGGATTCGCGCCAGTCGTTGGTCGGAAACAGCGACTGGTCGAACTGCCCGTAGATGAACGGAAATTCGTAGTGCTGCCAGTTCGCGGGCTTCACGATGTTGCGCTGCCTCGACGGCGGATGCGCGATGCGTTGCTGCCACGCGGGGCGCCCCGGCGTGTCGTCGTTGCCGTCCGGCTTCGCAGCGGGCTTGGCGGCCGCGAAGCCGGGCACGCCTTCGAGCATCTTCGGGTTCACGAAGTGCCCGCTGCGTTCGCGCGAGATCAGGTAGCCCTCTTCGACAAGCATCTGGTACGCGAGCACGACGGTGTTGCGCGCGACGCCGAGCTGGTCGGCGAGCTCGCGGCTCGACGGCAGCGCCGCATCGGGCGCGAGCTGGCCGTCGAGGATCGCGGCCACCAGCATCCGCCGGATCTGGTCCTGCAGGCTCGACGCCGACGACCGCCGGAACTGCTGGGCCCATAGGGCGGTCGGGGTACGACTCGGCATGCTTCCTCCTGTGATCGGTACGGGAAACGCGAGGCGGTGCGCGCGGTGGGGGCGCAGGCCCGCGAGGGGCGCGGTTTCGCGAGAATACGCGCGTCGCGCCGCGGATGTGGACTCAATGAAAGGTGTCGACTGGCACTACTGCGTGCCGACGTGGCAAGACGATACTCAACTCGTCGCGCCCGGACGATCCGGATAACTCCCCGGTACATGGGCGCAGGGTGGCGCACGCGCTGCGTTTGCCGGCATCGTCATGCGAAGAGGGCCCCATGCACGTCGTCATGTTCAGGGATCGTTGCGCGCGCGTGATCCGCATCGTGTTCGACGACGCGCATGCCAGCGCGGTGGCGTATCGCGACGACGAGGCGATCGGCGAATTGCGTCTCGACCATGGCGACGGCGCGCGGTCGCCGGCGCTTGCGCGGCTGTATGTCGAGCCCGCGTACCGGCGCAGCGGGATCGCGCATACGCTGCTCGCGTGTGCGTCGCGTGAATTCGGGCGGCCGATCCGCATCGACGCCGACGCGCGCGCGTGGCCCGATTCGCCGGCGTGGGCGACGCTGTGCCGCTGTCTCGAATACGAGGGGCTCGTCGTGACCGGTATTACTGATAGAAGTTGAGCGTGACCATCGCCGACCGGCCCGGCGCCCACGTTGCGTAGATCGGATACGCACTCGCGTAATACTGCTTGTCGAACAGGTTCTGTACGTTCAACTGAACGTCCATCGTCTTGTTCACGCGCCACGTCGCGGCCGCGTCGAAGCGGGCGTAGCCGGGCGTCCATTTCTTCGTCGTCGCCGACACGGATGCATAGGTCTGGCTCATCACCGTCGCGCCCGCGCCGAGCGTCAGCTTCGGCATCACGTCGTAGCTCGTCCACAGCGTGAAGTTGTGCTTCGGCACCATCACCATCGGCAGGCCCGATGCGCCGGGGCTGCCGGGGCCCGCGTCGGTCGTGATCGCGTTCAGGTACGAGTAGCCGCCGAACACGTGCCACTTCGGCGTCAGGTTGCCCGCGAAGCCGAATTCGGCGCCGCGCACGCGCTGCTTGCCCGCGTTGACCGTGTGACCAAGGCCGTCGCTGACGCGCGCATTGGTCTTTTCGGTCTGGAACAGCGCCGACGTCAGCGACAGCTGGTCCTGCAGCACGTCCCACTTCGCGCCGATCTCGATGTTGCGCGAGCGCTCGGGCGCGAGATCCTGGTTCGTCGCGGTGATCTGGTCGGTGCCGCCGCCGAGGCCCGCGTTCGAACCCGGCGGGTTCGACGACGTGCCGTACGACGCGTACAGGCTCACGTTGCTCACCGGCTTGAACACAAGGCCGAACTGATAGCTGAACAGGTTCGACGTGTTCGACAGGTCGGCGACGCCGGCCTGCTTGCCGGTCGTGTCGTAGCGGTCGAAACGCAGCCCCGTGTTGAACTGCCAGCGCTCGGACAGCTTGACGGTGTCGAAGAGGTACGCGGACACGGTGTCGGTGCGCGTGTTCGTCGTCGGGCCGGGGAAGCCCTTGTCGCCGTTCAGCACGATGTTGCCGGTCCACGGCATGTTCGGGTTCCAGCCGCCCGCGAGCGGCGTGCAGTTGCCGGCCACCGAGCACGGGCCGCCCGAGCGGATGTTGTTGCCGGCCGAATCCGACACGAGATAACCCTCGTAACGCGCCTGTTCATGGCTGAACTCGACGCCGGCCGTCATCGTGTGCTTCATGCCGAACAGGCTCGCGCTGCCGGTAACTTCGGTCTGGTTCGAGAAACCGTTGAGCGCGTACTTGCCGCTCTTCGCCTGCAGGCCCAGCATGTTCGGATTCGACGCGAGGATCTGCGGATTCGTCGCCACGTAATCGAGCGTCGAGCGGCCGAACATCGTCGTGTTCTTCAGCTTCCAGTCGTCGTTGAGGCGATGCTCGACCCGCACTTCGCCGGTGTCGGTCTGCCCGTAGCGGTAGTCGCGCGTGTTCAGTCCGAAGAACCGCCCGCGATCGGTCGGCACCGGCGTGCCGCCCGACGCGCGGAACGGCACGCTGAAGTCCGGCATGTCGTACGAGTTCATGTGGTAGTAGCTGACCGTGACCGTGGTCGGCGTGTTCAGCCCGAACACGATCGACGGCGCGACGCCCCAGCGCTTGTTGTACACGTCGTTGCGGCCGGCCTGATTCGCGTCGTGACCCATCACGTTCAGGCGCACGGCCGTCGTGTCGTTGATCTTGCGGTTCGCGTCGACCGTCGCGCGCTTGTAGCCGTCGGTGCCGAAGCCGATGCTGCTGTTGATGAAGTTGTCGTTCTTCGGCGTCTTCGTGACGATGTCGATGCTGCCGCCCACCGAGCCGCGGCCCGCGTAGACCGAATCGGGGCCCTTGATCACGCTGATCTGCTCGACGGCGAACGTCTCGCGGTTCTGCAGCCCCGAGTCGCGCATCCCGTCGACGAAGATCGAGTTGCGCGACTCGAAGCCGCGGATCACCGGACGGTCGGCCGACGGGTTCGCGGCCGCGTCGCCGCCGAGGAACGTGATGCCCGGCACCGAGCGCAGCGCGTCCGCGAACGACGTGACGTTCTTTTCCTTGATCAGTTGCTCGGGGATCACCGTGACCGAACGTGGCGTATCGAGCAGCGGTGCGGTGAACTTGTACGACGGCGAGCGCTTCACCTGCATGTCCGACAGCGCGGACGACTGGACCGCGATCGTCGGCAGCGTCGCCGGCATATCGACGGACGGGGCCGGCTGGTTGGCGGCAGGGGCGGGAGCGGGAGCGGTTTCGGCGGAGGCGAGCAGCGGCGTCAGGAACACGGAGCAGGTCAGCGCCGACACGAGAGCGCGTGGCCTCGTCTTGAACTGGGCAGGCATATCGGGAAGCAACGGAAGGTTCGGTGATCGGGTGCATTTTCTCGATGCGGGCGGCACAGGTCCGGAACATCGGAAAACGTCAATGTAAATGCGTATGATTCGCGTTCGTGATCGCAATTGTACGGATTGGTACTAAATATGTAAACGCTTGAATGGTTTTTGTACTCATTCAGTCAGGCTTTCGTGGGCGGCGCGGCTGCCTTTGCGCCGCATGCAACACCGCTTTCCATGGCCCGACCGTTCGCGGCGGCGGCGACTCGCTACACTGCCGTACCGGTTGGACGGGCCCCGGCAACCAGGCCCCGAGCAAGGAGACAACACACGATGGACACCCAACGCGCAGCGGTCGTCACGTACCGCGGCAACGCGATCGAGAACACGCACGTCGCCCATGTGGCGGTGGTCGATGCACGCGGCAGGTTGCTGGCCCGGTTCGGCGATCCGTTCCGGATGACGCTCGCGCGGTCGGCGGCCAAGCCGGCCCAGGCGCTGGCGGTGATCGAGACGGGCGCGCCCGAGCGCTTCGGCTTCGACGACGCGGACATTGCGCTGATGTGCGCGTCGCACAGCAGCGAGGAGCGGCATATCGAACGCACGCGGGCGATGCTGTCCAAGGTGGCCGCGCACGAATCGGACTTGCGTTGCGGCGGCCACCCGCCGTTGTCCGATGCCGTGTACCGATCCTGGATCAAGCGCGACTACACGCCGACCGGGGTGTGCAGCAACTGTTCGGGCAAGCATGTCGGGATGCTGGCCGGTGCGCAGTCGATCGGCGCCGCGATGGCCGATTACCATCTGCCCGACCATCCGATGCAGGTGCGCGTGAAGCATGTCGTGGCCGACGCGTGCGGGTTGCGCGACGACGAGGTCGACTGGGCGATCGACGGGTGCAACCTGCCGACGCCGGCCTTTTCGCTGGATCGCCTGGCGCGTCTTTACGCGTCGCTGGCCGACGGCGCGGACACGGTGGAAGCGGGCGGCGGCGCAATTACCGATCGCGTCCGCGCGCTGGCGCGCATTCATCGTGCGATGACGGCGCATCCCGAACTGGTGGCCGGCGACGGGCGCTATTGCACGGTGCTGATGAACGCGTTCGACGGGCAAGTCGTCGGCAAGCTCGGCGCCGATGCGTGCTACGGGCTCGGCGTGCGGGCGTCGGAACGCACGCGGCAGCTCGGCGCCGACGGCGCGCTCGGCATCTCGGTGAAGATCGAGGACGGCAATCTCGACGTGCTCTACATGCTCGTCAGCGAAATCCTCGAACGGCTGCAGATCGGCACGGCCGCGCAGCGCGCGCCACTGGCCGGCTTCCACCGGCCGCGGATGCTGAACACGCAGGGCGTCGAGATCGGGCACGCAACGTTCCCGTTCGAATTGCAGCCGGCCTGAACGCCGTTACCGCGCCGATGCCGCCGGCCTGCGATCCGGGCCGCGTGTGCCGTCGCCCATCGGCGTGCTGATCGACGCGAACACGAACGCGAACGCGGGCGCTATGCGCACGCTCCGCGAATCTTGGTCAGCTCCAGCTCCGACAGCTCGCCGATATGCGCGAGGTGTTCCGCGAGAAAGTCCTTCAGCACGCGCAGCTTCGCCGAGCTGCGCCGGTTCGCCAGATACGCGATGTAGATGAATTCGCCGGTCAGCCGGTTCTGCAGCCGATAGCGCGGCAGCACGGCTTCGAGCCGGCCGCTCGCGAGCAGGTCGCGCACCAGCCAGATCTCGAACTCCGCGATGCCGAGCCCCGCGCAGGTCGCTTCGAGCAGCAGCTCCGAATGGTCGGTGACGAGATTGCCGGCCGGCAGCACGCTGTGCTGCGCGTCGCCGTTCACGAGATCCCAGCGCGGATCGCCTTCGGGGTGGACGTAGCGCAGGCAGTTGTGATGCTTCAGGTCGTCGGGCGTCGACGGGCGCCCGCAGCGATCGAGATAGCCGGGCGTCGCGCACAGGATGCTGTCGTTGCGCGACAGCCGGTGGACGACCAGGTTGTCCAGGTAGTTCTCGCCCTCGTGAATGTCGAGATCGAAGCCGCCGGCCACGAGGTCGTTGTGGTTGTCGGTGAGCCGCACGTCGAGCTGGATCGTCGGGTAGCGCGCGAGAAACGGCGCGACCAGCGGCGCGAGATGGCGACGGCCGAACGCGACCGGCGCGGTGAGCTTCAGCGGGCCGCTCGGCCGCGCATTCAGCTCGGCGACGACGCGCAGCGTGTCGTCGAGATCGGCGATCAGCGTGACGGCACGCTCCAGATAGATGTGGCCGGCCTCGGTCAGCGTCACGCTGTGCGTCGAACGGTGCAGCAGCGCGACGCCGAGCGTTTCCTCGATCGCCGTCACCTTGCGCGCGACGGTCGACGTCGACACGTGCATCTCCTTCGCGACCGCCGAAAAACTCCCCGTTTCGACCACTCTCACGAACGCGCGCATCGCGCCCAGGTGATCGACGCCGGTTTCTCTTGCGACTTTTTTCATTCGTTTCTCGCTGTTGCGCCCCACGCAAAACCGCTTTCGATAATACAGAAGCGAGCTTGTTTTTGCAAAGGCATAGAATGCGAACCCGTCGCGTCGGGAAGCGGCGAACGACGAGCGCAAGAGACATTCAGGAGGGCACGATGGCAGAAAACGGGTTCCGCGTCGAAGCGGATCTTTTAGGTAAACGAAGCATTCCGGATCACGCGTACTACGGCGTTCATACGCTGCGCGCGAAAGAGAATTTCGACATCTCGGGCCGCACCATTGCGTCGCTGCCGTATTTCGTGATGGCGCTCGCGGCCGTGAAGGAAGCCGCGGCCGACGCCAACTGCGAGCTCGGGCTGCTGCCACAGCCGTACCGCGATGCGATCGCCGCCGCGTGCGTCGAGATCCGCGAGGGGCGCCTGCACGACCAGTTCGTCGTCGACGTCATCCAGGGCGGGGCCGGCACGTCGACCAACATGAACGCGAACGAGGTGATCTGCAACCGCGCGCTCGAAATCATGGGGCACGCGCGCGGGCAGTACGACTATCTGCACCCGAACGAGCACGTGAATCTCGCGCAGAGCACGAACGACGTCTATCCGACCGCGATCCGGGTCGCGACGTGCTTTGCGGTCGAGCACCTGCTCGAAGCGATGGCGCGCCTGCGCGATGCGTTCGCGGAGAAGGCCGACGCGTTCGCGGGCCTGCTGAAGCTCGGCCGCACGCAGTTGCAGGACGCCGTACCGATGACGCTCGGCCAGGAATTCTCGACCTACGCGGTGATGCTGACGGAAGACATCGCGCGCCTGCAGGAAGCCGGCTGGCTGATTCGCGAGATCAATCTCGGCGCGACCGCGATCGGCACGGGGATCACCGCGCATCCGCAGTACGCGGAGAAAGCGCTGGCGGCGCTGCGGCGCATCACCGGGCTCGACCTGAGCACCGCGCCGAACCTGATCGAGGCGACGCAGGATTGCGGCGCGTTCGTGCAGGTCTCGGGCGTGCTCAAGCGGATCGCCGTCAAGCTGTCGAAGATCTGCAACGACCTGCGGCTGCTGTCGAGCGGCCCGCGCGCGGGGTTCGGCGAGATCAACCTGCCGCCCGTGCAGGCCGGCTCGTCGATCATGCCGGGCAAGGTGAATCCGGTGATCCCGGAAGTCGTCAACCAGGTCGCGTTCGAGGTGTTCGGCAACGACCTGACCGTGACCTTCGCCGCCGAGGCCGGACAGCTCCAGCTCAACGCGTTCGAACCGGTGATCGCCAGCGCGCTGTTCCGCAGCTTCAGCCACCTGACGGCCGCGTGCACGACGCTCGCGGAGCGATGCGTGAGCGGGATCACCGCGAATCCCGAGCGGCTGCGCGAAACGATGGAGCGCTCGGTCGCGCTCGCGACCGCGCTGAACCCGTACATCGGCTACAAGAACGCGACGGTCGTGGCGGCCGAAGCGCACGCGAGCGGCAAGTCGATCCGCGAGGTCGTGCTGGATCGCCAGCTGATGACCGACGCGCAACTGGACGAGGCGCTGCAGCCCGAAGCGCTGATCCGGCCGCGCGTGTTTTGACATCGGCCGCGCGGCGCCGGCGCCTGCCGCCGGCGGCCCGCGCACGGCCGTTCCAGAAGCGCCCCCGTGCGGGGCGCGCTACATCAAGAAGCGGAGACAAACGATGAAACACAGCAGCGAGCGGCCGGCCGATACGGCCGGCGGCGCGGATTCCCGTCATGCCGACCCCGACGCGATGTTCGCGTCGCACGAAGCCGGCTACGAGAAGCAGTTGAAGCCGCGGCACGTGCAGATGATCGCAATGGGCGGCGCGATCGGCACCGGCCTCTTTCTCGGCGCGGGCGGGCGCCTGCAGAGCGCGGGGCCGGCGCTCGCGCTCGTGTATCTCGTCTGCGGCGTGTTCGCGTTCCTGATCATGCGCGCGCTCGGCGAGCTCGTGATGCACCGGCCGACCAGCGGCAGCTTCGTGTCGTACGCGCGGGAGTTCATGGGCGAGCGCGCATCGTTCGTCGCGGGCTGGATGTACTACCTGAACTGGGCGACGACCGGCATCGTCGACATCACCGCGGTCGCGATCTACATGAAGTACTGGGCCGTGTTCACGGACGTGCCGCAATGGGTGTTCGCGCTCGGCGCACTCGGGATCGTGTCGGTGATGAACATGATCGGCGTGAAGGTGTTCGGCGAGATGGAGTTCTGGTTCTCGCTCGTCAAGGTGGGGACGCTCGCGGTATTCCTCGCGGTGGGCGCCGTGTTCCTCGCGAGCGGCCATCCGGTCGCCGGCCAGATGCCGGGGCTCCACCTGGTCGCGGATCACGGCGGATTCTTTCCGCACGGCATCCTGCCGGCCGTGCTGATCGTGCAGGGCGTCGTGTTCGCGTATGCGAGCATCGAGCTCGTCGGCGTCGCGGCGGGCGAGACCGCCGATGCACGCAAGGTGCTGCCGAAGGCCATCAACGGCGTGATGTGGCGCATCGCACTGTTCTACGTCGGCTCGGTCGTGCTGTTGACGATGCTGCTGCCGTGGACCGCGTACAGCGCGCACGAAAGCCCGTTCGTGACGTTCTTCGGCAAGCTCGGCGTGCCGTACGTCGGCACCGTGATGAACGTCGTGGTGCTGACCGCCGCATTGTCGAGCCTGAACTCCGGCCTCTATTCGACGGGGCGCGTGCTGCGCTCGCTCGCGATGGGCGGGTCGGCGCCGCGCTTCATGTCGCGGATGAACGCGCGCGGCGTGCCGTACGGCGGGATCCTGATCACGGTCGCGATCAATGCGATCGGCGTGCCGCTGAACTACATCGTGCCGGCCCAGGCGTTCGAGATCGTGCTGAACATGGCGTCGCTCGGGATCATCACGACGTGGGGCTTCATCGTGATGAGCCAGATCATGTTCCGCCGCGCGGTCGATCGCGGCGAACTGAAGGCCGTGTCGTTCCGGATGCCCGGCGCGCCGTTCACGTCGTGGCTCACGCTGGCCTTCCTCGTCGGCGTGCTGGTGCTGATGGCATTCGACTACCCGGGCGGCACGTGGACCGTCGCGACGATTCCGCTCGTCGTGCTCGCGCTGACGATCGGCTGGAAGCTCGCGAAGCGCGGCGCCGCGCGTGAGCGGGCGGTGGCCGCGACCGCGCCCGCGCGCGCCGTCGCCGATCCGGCGAGCAACGCGTGACGCCACGCGCCGGGGGCGCCGGTCCGTTCGCGGGCCGGCTTCCCCGGTGCGGTCAGTTCAACCCGGCGCGTTCGCCGACCCACCGGCCGAAATCGCCGGCCATCTCCGCGGTCAGTTCGTGGCCGGCCGCGTACAGCCGCGTATCGTGCGCGACGCCGAGCGCCGTGAGCTTCGCGTCGGCGGTGTCGGCCCACGCGACGGGCAGCTTGTCGTCGAAGCGGCCGTGCACGATCAGCGCATGGAGCGGGCGAAGCGCATCGCGCGGCGCGATCAGCGGATCGATTTCCGGCAGGATGCGCCCGCACAGCACGGCGAACGCGGTTACGTCGTCCGGCGACGTGAGGCCGACGCTCGCGCTCATGATGCCGCCCTGGCTGAAGCCGGCGATCACGGCCGGCAACGCGGAGCCCGCACCGTCCTGCGCGCGCAATGCGCGCAGCAGTGCGATCAGCTGCACGCGGCTGGCGTCCGCGCGGGCCGCATCGATTTCCGGGCCGTTCGGGCCGAAGCGCACCGGAAACCATGCATGCTGGTTGGGTCCGAAGGTCAGCGGGCCGCGCAGGAACGCGATCTCGATGCGCGGATCGATCGCATCGGCAAGGTTCAGCAGGTTGGTTTCGTTGCCGCCGACACCATGCAGCAGCAACAGGCGGGCGGCGGGGCGGCCGGTGGCCGGGCGCAGCCGGTACTGGAGGCCCGAATCGGGATCGGTGGTCAGCGGCAGGACGTCGGTCATCGCGTGGGTCCGGAAAGGGGAACGATGCGACAGTCTAGAACGTGCGGACGGGGAGGTGAATCGCCGCGGCGCGATTGATTATTTCCTGACTGGAATGAATCGCCGCGGGTGTCGTTGTTCGGACGAATCATGTGCACGGCGAAGCGGGCGGCCGGCGCCGCCCGTTTCGCGTCACCGCAGCCGGATGATCGTCGACTTCAGCTCCGTGTATTTCTCCAGCGCGTGCAGCGAGTTGTCGCGCCCGTTGCCCGATTCCTTGAAGCCGCCGAACGGGAAGTTCATGTCGTCGGTTTCCTCGTAGCCGTTCACCCACACAGTGCCCGCGCGCAACCGGCGCGCGGTTTCATGTGCGGTCGTCAGGTTTGCCGTCCACACCGACGCCGCGAGCCCGTAGCGCGTGTCGTTCGCGAGCGCGACGGCCGTGTCGAGGTCGTCGAACGTCGTCACCGCGAGCACCGGCCCGAAGATCTCCTCGCGCACGATCCGCGCATCGGCGCGCGGGCAGTCGAACACCGTCGGCTCGACATACTGTCCGCCGCTCGCCGTGCGCGCGCGCTTGCCGCCCGTCAGCAAGGTCGCCTCGTCGCGGCCGGTATCGACGTAGCCGAGCACGCGCTCGACCTGCGCGGCGTCGATCAGGCTGCCCATCCGCGTGTCGGGCGACAGCGGATCGCCAGGCGCATACTCGGGCGCGATCGCCAGCACGCGCGCGACGAACGCGTCGCGGATCGTGCGATGCACGAGCAGCCGGGAGCCGGCCGTGCACATCTGCCCGGTGTTGTAGAACACCGCGTGTGCGACGGTGCGCGCCGCGCGGTCGAGGTCGGGGCAATCGGGCAGCACGATCTGCGGCGACTTGCCGCCGAGTTCGAGCCACACGCGCTTCAGGTTCGAATCGGCCGCGCAGCGCGCGACCTGGTGGCCGACCGCGGTCGAGCCCGTGAACGCGATGCAGTCCACATCCGGATGCCGCGCCAGCGCCTCGCCCGCGTCGCCGAAGCCGGGCAGCACGTTGAGCACGCCGGCCGGCAGCCCGGCCTGTGCCGCCAGCGCGGCGAGCCGCAGCGCGCTCAGCGGCGATTTCTCCGACGGTTTCAGCACGACGCTGTTGCCGGCCGCCAGCGCGGGTGCGCATTTCCACATCGCGATCATCGCGGGGAAATTCCACGGCACGACCGCCGCGACGACGCCGATCGGCTCGCGCGTGACGAGGCCGACGAGATGCGCGTCAGTCGGCACGACTTCGCCGCCGGTCTTGTCGATCGCCTCCGCGAACCATTCGAGACAGTACGCGGTGGACGGGATGTCGATCGCGGTCGTGTCGCCGATCGGCTTGCCGGTGTCGAGCGTCTCGAGCAGCGCGAGACCGTCCGCGTGCTCGCGGATCAGCGCGGCCCAGCGCAGCAGCACGCGCTTGCGCTCGCGCGGCGTCGCGTCTCGCCAGGCACCGCCGTCGAATGCGCGCCGCGCGGCCGAGACCGCGTGGTCGGCGTCGGCCTGCCTGCAATGCGCGACCTGCGCGAGCACGCGACTGTCGATCGGGCTCGTGCACGTGAAGGTCGCGCCGTCGTGCGCATCGCGGAACGCGCCGTCGACGAAGGCGCGGGATTCGATCTCGAGGTGGCCGGCGCGCGTGCGCCAGGCGTCGTTCGTCTGCATGGAGGGCTCCATCGTGGTTCAGCGTGAAGCAGGGGCGGGGCGGCGAATCGCGATCGCGCGGCCGGCATGAGGCTCGCGCGGCGCGCGTGCATGTTCGGTGTGAATCGCGTCGAGATGGCGGCGCATCGTGTCGGGAAACGGCGCCGAGCGCTTCGCGTGCATGTCGACGTGGGTCAGCAACTGTTCGGCGGTCGCGAGCGGCGTGCCGGTCGTCGCGTGATGCATCGAATGGAACACGTGCAGGCGCCGGTCGTCGACGTCGAGCAGCCGCAGCGTGAGCCGCAGCGGTTCGCCGAGCATCGCTTCGCGCAGGTGGCGGATGTGCGTCTCCGCCGAATAGATCGAGCAGCCGGCTTCGCGATAGTCGTCGTCGATGCCGAAGTAGCGGAAGAACGCATCGCTGCTGTCGCCGAACACGAACAGGTAGCACGATTCGCTCATGTGGCCGTTGTAGTCGACCCATTCGGGCTGCACGATGCAGCGGTGCAGTTCGAGCGGCGTCGCGATCGGTGCGGCCGGATCGTACGGGCGCGCCTTCTGTCCTTCGTAGGCCGAGCGCAGGCGCGGCTCGGCGGCGGGGCTGAGGTGGGTCGTCATCCTGTGCACTCCGGAGGTTCGGAACGGAGCCCGCATGTCGTCCGCGGGGCTGCCGGTCGATGTTATGACGGGTTGAACGTTTTTTCAATAAAGAAATTTCCGATGCGTGTAAACACCGTGCAGATCGACGCATCAATCGATTGAACATTCATTCAACGAAACCTATACTCGCCAGCGCCGCGGTGCCGAAAAAAAGCAGGCGGGCGGCGTTCCTCGAACAACGAAAATCGATCCGCCTCGCGGAAACTGGAGACACCGGAAATGAAGAAACGCTTCCTGCTGGCCGGCATGATGTCGGTGATGGTTCAGGGCCATGCGCATGCGCAAAGCAGCGTATCGCTGTACGGGATCATCGACGGCGGCATCACCTACGTGAACAACGCGGGCGGCGCGCATGCGTACCTGTTCGACGACGGCGTGTCGTACGGCAACCGTGTCGGCCTGATGGGCACCGAGGATCTCGGCGGCGGCAACAAGGCCGTGTTCAAGCTCGAGAACGGCTTCCGGCTCGGCACCGGCAAGCTGAACCAGGGCGGCGCGATGTTCGGCCGCCAGGCCTACGTGGGGCTCGGCAACGACTGGGGCACGCTGACCTTTGGCAACCAGTACGACTTCGCGTACGACTTCACGGCGGCGTTCAACGTCAGCGCGTTCGGCAGCGGTTATGGCGTGCACCTCGGCGATTTCGACCGCCAGAGCGGCGACCGGCTGCAGAACGCGGTGAAGTTCGTCAGCAACAGCTTCCACGGGCTCGTGGTCGGCGGCATGTATTCGTTCAGCAACGACGCGGGCAGCTTCCACGACGGCAGCGCGTGGAGTGTCGGTGCGACCTATACGCACGGCGATTTCTCGACGGGCGGCAACTATACGCGGCTCAATTCGCCGCGCGGGCTCGCGGCGCTCGATCCGTACGCGCAGATGGGCGTGACGTCGATGCTCGGGCAGACGGTCGCGACCGTCGATCCGGCGACGGGCGCGGTCACCGACCTGCACGACGCGACGCCGTTTGCGATCAATTCGCAATCGATCTTCGGGATCGGCGCATCGTACGTGCTCGGCAAGCTGACGCTTAGCGCGGACTTCAGCAACACGACGTTCAAGGGCTACGGGCAATCGTCGACGATGCGCGTGTACGAGGCGGGCGGCCTGTACCAGATGACCGCGCCGCTGTCGCTCGTCGCGGGCTACCAGTACACGACGTTCGAAGGCCATCACTGGCACGAGGCCGCGCTCGGCGCGCACTATGCGCTGTCGAAGCGCACCGACGTGTATGCGGCCGTCGACTGGATGCGCGCATCGCAGGGCGTCGACGCGGTGATCGGCTACAGCTTCACGCCGTCGACGAGTCGCACGCAGGCCGCCGCGCGCATCGGCATGCGGCATAACTTCTGATTCTTGCTCGTTCCCGGGCCGGGCACGGCCGGCCTGCTCACACGATCCATGAGCAGGCCGGCATGCTTCACGCGTCGAGCCTGACCAGCGCGTCGACGGCCACCGCGCCGTGTTCCATCGCCAGCAGCGGATTGACGTCGAGCTCGACGAGCGTATCCGCGTGCGCTTGCGCGAAACGCGCGATCGCCATCACGTTCGCGACAACGGCATCGAGATCGGCCTTCGGCCGCCCGCGATAGCCGGTCAGCAGCGGCCCGAGCTTGAGCCCGAGCAGCGCGTCGCGCACGTCGTTTTCGCGCACGGGCAGCAGCAGCGTCGCGGTGTCGCGGATCAGCTCGACCAGCACGCCGCCGGCGCCGAGCACGAGCGCGAGACCGAAGTTCGGCTCGCGCTTCACGCCGACGATGAGTTCGAGCAGCGGTGCGTCGGCCATCTTCTCGACGAGGATGCGCTCGACGCGGATGTCGGGCGCATAACGCGCGACTTGCGCGGTCATCCGCTCGACCGCGTCGGCGACGGCCTCGGGCGACGCGAGCTTCAGCGCGACCGCGCCGGCCTCGGTCTTGTGCGGCAGCCGATCGCTGACGATCTTCACGCAAACCGGAAAGCCGAGCCGCTGCGCGGCAGCCGGCGCATCGGCGGGCGCGACGCATTCGGCTGGCGGCACGTCGAGCCCGTGCGCGGCCAGCATCCGCTTGCTCGCCCATTCGTCGTGCAGCTTCGCGGCGCCGCCGCCATTGCCGGCCCGCAACACGGGCAGCGCGTTCAGCGCATCGGCGTCGAGTATGCGGCGGCGCGTGTCGCCGTAGGCCATGGCCGCGCCGATCGCGTCGATCCCGTCGGCGAGCCCCTGCAGCGGCGCAATGCCGGCCGCGGCCATGCGCGTAGCGTGATCGGGCGGTGTCAGCTCCGGGAACACCGAGATCACCGCGCCGACCACGCCGTGCTGGCGCGCGGACGCCGCGAACGCGCCGGCCGCGATATCGCACAGCGGCCGTTCGCCGGTCGCTTCCTGCGGATAGTCGAGAATCATCGCGGCCGCGCCGGGGCGGTCGGCCAGCAGTGCGTCGCAGCACGCGCGCATCCTGCCGGGATCGCCCCACGGCGTCGTCGTAAAGTCGAGCGGGTTCGCGATCGTCGCGTACGCGGGCAGGACGTTGCCGAGCGCATCGCGGCCCGTGGCGCCGACCGGCGGGAACGCAATGCCGCGCGCGTCGCCGAGATCGGCGACGAGCCCCGCATCGCCGCCGGACGTTGCGAGCGCGGCAAGCGTGCGGCGCTCGGGCACGCCGGCGATCGCGAGCAGCTTCAGCGTCTCGACGAGGCCGACCGGGTCTTTCGCGCGAATCACGCCGAGCCGCCGGAACAGCGCGTCGTACAGCGCGTCCGAGCCCGCGAGCGAACTCGTGTGGCTCATCGCGAGCTGCGCGCCGAGCGTCGACGTGCCGCTCTTCAGCGCGACGATCGGCACGCCGCGCGCGAGCGCGCGTGCGGCGGCCTCGCTGAACGCGCAGACGTCCTTCAGCCCTTCGAGATGCACGCCGATCGCGCGGATGCGCGGATTGTCGACGAACGCGTCGACGAGGCGCGCGATGTCGACCGATGCCTGGTTGCCGACGCTCGCCAGGTATGCGAACGGCACCGAGCGCGCGCTCATGGACAGGTTGTACGCGAGGTTGCCGCTCTGCGTGATCACGGCGACACCGGATTCGACGCGCGGCGCGCCGTGCGCGACCGGCCACAGCGCGCTGCCGTTCAGTCCGTTGATCAGCCCGTAGCAGTTCGGCCCGAGCACGGCCATGTCGCCGGCCGCGTCGATCAGCGCCTGCTGCAGCGCGGTGCCGTCGGCGCCGGTCTCGGAGAAGCCCGACGCATAGACGATCGCGCCGCCGGCGCCGCGTTCGGCGAGCGCACGCACGACGTCGATCGCCTGCCGCGCGGGCACCGCGACGAACACGGCATCGGGCGCGGCGGGCAGGTCGGCGACGCTCGCGTGGCAGCGCACGCCGTCGATCTCGGCATGGTTCGGGTTGACGAGCCGGATGTCGCCGGCATAGCCATAGTCGCGACAGCGCTGCACGGCGCCGGCGATGCCGCGTCCGCCGACGAACGCGATGCTGGCCGGATCGAGCAGCCGGTGCAGATTGGCCGCGGCGGCGGCGCGGCGATCCCTGACTGCGGGAGAGGAGGTCATGAAAGGTCCTTTCGGAAGTCGCGCCGGGTACGCCGGCGCGACGGTTCGCGTCAGCTGTAGCGTCGGAGGATTTCCTTCGACAGGATGTGCCGCTGGATCTCGGACGTGCCTTCCCAGATGCGCTCGATGCGTGCATCGCGCCAGAAGCGCTCGATCGGCAGTTCGTCCATCAGCCCCATGCCGCCGTAGATCTGCACCGCATGATCGGTCACGCGGCCGAGCGTTTCGGTCGCCAGCAGCTTCGCGAGCGCGGCGTCGCCGTCGGTCATCGTGCCCAGGTCGAGCTTCTGCGCGGTATAGAGCGTGACGAGTTCCGCCGCGCGGATCTCGGTCTGCATGTCGGCGAGCTTGAACGACGTGCCCTGGAATTCGCCGATGCGCTTGCCGAACTGCTGGCGCGTCGCCGCCCATTCGGCGGCCATCTCGAACGCGCGCTGCGCGCGGCCGATGTTGTTGGCCGCGACCATCACGCGGCCGGCGGTCAGCCAGTCGTTCGCGAGGTCGAAGCCGCGATGTTCGTCGCCGAGGATCTGCGCGGCGCTGACGCGGCAGTCGGTCAGGAAGATCTCCGACTGGTGATAGCCGCGCAGGCTCGTGCAGTGCGGGCCGCGCCGCACGGTCATGCCCGGCGTGTCCTTGTCGATCAGGAAGCAGGTCACGCGCTTGCGCTTCTGGCCGCGCACTTCCTCCTCGCCGGTGACGGCGAACAGGATCACGAAATCGGCCGTATCCGCGTGGCTGATGAAGTGCTTGCTGCCGTTGATCACGTAGTCGTCGCCGTCGCGCACCGCGCGCGTGCGGATGCCCATCGCGTCGGAACCGGCGCCCGGCTCGGTCAGCGCGAAGCAGTCCACGCGCTCGCCGCGCACGGCCGGCTTCAGATAGCGCTCGATCTGGTCGCCCTTGCACGCCATCAGGATCTTGCTCGGCCGCGCGACGAACACGTGCAGCGCCCAGCTCGTGCGGCCGAGCTCGCGCTCGACGAGCGCCTGCGTCACGTAGTCGAGGCCCGGGCCGCCGGCGCTTTCGGGCATGTTGAACGCGTAGAAGCCGAGCTCGAGCGCCTTGCGGCGGATCGAATCGGCAAGTTCGGGCGGCACGTCGTCCGCGCGGTCGACCGCGAATTCATGGGGCTGCAGTTCCTTTTCGACGAACTGACGCAGCGACGACACCAGCATTTCCTGTTCTTGGGTCAGCGAAAAATCCATGAATCATCTCCCGACAAAAAGAGGGGCGCGACCTTCGACCGACGCGCGAAGCGCTTCCCGGCCGTCCTCGCTGTGACCGCAAGCGACGCAGGCCGCCAGCTCGCCGTGCAGCTGCTCGGCAAGCGTGTGCGTGAGCGACTGCGCGAGCAGCGCCTTGGTGTGGCCGAACGCAACACTCGGCCCTTGTGCGAGACGCGCGGCGAATGCGGCGACGTGCTGCGCGAACGCGTCGGCGTCGACGACTTCGGACACGAGCCCGGCTGCGAGCGCGTCCTGCGCGTGCCAGCGTTCGTTCAGGAAGATGAAGCGGCGCACGACGTCGGGCCGTGCGAGACGCGGCAGGAACCAGCTTCCGCCCATGTCGGGGCTGTAGCCCATTCCCGTATAGCCGCAACGCAGCGTCGCGGCCGTGCTTGCGATGCGGAAGTCGCAGGCAAAGCCGATGTCGGCGCCCGCGCCGACCGTCGAGCCGTTCAGCGCCGCGACGGTGGGGCGCGGAAATGCCGCCAGCGCTTCGACGAACCGGTGCGCGCGCTCGCTCCACCCGTAGGTGTCGAGTTCGCCGTTGCGCTCGGCCTCGGCCCACTCGTCGACGTCCGCGCCCGCGCAGAACGCGCTGCCGGTGCCGGTCAGCACGAGGCAGCGCACGGCCGGATCGTTCGCGAGCGCATCGAGCGTGTCGCGCAGGAAGTCGAGATGCGGCCGCGCGAGCGAGTTGCGTTTCGCGGGCCGGTTCAGGCGAAGGGTCACGACGCCGCCGTGCCGTTCGATTCGGATGTCCTCAACGTTCATGTGCTCACTGTCTCCTTACTGTTTGTGTCGGTGGTGTATCGGAGCCGGCAGGGTCGCCGCTACTTGCGGACCGTATTTCGGCATAGTATAAGTTCTGTTAAATGAACGTTCAACCCAATTGTGAGTCGACCAGGAGACACACGATGAGCGTGGTGATGGAGACGTCGGCAGGTGTGGAGGAAGGAAGGCCCGGCACGCACGCGCATCGCGCGGAAGCGGCGGGGCGCATGGCAAGCGGCGCGGGGTTGCAGATCGAACGCGTGTCGAAGCGCTATGGCAGCGTGCAGGCGCTCGGGGAAACCACGATCGACATCCCGCGCGGCGAATTCCTGACGATCCTCGGGCCGTCGGGTTCCGGCAAGACGACGCTGCTGACGATCGTCGCGGGCTTCGAGCACCCGACCACCGGCGACCTGCGCGTCGGCGGCCGCAGCATCGTCGCGTTGCCGCCCGAGAAGCGCAACTTCGGGATGGTGTTCCAGGGCTATGCGCTGTTTCCGCACATGACGGTCGAGCAGAACGTCGCGTATCCGCTGATGGTGCGCAAGCAGAAGGGGCCCGACGCGGTGAAGCGCGTGAAGGCCGCGCTCGATCTCGTGCGGCTCGGCCATCTCGCGGACCGGTTGCCGCGCCAGCTGTCCGGCGGCCAGCAGCAGCGCGTGGCGATCGCGCGCGCGCTGGTGTTCGATCCCGATCTGGTGCTGCTCGACGAGCCGCTCGGCGCGCTCGACCGCAAGCTGCGCGGCGAGGTGCAGGTCGAACTGAAGGCGCTGCACGAGCGGCTCGGCGCGACCTTCCTGTTCGTCACGCACGATCAGGAGGAGGCGCTGTCGATGTCGGACCGGATCGCGATCATGCGCGACGGCCATCTCGAACAGATCGGCACGCCGGACGGGCTGTACGAGCAGCCGGCCAACCGCTTCGTCGCCGACTTCCTCGGCAAGAGCAACTTCATCGAAGGCGTCGCGCTCGGCGGCGACGCGGACACGACGCACTACCGTGTGGGCGATGCGCGCTTCGTCGCGCCCGCGTGCGGCGCGCGGCCGGATGACGCGCTGCTGTTCGCGCTGCGGCCGGAGAAGGTTGCCGTATCGGCGACGTCCTGCGGTGGCGCGCACAACGAAGTGGTCGGGCGGATTCGTCACTGGAGCTATTTCGGCTCGTCGTACCGCTTCGACATCGAGACCGTGGCGCTCGGCCGCGTGACCGCCGACGTGCCCGCCTGGCGCGGACTCGCGTCGCCGCGCGCCGGCATGGACGTGTTCGTGCAGTGGGAGCGCGACGCGACTTGCCGGATCGCGGCGGACTGACACGCCGAACGATGCACCGGCGACGTGGCGAGCGCCGTCGTCGCCGGCCGATTCACCGGTGCCCGGAAACGACGAGACGCGTGCGGGCGCTGCCCAGCCTGGAGGAGACACCATGACGAACCGATATCTGCAAGACCTGCTCGACCAAGCGCGCGATCTTCAACCGGCGACATCGCAGCGCCGCCGCGATTTCCTGCGGCTGTGCGCGGCCGCCGGCATCGCGCCGACGCTGCTGTCGATGGGCGCGAAGGACACGCTGGCCGCGAACCCGAAGGAGATCGTGCTCAGCGCATGGGGCGGCGAAGCGCGCTCCGCGTTCCGCTCCGCCTATATGGACCCGTTCACGAAGGCAAGCGGGATCAGGATGGGCTACGACTCGTCGCCGGAGGACGGCAAGATCAAGGCGATGGTCGAGAACAGGAACGTGATCTGGGACGTGATGGATCTCGACGGCTTCGCGGCGATCAAGCTCGGCAAGCAGGGGTTCCTGCGGCCGATCGACTATTCGGTCGTGGGCCGCAATACGCTGCCGGGGCTCGCATCGGATTTCGGCGTGCCGTCGTACCTGCTGAGCTACGTACTTGTGTACGACGCGCGCAAATACGGCGCGAATCCGCCGAAGAACTGGGCCGATTTCTGGAACGTCGGCAAGTTTCCGGGCAAGCGCGGACTGTGGAAGTGGATGGGCGGCGCGCTCGAAGCCGCGCTGATGGCCGATGGCGTCGACAAGGACAAGGTCTATCCGATCGACGTGCCGCGCGCGATGAAGAAGCTCAAGGAGTTGAAGTCGAACGTGCTGCTGTGGGATTCGGGCGCGGACAGCCTGCAACTGCTGCGCAACGGCGAAGTCAGCATGGCGTGCATCTGGCATACGCGTGCGAACGTGCTGCAGCGCGAAAGCAACGGACGGTTCCGCTATACGTGGGAGCAGGGGCTCGCGTCCTGCGACGTGTGGGGCGTGCCGAAGAACAATCCGTCGGGCGACGCGGTGTGGCAGTTCATCAAGTTCGTGCAGGGTGTCGAGCCGCAGGTGCGTTTGCTGTCGCTGCTCGGCAACGGGCCCGTGACGCCGGCCGCGACGGCCGCCGTGCCGCAGACGCTGCGCGCCGACAATCCCGGCACGCCCGAGAACTGGGCGAAGCAGTGCAAGGTGAATCCGGAATGGTGGGCGCAGCATTACGAAGCGACGCTCGCGCAATACACCGACCTGATGTCGTCCTGAGCCGCCGCCTCGTGAGCGTGACGCCATGAATACCCTGTCTTCTCCCGTCGCGGGCGCTGCCCCGCTCGGCCGCGCGAAAGCCGACCGCTACTGGCTGCTCGTCGTGCCGCTGCTCGCGGTGCTGATCGTGCTGTACGTGTATCCGCTCGTGCGCGTGCTGTGGCTCGGCTTCGCCGTGCCGGAGCCGGGGCTGCACAACTACGCGCGGCTGCTCGGCAATCACGGCGTGCATCGCGTGCTGTGGACGACGCTGCGCGTGTGCGCGGTCACGACCGTCTGTTCGGTCGCGCTCGGCTACGCGATCGCGTATGCGATGGCGCACGTCGGGCCGCGCCAGCGGATGGCGCTGATGTTCGGGCTGCTCGTGCCGTTCTGGGCGTCGGTGCTGGTGCGCGCGTTCTCGTGGCTGTTCCTGCTCGGCGAGCAGGGGCTCGTCAATACGCTGCTGATGCGCGTCGGGCTGATCGACGCGCCGCTGCCGCTGATGCGCAACGAGGTCGGCGTCGTGATCGGGATGATCCATTTCATGATTCCGTATGCGGTGCTGCCGCTGTACGCGAACATGAAGGGCATCGATCCGCAGTTCGCGCGCGCGTCGCAGGGGCTCGGCGCGGGCGCATTCGTCACGTTCCGCAAGGTGTACTTCCCGCAGACGCGGCCGGGCATCGTCGGTGCGGCGATTCTCGTGTTCATCTTCTCGCTCGGCTTCTACGTGACGCCGGTGATTCTCGGTGGCGGCCGCACGGTGATGATCGCCGAATACATCAGCACGCAGATCCTGCAGCTCGTGAACTGGGGCGGCGGGGCGGCGCTCGCGTCGCTGCTGCTGGCGTCGATCCTGGCCGCGCTCGCGCTGCTTGCGCGTTTCGTCGACCTGCGCGAGCTGTTCGGCGCGCGCTGAATCCGACCGGAGGAATCGAAGATGAAGACCAGACTGACGGCCGGCCGCGCGCTGGTGGTCGGCATCGCGTGGGCCGCGATCCTGTTCCTGATGCTGCCGCTGCTCGTATCGGTGCCCGTGTCGTTGACGCCGAGCGACTACCTGTCGATGCCGGACGGCGCGCTGTCGCTCAAGCACTACCGCGTGCTGCTCGACGACGACGGCTGGATGTCGAGCTTCCTGCAGAGCGGGCTGATCGCGCTTGTATCGTCGGCGATCTCGGTCACGCTCGGCACGCTGTGCGCGATCGGCCTGTGGAAGGTCGCGTCGCGGCGCGGCGAACTCGTGCGCGGCGTGATCCTGTTTCCGCTGATCGTGCCGCCGATCGTGTCGGCGCTCGCGTTCTACCGGCTGTGGGGCGAGTTCGGCATGCTCGACAGCTATCCGGCCGTGATCCTGTCGCACGTCGTGCTGTCGGTGCCTTACGTGGTGGTGGCCGTATCCGCATCGCTCGCGACTGTCGGCCTGCGGATCGAGCAGGCGTCGCGCAGCCTCGGCGCGAACCTCGCGCAGACGCTGCGCTATGTGATCCTGCCGTCGATCCGGCCCGGCGTGCTGTCGGCCGCCATCTTCGCGTTCATCCTGTCGTGGGACGAGCTGGTCGTCACGCTGTTCATTTCGAGCCGGAGCGTTTACACGCTGCCGCGCCGCATGTGGGACGGGATGCGCGAGAACGTCGATCCGGCGATCGCGTCGGTGTCCACGCTGCTGCTCGTCGCGACCTGCGTCGCGATCGGCCTGTCGCTGCTGCGCAGGCGCGCGGCCGGGTCTGTCTGATTTCAACGTTGTGTTGCGGAGAAAAATAGCACCATGAAAGTCCTGATCGTTCACGCCCATCCCGAGCCGCAGTCGTTCACGACGTCGATGCTGCACCGCGCGGTGACTACGCTCGAAGCGCAGGGGCATACCGTGACGGTGTCCGACCTGTACGCGATGCAATGGAATCCGGTCGCGAGCGCGGCCGATTTCGGCGTGCGGAAGAGTCCCGACTATCTCGTCTATGCGCTGGAGCAGCGCGAGAACGTCGCCGCGCATGCGATCGCGCCGGACATTGCCGCGGAGCTCGATAAGCTGGCCGCGTGCGACCTGCTGATCCTCAGCTTCCCGCTGTTCTGGTGCTCGGTGCCGGCGATCATGAAAGGCTGGATCGACCGCGTGCTCGTGTCGGGCAAGGTGTATGGCGGCGTGCGCTTCTACGATCGCGGCGGGATGCGCGGCAAGCGCGCGCTGCTCGCCTATACGTGCGGCGGCCGCGACTACATGTTCGGCGCCGACGGCGTGCACGGCGAGATGGACCTGATGCTGCGCCACGTGCTGCGCGGCACGCTCGGCTATGCGGGCTTCGACGTGCTGCCGTCGTTCGTCGGCTATCACGTGCCGTATATCGGCGACGCCGAGCGCGCGGCCGTGCTCGAACGATACGACGATTATCTGACGCACCTCGATCGGCTCGCGCCGATGGCGTTCCCGTCGCTCGACGATTTCGACGGCGAGATGCGGCCGCGCGAGCGGGCGGCGCAGGAAGCCGCGCAGGACTGAACGATTGAGCAGAGGCCCCCGGCCGCGATGCCGCCTGCCACACCATCCACCCGACCGCTTGTGAGTGCGAGCGATGACCCTGACGTCGAGCGACGTGCTGCTGTTCCTGACGGGCCTGCTGACGCTGTTCTGTCCGCCCGTCGCGATCCCGATGTACGCGGCGGTGACGGGGCATTTCCCGGACGCGACGCAGCGGCAGATTGCGCTGAGGTTGTTCGCGTGGATCGCGACGCTGATGGTCGGCGCGGTATGGAGCGGGCAGTTCCTGCTGCGCATGCTCGGCCTGACGCTCGGCGCATTGACGCTGACGGGCGGCCTCGTGCTGTGCCTGTGGTCGATCCCGATGATGCGCGGCACGGCCAACGACGAACGCAGCGGCGGGGCGGCCAAGCTGGAATACGCGCAATGGCGCAACTTCATCGCGGTGCCGCTGATCTTCCCGCTGTCGATCGGCAGCGCGGTGATGTCGCTCGTGATCACGACCGCGACGCGCTTTCATACGCCGGCCGACCTGCTCGCGTTGAGCGCCGCCTGCGTGCTGCATGCGGGCGTGATCGGGCTGACGTATGCGTGCTCGGCGTCGTGGTGCCGGCGGCTCGGCGAGATCGGCAGGACGCTGGTCGAGCGGCTGTCGGGCATCGTGCTGACCGCGATCGCGTTCCAGATGCTCGCGCAAGGCGTGCGCGAACTGCTGCCGGGGCTCGCGCACTGACGGCGGTGGCCGGCGTACGATCCTGAAACCTGACCTGAAGATGGAAACCCTATGAAAACAGTAGGCATGTACCTCGTTGAACTCCTCGCCGCATACGGCGTCGACACGGTGTTCGGCATCCCCGGCGTGCATACGATCGAGCTGTATCGCGGGCTGGCCGGCAGCGCGCTGCGCCACGTGAGTGCGCGCCACGAGCAGGGCCTTGGATTCATGGCGGACGGCTATGCGCGCGCGACCGGCAAGCCCGGCGTGTGCTTCGTCATTACCGGGCCCGGCATGACGAACATCGCGACGTCGATGGCGCAGGCGTATGCGGATTCGATCCCGATGCTGGTCGTGTCGAGCGTCAACGCGTCCGGCGACATCGGCTCGGGCAACGGCCATCTGCACGAATTGCCCGACCAGCATGCGTTCGCGGGCAACGTCGCCGCGTTCAGCTACACGGTGCCGCGCGCCGACGCGCTGCCGCAGGCGATCGCGCGTGCATTCGCGGTGTTTTCGGGCGGCCGCCCGCGCCCCGTGCATATCCAGATTCCGCTCGACGTGCTCGCGGCGCCTGCCGATGCGTTGCCGCCCGTGCCGGCCTCACCGGCGCGCATCGCGCCCGGTCCCGCGCCGGCCGGCGGCATCGATGCATTTCGTGCGAAGGCGCTGGCCGCGCGCGCGCCGCTGATCCTCGCGGGCGGCGGCGCGCTCGACGCAGCCGACGACGTGCGCTGGCTTGCCGAGACGCTCGACGCGCCGGTCGTAATGACGATCAACGGACGCGGCGTGCTGCCGCCCGCGCATCCGCTTGGCATCGCCTGGTCGGCATCGAGCGACGCCGTGCGCGCGCTGATGCGCGACAGCGATCTGATCGTCGCGCTCGGCACCGAACTCGGGCCGACCGACTACGACCTGTACGCGACGCGCAGTTTCGCGATGCCCGCGCCGCTGGTGCGGATCGACATCGATCCGCAGCAACTGTGCCGCAATGCGGTGCCCGCGCTGCCGCTGCTTGGCGATGTCGGCGAAACGCTGCGCGCGCTGCGCCGCGGCTGGCCGGCCGATGTGCCGGCCGATGTGCCGGCGCGCGCGGAAGGCGACGGCATCGAGCGCGCGGCGATGTGCCGCGCGGCCGCGCGGCAGGAGCTGAACGACGAGATGCGGCGCGACCTCGCGCTGCTCGACAGCGTGCGCGACGCGTTGCCCGACGCCGCGATCGTCGGCGATTCGACGCGTGTCGTCTACGCGGGCAACGTCGGTTTCGCCGCGCCGCGGCCGCGCAGCTGGTTCAACGCGTCGGTGGGGTTCGGCTCGCTCGGCTACGGGCTGCCGGCGGCCGTCGGCGCGAGCCTCGGCGACCGTTCGCGGCCGGTCGTGTGCATCGCCGGCGACGGCGGCTTCCAGTACACGCTCGCGGAACTCGGCACCGCGGTGCAGCACGGCGCGCGCGTGATCGTCGTGTTGCTGAACAACGGCGGGTACGGGGAGATCAAGCGGGCGATGGTCGACGGCGGCGTCGAGCCGGTCGGCGTCGATCTGCACACGCCGGATTTCGTCGCGATCGCGCGGGCGTACGGATGGGGCGCGCAGCGGGTCGACGAGGGCGTATCGCTTGCCGGTGCGCTGAGCGAAGCGGCCGCGCACGATGCGCCGTACCTGATCGAAATGCGCGTGGCCTGAAAGCGCGAACGGCCTCGCGCGGCGAGGCCGTCGTTTCCGCCGCGGGATGCCTCGCGGCGCTTGCGTGCGTTACGCGCGCTTGCGGGTCGCTTTCGGCGGTGGCAGGAACGTATCGACGACGCGCAGGCAGCTCGTCAGCGCGTCTTCCGCGGTGAACGACGTCGGGTCGCGCGCGAGCTCCAGCCAGAAGCCGTCGATCACGGCCGTCAGCGTCAGCGCGGCGAGATCGCTGTCGACGGTGCCGCCGCGCACTTCCGCGATCTGGTCGAACAGTTTCTTCAGCGCCTGCCGGTAGCCGCTGTACAGCTCCTTGTGCGCCTTGCGGATCACCGGGTCGCTGTGCGCGACGCTCCAGAAGCCGAGCCAGACCTTCACGTTCTTCGGCGCGAACACCGGTGCGGCGAAACAGACCTTGATGATCGCGTCGAGCTTTTCCTCCGGGCCCGTCGCGTTCGCAGCCGCCGCGCGCGACACGTCGAGCAGGTCGGTCGCGAGCCGCTTGTAGGTCTGCGCCATCAGTTCGTCTTTCGACTGGAAATGATGGTTGATCAGCCCGCGCGACACCTTCGCTTCCGCACAGATGCGGTCGATCGTGGTCTCGGAGTAACTGTAGCGCGCGATGCAGCGCATCGTCGCGTCGATGATCGATTGCTGACGCACCGCGGGTGTTTCTCGGATGCCGCGGCTGCGCGTCTGAACCGGTGCCGTGCCAGGAGTCTTTTTCACGTGGTGACCTTACGGAATCGTCATGGCACCGATTATAGGGGAGTGCCGGACGCTTGTTCAATTGCACCGTCGAAAGCGTCGCGAAACCCGCGAAAACCCTTGCTCCGGATTTTTTTAAAACTGTTGAACCACCGTTCAACAGAGCCTATACTCGACTCCGCATGAGGTTGGTCGGCCATTCAACAAGGCGCCGCGATCCCGCGCGGGACGGGCGTGAGAATTCGACACAGGAGACAGCATGTTGGCGCGGGTGGAGAGCGTGAAATCGGTCGTCGAGGAACGGGTGCAGGTGGAAGATCTGCACAAGCGGTTCGGCGAACTGGAAGTGTTGAAGGGCGTGTCGCTGAGCGCGCACGAAGGCGAGGTGATCTCGCTGATCGGTGCGAGCGGGTCGGGCAAGAGCACGCTGCTACGCTGCATCAACCTGCTCGAGACGCCGACCCGGGGGCGCATCGTCGTCGACGGCGAGGAGATCGGGCTGAAGGTCGACCGCAAGGGCCGTACCGTGCCCACCGATCCACGCCAGGTCGAGCGGGTCCGCACGCGGCTCGGCATGGTGTTCCAGAGCTTCAATCTGTGGGCGCACCGCACGGTGCTCGAAAACGTGATCGAGATGCCCGTGCATGTGCTGCGCGAATCGCGCGTCGAAGCGATCGCGCGCGCCGAGCAACTGCTCGAACGCGTCGGCCTCGCCGACAAGCGCAACGTCTATCCCGCTTTCCTGTCCGGCGGCCAGCAGCAGCGTGTCGCGATCGCGCGCGCGCTGGCGATGCGGCCGAAAGTCATGCTGTTCGACGAACCGACCTCCGCGCTCGATCCCGAACGCGTCGGCGAAGTGCTGAAGGTGATCCGCGATCTCGCGTGCGAAGGCCGCACGATGATCCTCGTCACGCACGAGATGGCATTTGCGCGCGACGTGTCGAACAAGGTGCTGTTCCTGCACCAGGGGCGCGTCGAGGAGAGCGGCACGCCGGCCGAGATCTTCGACGCGCCGCAGAGCGAGCGCTGCCGCCAGTTCGTCAACGCGCACCGGCAGCACCACTGAATCACGGGCACGGCCCGCGCATGCGCGCGCGGGCGGCCTGACCGATCCGTATCTTTCCTGCAAGGAGTCCGACCATGAAACGCGCCGTACGCAGTCTGCTGTGCCTGTTCAGTCTCGTCGTCGCGGCGCTCGCGCCGTTCGGTGCCGCGCACGCGTCGTCCGGCGTGCTGCGCTTCGGCGTCGCCGCCGAGCCGTATCCGCCGTTCCTGATGAAAAGCCCGACCGGGCAGTGGAGCGGCTTCGAGGCCGACCTGATCCGCGCGCTGTGCGACCAGATGAAGGCGAAGTGCGAGATCAAGGAAGTCGCGTGGGACGGCATCATCCCGGCCTTGCTCAGCGACAAGATCGACGTGATCTTCAACTCGATGTCGATCACGCCGGAACGCCAGAAGGTGATCGCGTTCTCGCGGCCGTACTACGAGACGCCGGGCACCTTCGTCGGCGCGAAGAACGCGAAGCTCGCGCTGACGCCCGACGGCCTGAAGGGCAAGGTGATCGGCGTGCAGGGTTCCACCGCGAACGCCGAGTTCATCAAGATGGCGTACGGCAAGAGCGCGACAGTGCGCCTGTACAACACGCAGGACGACTGCAACGCGGACCTCGTCGCGGGCCGGATCGACACGATGTATCTCGACCAGCTCGGGATCCTCGATTTCCTGAAGTCGAAGGACGGCTCGACGTTCGAGCTGAAGGGCCCCGGCAGCGTGAAGATGGATCCGGCGATCTTCGGCTACGGCGTCGGCGCGGGAATGCGCAAGGCCGATGCGCCGCTGAAACAGCAGATGGACCAGGCGCTCGAACAGTTGCACGCGTCGGGCAAGTACGCGCAGATCGCGAAGAAGTATTTCCCGATCGACCTCTGGCCGCACTGATCGCACGGGCAAGGGCATACGGCGCACCGGCGCCACGCAAGAACGAGGAGACGGCATGGACGGTTGGGGATGGGTGAGCTACCTGGGCATGGACCCGGACGGCTGGGGCGTCGCGCTGCTGCAGGGCGCGGGCGTGACGCTCGAGATTTCGCTCGGCGCGTTTGCCGTCGGCATCGTGCTCGGTTTGCTGGGCGCGGCCGCGAAGCTGTCCGGCGTGCGCGTGCTCGAACGGGTCGCACAGGGCTACACGACGGTGTGCCGCGCGGTGCCCGAACTGCTGCTGATCCTGCTGCTCTACTACGCGGGCACCGACGCGATCAACTTGCTGATGACGGCGATCGGCGTCGGCCCCGTCGCGGTCAACGGCTTCGCGGCGGCGGTGATCGTGCTCGGCATCGTGCAGGGTGCGTACGCGGCGGAGATCATCCGCGGCGCGATCCTCGCGATCCCGTACGGGCAGATCGAGGCCGGCCGTGCGTTCGGTGCGCCGCCGGGCCTCGTGTTTCGGCGCGTGACGCTGCCGGCGATGGCGCCGTACGCGCTGGCGGGCTTCGCGAACCTGTGGCTGATCCTCGTGAAGGACAGCGCGCTTATCAGCGTGGTCGGCTACAGCGAGCTGCTCTACACGGCGAAGCAGGCGGCCGGCTCGACGCGCGAATACATGCATTACTACCTGATGGTGGCGGCCGTGTATTTCGCGATCACGTCGCTGTCCGGCGTGCTGTTCCGCGAGATCGAGCGCCGCTTCGGCCGCTGGATGCCGGCATCGTGAGTCGCACCACACCTCGTCATCGAATCGGGCCAACGTCATGGATCTGAGCGTACTGTCCTCCTATGGGTCGCTGCTGCTGCTCGGCGTGCTGACCACCGTCAAGCTGCTCGTCATCTCGGCCGTATTCGGCTTCGGGCTCGCGATCGTCGTCGCGTTCGCGCGGCTGTCGTCGAATCCGCTCATCGCGCGGGGCAGCAAGGCCTTCACCGAAGTCATACGCGGCACGCCGCTGCTCGTGCAGATCTACCTGATCTACTACGGCGTCGGCTCGCTGTTCGCGGGCTGGCCGGCGCTGCGCGACAGCGTGATGTGGCCGTTCCTGCGCGACGGCTTCTGGTATGTCGCGTTCGCGCTCGTGATCAGCGTCGGCGCGTATGTCGGCGAGGTGCTGCGCGCGGGCCTGCGCGGCGTGCCGAAAGGCGAGATCGAGGCGGCGCGCGCGATGGGGATGCGCCCGTCGATGATCGCGCGCCGCGTGTGGCTGCCGCGCGCGATCCAGATCCTGCTGCCGACGCTTGCCGGCGAGACCGTGATGCTGCTGAAATCGACGGCGCTCGCGTCGACGGTCGCCGTGATGGACGTGCTCGGCGCGGCGAACTACATCCGCGCGCAGACGCTGCGGACCTACGAGCCGCTGCTCGCGATCGCGGTGATCTATGTCGCGCTCGCTTTCGTGATCGAGCGCGCGTTCGGCCGGCTCGAGCGGCGCGTACCGGTGCGCATGCCGCGCTGAATGAACCAACTGACGACGCGGTTGCCGGGCGGGCGCCGCGCGATGGAGGACGCATGAACTATTCGAAGCTGGTCGATCGTCTGCAGGGCAAGCGCACGACCGCATGGGACATTCATTACGCCGCGCAGCAGGCGGTCGCGGCCGGTGAGCCGGCGATCATCCTGAGCGTGGGCGACCCGGATTTCGCGACGCCCGACGTGATCGTCGAGCGCGCGGTCGCCGCGCTGCGCGGCGGCGACACACACTACAGCGAAGTGCGCGGCCGCGCCGAACTGCGTGCGGCGATTGCGCGCGAGCACGCGAAAGCGTCGGGGCAGGCGGTCGGCCCCGAGCACGTGATCGTGACGGCCGGCGCGCAGAACGCGCTGTTCGCGATGGCGATGTGCCTGTGCGAGGCCGGCGACGAGGTGATCGTGCCGGAGCCGATGTATCTCACCTACGAGGCGAGCGTGCGCGCGTCGGGCGCGACGCTCGTGCCGGTGCCCGTCGACGCGTCGCGTGGCTTTCATCTCGACTTCGACGCGCTCGAAGCGGCCGTGACGCCGCGCACGAAGGAGATCTTCTTCGCGACGCCGTGCAACCCGACCGGCGTCGTGATGCCGCGCGCCGATCTGGAGCGGATCGCGCGGCTCGCATGCGAGCGCGATCTGTGGGTCGTGTCCGACGAGGTGTATGCGGCGCTGACGTTCGAGCGCGACATGGTCAGCATCGCGTCGCTGCCGGGGATGGCCGAGCGGACGGTGACGATCGGCAGCCTGTCGAAATCGCATGCGATGCCGGGCTGGCGGGTCGGCTGGGCGATCGGCCCGACGGAGCTGATCGAGCATGCGGAGCGGCTCGCGCTGTGCATGCTGTACGGGCTGCCGGGTTTCATCCAGCAGGCGGCTGTCACGGCGCTCGACAACAAGGCCGCGATCGTCGCGGACATGCGCGAACTCTACCGGCGCCGCCGCGACCTCGCGTACGCGCGCCTGCGCGACGTGCCGGGGCTGCGCTGCCTGCTGCCGGAGGCCGGGATGTTCATGATGGTCGACGTGCGCGGCACGGGGCTCGACGCCCATGCGTTCACATGGGGGCTGTTCCGCGCGAAGCAGGTCGCGCTGCTCGACGCGAGCGCGTTCGGCGATACGGCATCGGGTTTCGTGCGCTTCGGCTTCGTTGTCGACGACGCGCAACTGGCCGACGCGTGCGAGCGCATTGTGGCCTTCGTCGCGAGCGTCGGCTCCGGTGCGCGTTCATCGTCGTGAACCATCGTGAATGACGCACCGATCCTGAAGGAGACAAGACGATGATCGAAACGCTGACGTGGCAGGTGCCGGGCGACGGCGGGCAGCCGCTGGCGATCCGCGCATGGCGGCTGTCGGCCGGCGACGGGCCGCGCGTGCACCTGCAGGCCGGCGTGCATGCGGACGAGATCGCGGGCATGCTCGTGCTGCACCGGTTGCTGCCGCAACTGTGCGCGGCGCACGATCGCGGCGTGCTGCGCGGCACGGTGACGGTCGTGCCGCAGGCGAACCCGCTCGGGCTCGCGCAATTCCGGCAGGGGCGGCTGCTCGGTCGCTTCCACGAAACGACGCACCGCAATTTCAACCGGCATTTCCATGAATCGACGGCCGCGCGCCGGCCCGCGACGACATTCGCCGCGTGGCAGCGCACGCTGTTCGGCGCCGCGTGCGAAGCCGATATCGTGCTCGATCTCCACACCGATTCCGAAGCGCTGCCATACGTGTACCTGCATCGCGACCTGTGGCCGGCCGGCCGCGATCTCGCGGCGGCGCTCGGCGTCGATGTCGCGATCCTGTGGGACGAGGACGACGACGGCGCGTTCGAAGGCGCCGTCGCCGCGCACTGGGCGCGCGATGGCGGCCTGCGCGACCGGTTCGTCGCGACCGTCGAGCTGCGCGGGCAGTCCGACGTGTCGGATGCGCTCGCCGAACGCGACGCCGACGGCGTGCTTGCGTTCCTGCGCGGCCGCGGCGTGATCGCGGAGTCACCCGGCGCGCATGACTGGCACGGCGAAGCCGTGCCGATCGCGCACATGGAAACCGTGCTCGCGCCCGTGTCGGGCGTGCTCGTGTACGAACGCGAACTCGGCGCGACGGTCGAGGCCGGCGAGCGCGTCGCGCGGATCGTCGCGCATCCGGGCGTGCCCGGCAGCGAACATGTGCTGGTCGCGCCGCAGGCCGGGCGCATCGTCACGCGCAACCGCGAGCGTCTGGTCGCGCAGGGCGACGTCGCACTGAAGCTGACGGGTTCGCGGCCGTCGGCCGGCTGGTCGGGCGGCGCGCTCGATCCGTGAACGACGACGCGGGCCGGCGAGGGCCCGCGCATCGAATCCGGTATTTTCCGCAAGAAGGGGCGGAAACAAATCGACTCACGCGATAATGCGCAAACGTTTTACCGGTATTGAATAAAATCGATTCGGCGGAATACGATTAAAACAATGAAGATCCGCTGCTTTGCCGATTCGGCAAAGCGTGCAGCCGCGCGGGTCATGGAGTCCAGAGGTTAACGGCAGGCCCGCGAGAAACTTTAGACTTTTCCCGCCACAAATAACCATTGCATTTTCCTCAATGATCGATTGATTAACGGTCATCGGACAGTCATACACCATCCCCGATAATTCGGCGCTCACATTCTTTCAATAGACCAAAGGGCGATCGAAGCCGGATCGCTGCGGGGAGCTGGACTCATGACCATCCGTCATCGCATTACGCTGCTAGTCGTCCTGACGTTCTTCGCGCTGTCCGCGATCGGCATCTATGCCGTGTACCAGACGCGCAAGAGCGCATCCGAGGTGCGCCAGGTCACCCAGGGAATCGTGCCGAGCGCGCTCGCGTCGGCGGATCTCGTCGCCGATGTGAAGAACATCCAGATCGCGACGATGACGCTCGTCTACGCGCCCGATGCGAATACCGCCGCGCAGGCGCGCGACGAGCTGAAGGCGAAGCAGGCCGCGCTGCGCGCCGCGCTCGATGTGCAGGCGAAATCGGCGGTCGGCCGCGCGCAGGAAGGCCTCGTCACGCAGGCGAAGGACAGCGCCGCGAACTATTTCGCGGCGATCGACGACACCGTGAAGATGAGGACGGACGGCAAGGCCGAGATGGCGCAGGCCTACCTGTTCGCGAACGTCGCGCAGTATCGCGACGAACTCGAAAGCATCGTCGACACGCTGCGCGTCGAGAAGAACCGCCAGAAGGACGACGCGATCAGCGCGCTGAACGGGATGCTCGCGACCACGGCGACCGCGATCGCGGGCGTCGCCGGCACGGTGATCGTGCTGCTGACCGCGCTCGGCTTCGTGCTGTATCGCCAGATTACGCGCCCGCTGATCGGGATGCAGACGATGATGAGCGAGATCGCGACGAGCCAGGATTTCACGCGCCGCGTGCCGGTGGGGCGGATGGACGAGATCGGCCATTCGATCGTCGCGTTCAACGGGATGATCGAGAAGATCCAGGAGAACGCCGCGCAGCTCAAGCAGAAGACGGCGGACATCCAGGCGATGCTGCAGAACATGCAGCAGGGGATCCTGACCGTCGTCGAAGGCGGCGTCGTGCATGCGGAGTATTCGGCGTACCTCGAAACCATCTTCGAGACCAACGACATCGCCGGCCGCGACCTGATGACGCTCGTGTTCGACGACTCGGGGATCGGCGCCGACGCGCGCTCGCAGGTCGACGCGGCGGTGCACGCATGCCTGGGCGAAGACAGCATGAATTTCGATTTCAACGCGCACCTGCTCGTCAACGAAGTCGCGAAGCGGATGCCGGACGGCCGCGAGAAGTGGCTCGACCTGAGCTGGTCGGCGATCACCGACGAGACCGACACGGTCGTGCGCCTGATGCTGTGCGTGCGCGACGTGACCGAGATTCGCGAACTGACCGCGCAGGCCGGCGAGCAGCAGCGCCGCCTCGAGATGATCGGCGAGATCCTGTCGATCAGCCAGGACAAGTTCCACGACTTCGTGCACAGCGCGAAGGGCTTCCTCAGCGACAACGAGCGGATGATCCGCCAGCACGAGCGCGCCGATCACTCGATCGTCGCGGCACTGTTCCGCAACATGCACACGATCAAGGGCAATGCGCGCACGTACAGCCTCCAGCACCTGACGAACATCGTCCATGAAGCGGAACAGGCGTACGAATCGCTGCGCCGCGCGGACGGCGGCCCCGAGTGGAACCGCGACGCGCTGATGGACGATCTGGCGCGCGTACGCGAGGCTGTCGACCATTACGCGACGATCAACGCGGTCACGCTCGGCCGCAGCGGCGAACCGGTACAGGGCGGGGCCGACTACCTGATGGTCGAGCGCGCGCACATCAGCGAAAGCTTGCGCGTGCTCGACGGCGCCGATCCGGCGAATGCGGCCGACTGGCATGCGGCGCGCGATGCCGTGCGCCGCATGCTGAGCCAGCTCGGCACGCAGGGCATCGGCGACGCGCTCGGCGGCGTGATCGAGTCGCTGCCGTCGCTCGCGGCCGAACTCGGCAAGCCGGCGCCCGTCGTGCATATCGACAGCCACGGCCATCGCGTGCGCAGCGAGATCGGCGCGACGCTGAAGAACGTGTTCATGCACCTGCTGCGCAACGCGATCGACCACGGAATCGAATCGTCGGACGAGCGGCGCGCGGCCGGCAAGGCGGCGTCCGGCACGATCGACATCGCGGTGGGCGTGGGCGGCGGCGAGCTGTGGTTCGTGCTCGGCGACGACGGCCGCGGCCTCGCGCTCGACCGGATTCGCGGCATCGCGCGCGAGCGCGGCTGGATCGATGCCGACAACGAAGCGGCGCTGTCCGACGACGCGGTGGCCGAACTGATCTTCCGGCCGGGTTTCTCGACCGCGCACGCGGTGACCGAAGTGTCGGGGCGCGGTGTCGGCATGGACGCGGTGCGCAGCTTCCTGAAGCGCGACGGCGGCGATATCGCGCTGCGCTTCACCGACGATCGCGTCGGCGCGCCGTATCGCGCGTTCGAGACGATCGTGTCGCTGCCGGCACGCTTCGCGGCGGACGGCGCGGTGCATGAGCACGCGCGCATCGCTGATATCGGCGTAGCGGAGTGACAAAGTGATCGTGCAGGCGTGGATGATCCAGATTGCCGCCGCGCTGGCGGGCGGCGTTGTCGTCGCGGTGGTGGCGGCGGTCGTGTTTCGCGTGACGCGCAAGCGGCTCGTCGCGGCGATGGAACACGACGCGGCCGCGTTACGCGGCGCGCTCGACGCGGCCGACGCGCGAGCCGAACAGGCGGCGTCGGCACATGCGGAGGCGGCCGACACATGGGCACACCGCGAGGCGCAGCTCGAGGATGCGCTGGCGCGCGAGGCCGCCGCGACCGGCACGCAGCGCGACATGCTGCAGGCGCTGTCGGCCGACCGCGCCGCGCTTGCGCAGCATGCGATGAAGATCGCCGACGAAGCCGCGCGCCTGCGTGGGCTCGCCGGCACGTTCGAGCGCTGGCACGAGCAGATGATCTCGCTGACCACGCAGAACCAGGACATGCGCGCGAAGAACCACGAACTGTCGGCGATCGTCGCGCATGTGTCGATCGTGTCGCTGAACGCGTCGATCGAGGCCGCACGTGCGGGCACGGCCGGGCGCGGCTTCTCGATCGTCGCGAGCGAGGTGCGCGGGCTGGCCGCGCGTTCGCAGCAACTGTCGAACAGCTATCGCGACAGCCTGAACCGCAACGACCTCGTGACGGCCGCGACGTTCCAGGACATCCAGGCCGGCGGCAAGATGATCACGGCCGCGCTCGCGACCGTCGAGACGCTGGCCGGGCAACTGCACGCGCGGGTCGAAGGAGAGGCGGCGTGATCAGCGCGCAGGCGAAGGCCGGCTTCGAGCGGATCTTTTTCGATGCGGCGCGCACGCGGCTCGCGTCCGGCGGCGTGTGCGACATCCGGCCGTCCGTCGGCGACGCGCACGATCACGCGCGCGCGAAGTCCCGATCGACGCCGAAGGTGCCCGAGCACGTCGCGGTGCTGACGATCTCGGCGCTGCATTTCCGCCTGCTGCTCGCGCTGCGCTTCAGCGACGACGATTCGACGCGCCGCCGCTTCGCCGGTGCGACGGTGGGCACCAGCAGCCAGCGGCCGCTGCCCGAAGCGTTCATGGAAGTCGCGAACCTGTGCTGCGGCGCGATCAACCAGGCGCTGACCGCGCCGTTTCCCCATCTCGGGATGTCGACGCCTTACCTGCTGAGCGGCGCGAGCATCGACTACCTGCCCGCGCTCGCGCCCGACCACGTGGCCGCGTACGACCTGACGCTCGACGGCGACGTGCGGGTCGGCGCGACGCTGTGCGTGTGCGCGAACGCGCCGGTCGATTTCCATGTGCCGGAAACGGCCGCGGTGGATACCGGCGGCGAGCTCGAACTGTTCTGACCGACCATTAGGAACCCTTGAGATGACCGAAGACCAACCCGTCAGCAAGGTGCTCGTGCTAGACGACAGCCGCGCGCACGCCGACGCGATCAAGCGTTTCTGCGACGAGCACAACCTGGTCGGCCTGACCGTGCGGCGCAACCGGCTGCTGAAGGTGCTGCGTTCGAACATCGATCTGGGCGCGATCCTGCTCGCCGAGGACTACGGCGGCTCGCCGGCCGAGAGCGCGATCATCGCGACGCAGATCGATGCGCTGCGGCCCGAACTGCCGATTATCCTGCGCCGCGAATCGCTCGCGTCGCGCGACGGGCTGCCCGACGCGCTCGCGCGCGTCGCGTGCGCGGCCTACGTCGCAGACGACATGACGCCGCTCAAGCGCGCGATCGACGAATACCTGTTCGGCCGCGACTATCCGAACGCGCTCGTGCGCGGCATCTCGGAGATCACCGAGGCGCGGCTCGACAGCCTGTTCCCGGGCATGACGATCGAGCGCGACACGCCGTGCATCGTCCGCGACCAGATCATCTTCGGCGAAGTGTTCAGCCTGATCGCGCTCGAAAGCGCATGGTGCCGCGGCTACATGCTGCTGCAGACGAGCGAGCAACCGTTGCTCGACATGCTCGGCGGCACGCGCGACGACGGCCGCGCGCCGGATTTCCGCGACGTGAACAGCGTACTCGGCGAGCTGACCAACCTCGTGTGGGGCGCGTTCAAGAACCGCTATCTGGGCGACGCCGAGGCGCTGGCGCGGCATCCGGTGCAGGTGCCGCTCGTCGTCAATCACAAGCAGAAGTTCATCTCGTTCGGCGGCGACTGTCCGCAGCTCTGCTTCAAGTACCGGATGACCGACCCGGCATCGGGGCGGTCCGTCTGTCTCGACCAGCGTTTCGTGTTCAGCCTCAGCTGGTCGCCGGAGGATTTTCGCGAATCGGTGCAGGACGTGGGGCTGATGGTCGAATCGGGTGAACTCGAACTGTTTTGAAGTCCGCAATAAAGAAAGGGGAATACGGCATGGCAAAGATTCTGGTGGTCGACGATTCGGGCACGGTGCGCGACGAGGTCGCGGGTTTCCTGCGCAATCACGGGCTCGACGTTGCGACGGCGGTCGACGGCAAGGACGGGCTCGCGAAGCTCAAGGCGACGCCCGGCGTGCGCCTCGTGATCAGCGACGTGAACATGCCGAACATGGACGGCCTGACGATGGTCGAGAAGATTCGCGGTGAACTCGCGAACACGGCGGTCAACGTCGTGATGCTGACGACCGAAAGCAGCCCGGCAATGAAGGAGCGGGGCAAGGCCGCCGGCGTGAAGGGCTGGATCGTGAAGCCGTTCAAGGGCGACGCGGTGCTCGACGCACTGAAGAAGCTGGCGGGCTGACGCGCGGGTCGCGAGCGGCGGATAGCGCGCAATTTACGGCGCACCGCGATGTCCGTATCCTGCCGGATGCCGAGGGCGGCGTGCCTGTGCGTCATGCGCATCACGCCCGGCATCCACGACAATCAGGAACGGGACATTCCTATGAAAATCGATCGAACAGTGCGCGCGCGGCGCAGGCGCGATGCGGGTACGCCCGTAGGGCCGGCGAGATGACGTCCGAATCCGCCCGTGCCGCCGCGCGGCACATGGAGATGCTGATCCTGAAGGGCATCGTGTTCACCGTGGTGGGCACGTGCATGCTGATCGGTGTCTTCATGTGGGCGCAGTCGACGCGCGCGTTCCTGCGGACGTCGATCGTCGTGCCGGGCCGTGTCGTCAAGCTGAATGCGGGCCCGCATCATCCCGAGATCGCGTTCACGACGCTCGCGGGCGAGCATGTCGAATACCCGCAGGGCGGCGACGTCAGCGTGCCGGACGGCGCGACGGTCGAGGTGCGCTACGCGCCGGAGGCGCCCGCGATGACCGCGCGGATGAATACGTTCGGCGCGATCTGGGGCGGGATGCTGACCCTCGGCGGCATGGGCGCCGTCTTTTTCCTCGCCGGCATCGGGCACTTGTGGCCGGGCGTGCGAGCGTGGCGCAGCGGGCGCACGCGCGCCTGACCGCCGGCATTGCGCCGCGACTGGACGCCGCACGGAATGTGGAGGACCATTTCACCGACATGCCGCGAACGCGCGTGCACCATCGCCGCCCGTTCGTGCCGCACCGAATCCTGCCGAATTCTCCGTCGAGCGGAACATCATGGAACCCAATCACGAGACCGACGAGCCGATCCTGTTGCGCGAGGTACGCGACGGCGTCGTCACGCTGCGGCTGAACCGGCCGCAGCAGTTCAACGCGTTATCCGAAGCGATGCTCGCGAGCCTGCACGATGCGTTCGACACGCTGGCGGCCGATCCGCACGTGCGCTGCGTCGTGCTGGCCGCGCAAGGCAAGGCGTTCTGCGCAGGCCACGATCTGCGGCAGATGCGCGGCAAGCCGGCGCTCGACTACTACCGCACGCTGTTCGCGCAATGCAGCCGCGTGATGCTTGCGATGCGCGCGTTGCCGGTGCCGGTGATCGCACGCGTGCAGGGCATCGCGACGGCGGCCGGCTGCCAGCTCGTCGCCGCATGCGACCTCGCCATCGCGGCCGATACTGCGCGCTTCGCGGTATCGGGCATCGATGTCGGGCTGTTCTGTTCGACGCCGGCCGTCGCATTGAGCCGTAACGTCACGGCGAAGCGCGCGTTCGACATGCTCGTGACCGGGCGCTTCGTCGATGCGGCGACGGCCGCTACGTGGGGGCTCGTCAACGAGGCCGTGCCTGAAGACGCGCTCGATGCGGCCGTCGCGCGCAAGGTCGCGGAGATCGTTGCGAAGAGCGCGGCCGCGGTGCGGTACGGCAAGCAGATGTTCTACCGCCAGCGCGAGTTGCCGCTCGACGAAGCCTATGCGTATGCGGGCGACGTGATGGCGCGCAACATGATGGAAGAAGATGCGGGCGAAGGGATCGACGCGTTCCTCGAGAAACGGAAACCGACGTGGCGTTCGTAACGCGTTGCCGGACGCGGGCAGGGAACGCGTCGGAAGGGCCGTAACGCGTTTTCGCCGGCCCGGGTTTCTGGTTCGCCGGAACGCAAACGGGCCGCCCGAGGCGGCCCGCAAGTGACGCGGCATGCGCGGCGACGCGGCAGCGCGCCGCCGCATTGACCGGGGTTAGCGCCCGTAGCTCCCGGTCCGCAGCGCCGGCTGTACCGTCGACACGCCGGGCGGCACGATCACGACCGGCACGCGGCGCGCGAGCGCGCACATCAGCTCGTAGCCGATCGTGCCGCTGGCTTCCGCGACGTCGTCCACCTTCACCTGGTCGCCCCACAGTTCGATGCCCGACCCGATGCCCGCATTCGGGCACGGCGTCAGGTCGACGGTCAGCATGTCCATCGACACGCGGCCGACGACGCGCGTCATCACGCCGTCCACCGCGATCGGCGTGCCGGTCGGCGCGTGGCGCGGATAGCCGTCCGCGTAGCCGCACGCGACGACGCCGATCCGCATCGGCTGGTCGGCCGTGAAGCGGCGGCCGTAGCCGACGGTTTCTTCCGGCGACAGCGTCTGTACGCCGATGATCTTGCTCGTCAGCGTCATCGCGGCCATCAGCGGCGTGTCGGCGATATGCCGTGACGCGCCCGTCGGCGACGCGCCATACAGGATCGTGCCGGGTCGCACCCAGTCGCGGTGCGCGCGCGGATGCCACAGCACGGCCGCCGAATTCGACACCGAGCGCTCGCCCGGAATCCCCGCCGTGGTCGCGTCGAACTGCTCGAGCTGCCAGTCGACCTCGCCTTCGTCGGCGTTCGCGAAATGCATCATCAGCGTGATCTTGCCGATCGACGGCGTGTTCGCCGCGCGTTCCCACGCGGCGCGAAAGGCGCCGGGCCGGTAGCCGAGCCGGTTCATCCCGGAATTCATCTTGAGCTGGATGTCGATCGGCTGCTGCGGCTTCGCCGCGATCAGCAGGTCGAGCTGCTCGTCGCAGTGCACGGCCACCGTCAGCCGGTGGCGATCGGCCAGCTCGACGTCGGCCGGCTCGAAGATCCCTTCGAGCAGCAGCACGGGCTTGTCCCAGCCGAGTTCGCGCACGCGCACGGCTTCGTCGAGATCGAGCAGCGCGATGCCGTCGGCGGCCGCGAGGCCCGGGTAGATCCGTTCGATGCCGTGGCCGTATGCGTTGGCCTTGATCACGGCCCACACGCGCGATTGCGCGGCGGTATGGCGGATGAAGTCGAGGTTGTGGCGGACGGCGTCGGGGCGGATATGGGCGACGATGGGACGGGGCATGGCGATGGCTCGGGTCGGATGTCGGACGGTGTGCGGCACGATCGGCAGGCTGGCGCGGTAACGCGCCGAGCCAGTGTTGGGCACTATCTTATTGGTGTTCGACCAGTTTTAATTAACGTATTTGCGGACGATTTGGTGGAAATTTTGGTGGCGAACCGGGCTGGTCGGGCCGTCGGCGGCCCGTGCGGCCGAGCCCCCCGTCTAGAAAATCGGTGCGCGAACAGCGCGGCGCAATGCTAAGCTCTCGGCGATCTTGTCATTGATCAATGTAATCATAAAAGGAGGAGACTTTGATGACGACGTCCCAGCTGTGCCTGTTCATCGTGGCGCTGTTGCCGTTCCCGCTGACGTTCCTGGCCAAGGCCCGCAAGGGCTACGACAACCGTGCGCCGCGCGCGTACCTGGCGAAGCTCGAAGGCTGGCGCGCGCGGGCGCAGGCCGCGCACCAGAACGCATGGGAAGCGCTTGCGCTGTTCACGGCCGCGCTGGTCGTCGCGTGGCACAACGGCGCGAACGCGCACCACGTCGACCAGCTCGCGATGGGCTTCGTCGCAATCCGCGTCGCCTATACGCTGATGTACCTGCTGAACTGGGCGTCGCTGCGTTCGCTCGTGTGGTTCGGCGGGATGGCGTGCGTCGTCGCGCTGTTCTTCGCCGCGCCGTGACGGGCCGGTGAACAGACCCTAGGCGCCGCCCGCGCCCCGCGCGTGACTGTCGTTGGATGCGGGTGCAACGATCTTGGTGACGCACGGCGGCGCATCCGCTTCGCGGCGCAGGAACGCGATCAACGGATCGAGCAGCTGGTGTCGCGTCGCCGTCCGGCGTTGCCGCGCGCATTCCGCACCGTTCGTTGAGCCGCGCCGGCGGTTGCCGGCTTCGCGCACACGGTCAGCCCGGCACCGCGCCGCGTTGATTTGCCGACCGTCCGCACCCGGCGCCGCCATCCTCTCCTCACGCTCCGCCATCCTCCCGCGATCCGGCGGGGCGTTTCGCCCCGGCAATCTCCTCCCTTTCCTCCGATCTATCCGGCCCGCGCGGCTCGGGTTTGTCTCGATGCATTTATCCGTTGCGGACTTTTTTGTTGTCGTAGTATCGCCATTGACAACACTTGTTGCACTAAGGTCTAATTCGACATCGCATGTTGCGGTGCGGCTTGATGTCGTCGTTCCCGCCGGCCGGCTGGCCGGCCACATCGCTCAATCATGCGGAGAGAAACCATGAGTCGCCGTTCCTTCCTGAAAGCCGTCGCGGTGGTCGCCGCGCTCGGCGCAAGCCTCGCGCACGCGGATACCAGGACGCTCGTCGTCGGGACCGATACGTCGTTCATGCCGTTCGAGTTCAAGCAGGGCGACAAGTACGTCGGCTTCGATCTCGATCTGTGGGCGGAAATCGCGAAGGACCAGGGCTGGAAATACACGATCCAGCCGATGGATTTCGCGGGCCTGATTCCGGCGCTACAAACGCAGAACATCGACGTCGCGCTGTCGGGGATGACGATCAAGGAGGAGCGGAAGAAGGCGATCGACTTCTCCGCGCCGTACTACGACAGCGGCCTCGCGGCGATGGTGCAGACCGGCAACACGACGATCAAGTCGATCGACGACCTGAACGGCAAGGTGATCGCCGCGAAGACGGGCACCGCGACGATCGACTGGATCAAGGCGCACCTGAAGCCGAAGGAGATCCGCCAGTTCCCGAACATCGACCAGGCGTATCTCGCGCTCGAGGCCGGGCGCGTCGACGCGGCGATGCACGACACGCCGAACGTGCTGTTCTTCGTGAACAACGAAGGCAAGGGCAAGGTGAAGGTCGCGGGCCAGCCGGTCAGCGGCGACAAGTACGGCATCGGCTTCCCGAAGGGCAGCGCGCTCGTGCCGAAGGTCAACGCGTCGCTCGTGAAGATCAAGGCCGACGGACGCTACGCGCAGATCTACAAGAAGTGGTTCGGCGCCGAGCCGCCGAAGATGTGAGCGTGACGGCGCATCAGCGCGCGGCCTCGGGGCCGCGCGAGTCTTGAATCGAACGGGGAGCGACAAGTGAATTTCGATTGGTCGGCGATCTGGGCGGCGCTGCCGGACCTGATGGACGGGGTCCGGTTGACGGTGTTCATCGCACTTTTCGGGCTGGTGGGCGGCTTCATCGTCGGGATGATCGCGGGCATGTTCCGCGCATACGGACCGAAGGCGATGAACGTGCTCGTCCAGGTCTATATTGAATTGATTCGCGGCACGCCGATCGTCGTGCAGGTGATGTTCCTGTATTTCGCGCTGCCGTTGCTCGCGCACATCCGCATCGACGGCCTGACGGCCGCGATCATCGCGATTACGGTGAATTCCGGCGCGTATCTCGCGGAAGTGGTGCGCGGTGCGCTGCTGTCGATCCCGAAGGGGTTGACCGAAGCGGGGCTCGCGATGGGGTTGTCGATGCCGCGCGTGCTGCTGAAGGTGGTCGGGCCGCTGGCGTTCCGGCGGCTGATTCCGCCGCTCGGCAACCAGTGCATCGTGAGCCTGAAGGACACGTCGCTGTTCATCGTGATCGGCGTCGGCGAACTGACGCGCAAGGGGCAGGAAATCATCGCGGGCAATTTCCAGGCGGTCGAGATCTGGAGTGCGGTGGCCGTCATCTACCTGATACTGACCGGCGCGATGACGCTGACGCTGCGGCTCGTCGAAAAGAGGATGCGGATCTTATGAGCATGATCGAATTCCAGAACGTGTCGAAGAGCTTCGGCCATGTACCGGTGCTGAAGAACATCGACCTGAAGATCGACGCGGGCGAGGTGGTCGTCGTGGTCGGCCCGTCGGGCTCGGGCAAATCGACGATGCTGCGCTGTATCAACGCGCTCGAGAAAATCACGGGCGGCGAATTGCTCGTCGACGGCCAGAGCGTGCGCGGCAACGCGACGACGATCCGCAACATCCGGCTCGAGGCCGGCATGGTGTTCCAGCAGTTCAACCTGTTTCCGCAAATGACCGCGCTCGAGAACGTGATGTTCGGGCCGACCCAGGTGCGCGGCGCATCGCGCGCCGACGCGCGCGACCAGGCGATGGCGCTGCTCGACAAGGTCGGCCTCGAATCGCGCGCGAATCATTACCCGTCCGAGCTATCGGGCGGCCAGCAGCAGCGCGTCGCGATCGCGCGCGCGCTCGCGATCCGCCCGCGGCTGATGCTGTTCGACGAGCCTACCTCCGCGCTCGATCCGGAATTGCGCCACGAAGTGCTGAAAGTGATGCAGGATCTCGCGACCGAAGGGATGACGATGATCGTCGTCACGCACGAGATCGGCTTCGCGAAGCGGGTCGGCACGCGCCTGCTGTTCATGGATCAGGGCGGGATCGCCGAGGACGGCCATCCGGTCGACCTGATCGACCGGCCGCCGACGCCGCGCCTGAAGGAATTCCTGAAACACGTGTCCTGAACGAAACCGAAACATTCGACATGCCGCTTTTCCTTTCTCCCGTCATCGCCGGTGAGCCGTTCGACATCGGCGTGCGCCTCGGCGAGCTCGCCCGTCCCGTGTTCGACGCGTACATGCAGCAGAGCAGTGCGTGGCAGGCCGTGCGCCGCTGGCGCGGCGATCCATTCGTCGATGCGCTGCGGCAGGCCGCGCTGGCCGCGTACCCCGATCTCGTCGCGGAACTGGACGGGATCGCGGCGGGCATCGGCTGGCCGGCCGACGACATCTTTCTGTGGAACTGCCGCGGCGAGCTGATCCACAATGCGCCGGACGGCTGCACGACGCTGGCCGCGCGCGACGCGGACGGCACGCGCTGGATCGCGCACAACGAGGACGGCGATCCGTTCCTGCGCGAGCGCTGCCTGCTCGTCGACGTGCAGCCTAAGGGCAAGCCGGGCTTCATCAGTTTCTACTACCCCGGTTCGCTGCCGGGCCATACCTTTGCCGCGAACCGCGTGGGCATCGCGCAGGCGATCAACAACCTGCGGATCCGGACGCCCGCGCCGGGCGTGCCGCGGATGATCCTCGCGCGCGCCGTGCTCGATGCGACGTCGCTCGACGCGGCGGCCGACGTGCTGCGCGGCCATGCGCGCGCGAGCGGCTTTCATCACACGCTCGGCGCGACCGGCGATGCACGGCTGCTGAGCATCGAGGCGAGCGCGGCGCGCTGCTCGGTCGTCGACGTGGCGAGGCTCGCGGGTCACGCGAACCATCTCGTGCATCCCGGCTGCGACGCGGAAGCGCAGATCGTCACGCAATCGTCGGCCGACCGCCAGCGCCGCGTCGACGCGCTGACGCCCGGCATCGACGCGATCGACGAAGCCGCGCTGCTGCGCGTGCTCGGCGATCGTGCGCCGCAAGGGCTGCCGATCTACCGCGACGATCCGGCCGATCCCGACGACGAGAACACGCTGGCAACGGCGGTGTTCGCGATCGGCGCGGCGGCGATCGACGTTACCGTTCACCAACACGGCACGCAGCGTTTCGCGACGCGCATCGTGCCGTCCGGACGCGCGCACGGCGCGTCCTGATCCATGAGGCAACGCATGACGACCGTTTTTCATCGCGCTCCGCGCGCTACCTTGCCCGTCGCCGTCGCAGGCGACGGCATCGAGATCATCGACTCGACCGGCAAACGCTATATCGACGCATGCGGCGGCGCGGCCGTCTCGTGTCTCGGCCACAGCAACCAGCGCGTGATCGACGCGATCAAGCGGCAGGCGCAGCAACTGGCGTACGCGCATACGTCGTTCTTCACGACCGACGTGGCCGAGGAACTGGCCGACCGGCTCGTCGATGCCGCGCCGGCCGGCCTCGAACACGTGTATTTCGTGTCGGGCGGCTCCGAGGCAATCGAGGCCGCGTTGAAGCTCGCGCGCCAGTATTTCGTCGAGAAGGGCGAGCCGCAGCGCCGCCATTTCATCGCGCGGCGCCAGAGCTATCACGGCAACACGCTCGGCGCGCTCGCGATCGGCGGCAACGCGTGGCGGCGCGAGCCGTTCCTGCCGCTGCTGATCGAAGCGCATCACGTGAGCCCGTGCTATGCGTACCGAGACCAGCAGGCGGGAGAAACCGACGAAGCGTATGCGCAGCGTCTGGCGGACGAGCTCGAACGCAAGATCGTCGAACTCGGCGCGGAAGACGTCGCGGCGTTCGTCGCGGAAACGGTGGTGGGCGCAACGGCCGGTGCGGTGCCGCCGGTGCGCACGTACCTGAAGAAGATCCGCGCGGTGTGCGACAAGTACGGCGTGCTGCTGATTCTCGACGAGATCATGTCGGGGATGGGGCGCACGGGCTACCTGTACGCGTGCGATGAAGACGGCGTCGCGCCCGACCTGATGACGATCGCGAAAGGGCTCGGCGCGGGCTACCAGCCGATCGGCGCGACGCTCGTCAGCGACCGCATCTACCGGACGATCGTCGACGGGTCGGGCTTCTTCCAGCACGGCCACACGTACCTCGGCCATGCGACCGCATGCGCGGCCGCGCTCGAGGTGCAGCGCGTGATCGCCGACGAGAAGCTGCTCGACAACGTGAAGGCGCGCGGCGAGCAACTGCGCGCGTCGTTGCGCGAGCACTACGGCGCGCATCCGCATGTCGGCGACGTGCGCGGCCGCGGGCTGTTCGTCGGCGTCGAACTCGTGTGCGATCGCGACACCAAGGCGACCTTCGATCCCGCGCTGAAGCTGCATGCGGCGGTCAAGCGCGAAGCGATGCAGCGCGGGTTGATGGTGTATCCGATGGGCGGGACGATCGACGGCGTTCACGGCGATCACATCCTGATCGCGCCGCCGTTCATCTGCACTGCGCAGCAGATCGATACGATCGTCGAGCGCCTGTCCGGCGCGATCGACGCGGCGCTCGCGTCGGCCGGTGCGTGACGGCATCGATGCACTGAACCTCACCGGATCATCACCATGACAGACAGACTGCCACCATTTGATCCCGCCTCGGCCAGCGACGCACAGAAGGCCGTGCTGGCCGAGATTCTCGGCGGCCCGCGCGGCAACCTGAACGGGCCGTTTCTCGGCTGGATCGCGAGCCCCGAGCTGGCCCAGCACGCGCAGCGGCTCGGCGCGTTCTGCCGCTATCGCACCGGCCTGCCGCTGCGGCTGTCGGAACTCGCGATTCTCGTGACGGCCGCGCGCTGGCGCTCGCAGGCCGAGTGGCACATCCACCATCCGATCGCGCTCGACGCGGGCGTGCCGGCCGCGACAGCCGACGCGATCCGGCGCGGCGTCGCGCCCGCATTCGAGTCGGACGACGATGCGCTGATCCATGCGTTCGCGAGCGAGCTGTACGACACGCGGCGCGTGAGCGACGCGACGTTCGCGCGTGCGGAAACCCGCTTCGGCCACGAAACCGTCGTGAATCTCGTTGCGCTGCTCGGCTACTACGCGCTCGTCGCGATGACGCTCAACACGTTCGGCATGCGCGCGAACGGGCAAACCGATTTGCCGTTTCCGGAGTAACGGCCGCGCGTTGACCGTGCCGGAACAGGGGCGGCGATACGTCTGACGAACGCTTTGCCGATGTGGTGCCGGCATCAATGCAACCAAATGTATTCATGCGGGATCAACGGCCGATGGCCGCGTATGATGGCTTGTTCACGACGATATGATCGGTGAGCAAGCATGACGAGTACCCGCAAGACATTGATGATCGCCGGAGGGCTCCTGGTAGCCGCGGCCGGCACCGCATACGTGATGCTTCTGCGCGCGGACCACCGTGCGATCGAAGACGCCGGCATCGGCGATTCGGCCGCGCCTGTTGCCGCGGCGCCCGCGAGCAACGAGCACGCGGTGCAGGGCACCATTGCGCCGCCGGCACCGGCCGCCGCGCTGGCAGCCCGTGCCGACAAGGCACCGCAACCGGCGGCTGTCGCGCCGCCTCCACCCGCACCGGCGCCCGCGCCGGCAGCACCCGCGCGCGTCAGCGCCGCACCTGCATCTGTCCCCGCCGTTCCAGCCGTTCCGGTAGTCAGCGAGAAAGCGCAGCCGGTGGCGAAGCCGAGCGCACCGCCGCCGAAGGTCAACGTCGTGACGGTCGATGCGCAGGATTCGACCCCGCCGGCCGCACAACCGGCACCGCCGGCCGCGCCGGCGCAGGTCACGCAACGTGCGCCGCGCAAGCGCGACGGCCTCGAACGCCACGTGGCCGCAGCACCTGCCGCAACAACAAAATCCGAAACGCCGGAGACGGCCGCGCTCGTCAGGGAATCGGCGAAGCTCGACCCGTCGTTGCCGCCTCCGTCGATGTCGTCGACGTCGTCGATGTCGGCGGGCACCGGTTCATATCGGCAAGGCGGTTCGTCGTCGGGCGCGAATCCGGTGGCCGCCGCGATGACCGAGCAACTGGTCAGGCAATCGAGCAATTTCAAGTCGACGACGCCAGCACCGGCGAACGGCAGCCCGACCGCGACCAAGTAACCGCGATCGGCTTCGGAACAAAAAGGACCCCGCACGCCGACCAAGGCATGCGGGGCCAAGAGAGACAAACCGTTGTACCGACGTGCCGCCGACGTGCCGCCGACGTGCGTTACGCGGCGACCGCTTCTTCGGCCTGCGGCCGAGCGGCTGCTGCCGGCGCCACGTCCTGCCGGATCAGGTGGTCGAACGCGCCGAGCGATGCCTTCGCACCTTCGCCGACCGCGATCACGATCTGCTTGAACGGCACCGTCGTCACGTCGCCGGCCGCGAACACGCCCGGCACCGACGTCGCGCCGCGCGCATCGACGACGATCTCGCCGTGCTTCGACAGTTCGACCGTGCCTTTCAGCCATTCGGTGTTCGGCACGAGGCCGATCTGCACGAACACGCCTTCGAGATCGATGCGTTTCGTTTCGCCCGAACCCAGATCCTTGTAGACGAGCCCGTTCAGCTTGCTGCCGTCGCCGGTCAGCTCGGTCGTCTGCGCCTGCGTGACGATCGTCACGTTCGGCAGGCTGCGCAGCTTGCGCTGCAGCACTTCGTCCGCGCGCAGTTGCGCGCCGAATTCGATCAGCGTGACGGTCTTCACGAGGCCGGCGAGGTCGATCGCGGCCTCGACGCCCGAGTTGCCGCCGCCGACCACCGCGACGCGCTTGCCCTTGAACAGCGGGCCGTCGCAGTGCGGGCAGTATGCGACACCGCGATTGCGGTATTCGCGCTCGCCCGGCACGTTGATTTCGCGCCAGCGCGCGCCGGTCGCGAGAATGATCGTCTTCGCCTTCAGCACCGCGCCGTTCGCGAGGCGGATCTGGTGCACGTCGCCCGGAATCAGCGCGTCGGCGCGCTGCACGTCCATGATGTCGACGTCGTACTGCTTCACGTGCTGCTCGAGCGCGGTCGCGAACTTCGGCCCTTCGGTTTCCTGCACCGACACGAAGTTTTCGATCGCCATCGTATCGAGCACCTGGCCGCCGAAACGCTCGGCGACGACGCCCGTCGCGATACCCTTGCGCGCCGAGTAGATTGCCGCGGCCGCGCCTGCCGGGCCGCCGCCGACGATCAGCGTGTCGAACACCGGCTTGGTTTCGAGCGACTTCGCGGCGCGCTCGCCGGCGCCCGTATCGAGCTTCGCGAGGATTTCCTTCACGCTGCTGCGGCCCTGGCCGAACGATGCGCCATTCAGGAACATCGTCGGCACGGCCATGATCTGGCGCGACTCGACTTCATGCTGGAACAGCGCGCCGTCGATCGCGACGTGACGGATGCGCGGATTGATCAGCGACATCACGTTCAGCGCCTGCACGACTTCCGGGCAGTTCTGGCACGACAGCGAGAAATACGTTTCGAACGCGTAGTCGCCATCGAGCGCGCGGATCTGTTCGATCACGTCGTCGTCGAGCTTGATCGGGTGGCCGCCCGTCTGCAGCAGCGCGAGCACGAGCGACGTGAATTCATGACCCATCGGGATGCCGGCGAAGCGGATGCCGGCCGGCTTGCCGGGCTCGCCGATCGAGAACGACGGCTTGCGCTCGGCGTCGTCGCGGCGTTCGGTTACGGTCACGCGATCCGTCAGCGACGCAATCTCGTTCAGCAGCGCCAGCAGTTCCTGCGATTTCGCGCTGTCGTCGAGCGAGGCGACGAGTTCGATCGGGCGCGTGATTTTTTCGAGGTACGCTTTCAGTTGGTTCTTGAGATTGGCGTCGAGCATGGCGTTTCGGATTCCGTATTGATTGTTCTGGTCGGGCACGTCGTGCCGGAGGAGGGCGCGGGCCTCGCGATGCGGCGGCCCGCCGTCGCGCGCCTCGTGCGAGGCGCGCGGAGCGATCGTCAGATCTTGCCGATCAGGTCGAGCGACGGGGTCAGCGTTTCCGCGCCCGGGGTCCACTTGGCCGGGCACACTTCACCCGGGTGCGCCGCGATGTATTGCGCAGCCTGCACCTTGCGCAGCAGTTCGCCAGCGTCGCGGCCGATGCCGTTGTCGTGGATTTCGCACAGCTTGATCTCGCCTTCCGGGTTGATCACGAACGTGCCGCGCAGCGCCATCCCTTCTTCCTCGATCAGCACGTCGAAGTTGCGCGACAGCGTGAGCGTCGGATCGCCGATCATCGGGTACTTGATCTTGCCGATCGTGTCCGACGTGTCGTGCCATGCCTTGTGCGTGAAGTGCGTGTCGGTCGACACGCCGTAGATTTCGACACCCAGCTTCTGGAATTCCGCGTAACGGTCGGCGAGGTCGCCCAGTTCGGTCGGGCAGACGAACGTGAAGTCGGCCGGGTAGAACACGACGACGGACCACTTGCCCTTGAAGTTCTCGTCGGAAACGGTCACGAAATCGCCGTTGTGGTATGCGGTTGCCTTGAACGGCTTGATTTGGGTGTTGATGATCGGCATCTGGTGATTTCCTTTGCTTCAGTGGTGAGTGGAGTGTTGCCAGTATCCGGGTTCACCCTGAAGTTGTGAAATTGCTTGTTTCAATCCGAGGCATCGGAAATTCCTATCTGCTTCCGGCCCTTGATTGCGTGGGCTTCACCACTCCGAGCGCAAGCTCTCCAGACCGGCGACCGCGCGGCCCTTCCATAGACCGAACACATCGTCAGCGAGTGTCACCGCGTGCTGCGTGATATACGCATCGATTGCGTCACGGATGATCTCGGCCGGGGAACTGCTATTGATCGCCGCGATGATGGTCAGCGCCGCGTGCAGGTCATCCGACAGATCGACAGGAACTCTGGTCATTGCTACCTCCGTTATGTGACACGCCCATCCTGGCTATCCGGCAGAAGAAGGGCAAGGTCGCGGCATGTCCGGATGTGAATGTCGCTTCCCTGATCAGTCGACCGACGGCGCAGCGGCGGCCTGGCCCGCTCAAATCCCCGCCATCTTCCTCAACCACGCCGCGAGCCGCCGTGCCCCGTCCGGCATGTCCGCGTCCTCGCGCGTACACAGGTAGTAATCGCGCCCGTCGTCGAGCACATGATCGAACAGCTTCACGAGTTCGCCGTTCGCCAGCTCGCGCTCGACCAGCGGCGCGCGCAGCAGCGCGGCCCCGAGATCCGCGCGCGCGGCGCTCAGCGTGAGCTGGCCGTCCTCGAACATCGGTCCCACCGCGTGCGACACATGCCGCACGCCGGCGCCCTGCAGCCAGTTGACCCACGTGCTGCGATCCTCGTCGTGCACGAGCGGCGCGCGCGCGAGATCGGCCGGCGTGCGGAACGGCCCGTGGCGCTTCAGGAACGACGGGCTGCACATCGGCACCATCGCG